>NZ_JBEPLY010000018.1:0-73239 GCF_040545495.1 Martelella mangrovi
AGTTCGATGATCTGCAGCACCTTGCCGTTCTGCACGCCGAGACGGGCTCTTAGCGGCAGGCGCTGGCGCTCGCTGGAGGGACGCACGCGGTCGGTCAGCGTCTGTTCGCAGATCGCGTTGACAAGCCCGTCGCCGAATTCCTGGCTGATCAGGTGCAGGATCAGGTCGATTGCGGCCGTGCCGCCGGCGCAGGTGTAGATATTGCGGTCGATTTCGAAAAGGTCGGCATGGGCGTCGATTTCCGGATAGGTTTCGCAAAACCCCGGCATGTTTTCCCAATGGATGGCGCAGCGCTTGCCCTTGAGCAGCCCGGCGCGCGCCAGAAGATGGGTCGCCGTGCACACCGAACCGATGCCGCGGCCGCGATTGTTGAGTTCGCGCAGCCAGGCTTCGAACGACTTGTTGCCGTAATCGTCGACATTGACGCCGGAACAGACAAGGACGAGGTCGGGGCGGTTCTCGCCCATCAGACAGCGGCGCTCGTCTGCAAGCGAGGTGTCGGGATCGACGGCGATGCCGCTGGAGGACGTGACCTTTTCGCCGTTATCCGAGGCGATGCGCCAGCCATAGGCCTCGAAGCCCAGCATTCGGTTGGCAATGCGCAAAGTTTCGACCGCGCCCGAAAAAGGCAGTAGCGAAAACTGCGGAACCAGGTAAAAAACGAATGATCTCACCATTGTGCTCACACCGCCCCAATAGAACCCCGTTTATGATCTTGTAAACTTAACTTCTGCAAGAATTATGGCATTCAATTGTCTGTTTGCGACACTGCCACAGACAAATGCGCCAGAGAAGGTGATCGAGGGTCGGTTTGTGATTTTTTTGTGAAACCGTGGCCTATTCGCTTCATGCCGCCGATCTGACGGCGGGCGCCGGTCATTGCACAGCATTGCTGCACTGCAGCAAGGACGACCGCCATTCATAAGATTGGCGGTCGCCCATATCAGTCATAACGCCAGGGCTTTTCGCGAACGATGACGTCGTCGCGCAGATGTGGCGGAATTCGGTTGAGACTCTGTTCGCGCACGGCGCGCCGTTCGGATTCACCACGCAGTTCGGTCAGGCGTGTGAGCGGTGTGACAAGATGCTTCAGGATGATGAACAGTCCCATTTCGTTTTCTCCTTCAAGGTCGTTTTCGAGAACCTGAGAGCAGGATAGGGGCATTTGACATTCAATCAAACGAAATGTAGTCATGGTATAGATCAATGAAATTGAATTGATGGAGTGCCGCATGGCTCATTTTCTGCAGACGCCGCTTCCGGTTCTGGACAATGACATTCTGCGAACATTTGTTGCGATCGCCGAAACCGGCAGCTTTTCCGGGGCCGCTGAAACCGTGTTTCGCACGCCCTCGGCGGTTTCCATGCAGATCAAGCGGCTGGAAGAGCAATTGGGCGTTTCATTGTTCGTGCGCGATGCGCGCGCCGTGCGGCTGACCCACAGTGGCGAGACGCTGCTCAATTACGCGCGGCGCATGCTGGCCCTTTCCAACGAGGCGATGTCGCGTTTCAGACATCCCGACATGCACGGCGTCGTGCGCCTTGGCGCGACAGACGATATCGGCGAGAAGATCCTGCCGTCCATTCTGAAGCGTTTTGCCGAGGCCTTTCCGGGGGTGATGGTCGATGTCTGCATCGATAACAGTATCGGTCTCAGGCGGCGGCTGAGCGAGCAACGGCTCGATCTCACGCTGCTTAACGACGGCGATGAAACGGTCGATGAGAACAGTGAACTCATCCTGCGCGAGCGGCTGGTCTGGGCCGGTGCGTCCTGCGGCACGGCATATATGAAGGATCCGTTGCCGGTATCCATGTGGGAGCAGGGCTGTTCCTGGCGTAACGAAGCCGTTCAGAAACTGACGGAAAAGGGACGCGCCTACCGCGTTGCCTACATGAGTGCGACGACCATGGTGCAACGGGCCGCCGTGCTGTCCGACCTCGCCGTCGCGCCGATTGCGTCCTATTATGTCGCAGACGGGATGCAGGTTCTGGGCGAGGCCGAAGGGCTGCCGGAGCTCGGCTTTTATGAAATTCGGCTGAAATTTTCCGAGCAGGGCGGCGAGCTTGTCGAGGCTGTGGCCGATGCCATCCGCCATGCTTTCGGCGCGGCCCAGCGGCAAAGCCGCGTGGCCTAGTGCGTTTCAGGGTGCTTCAGAACAACAGTGCGAGCAGGAAACCTGCGGCAAGGATCACAAGACCGGCCAGCAGGATCGATAGCACGCCGATCACCAGCCCGACGATCAGTCCATAGCCATCCCGTTCCGTTGCCGACAGGCCGATGATGGCCAGCGCGAGAGCGGGCAGCCAGTTGCCGAACGGGATCGGAAAAAACACCACGATTGCCAGCACAAGGCCGAATGCGCCGAGAACGCGTTCGGCCCTTCGTGTTTCAACAAACCAGAAGCGCGGACGCACGGCGCTTTCGATCCACCTGAGCCACGGCAGGATACGCGCCAGAAGCCGCATGCAGCGTTCGCCATCGATCGAAAAACGGGCAATACGTTCGGGAAACCAGACCCGGGCGTGTCGTGAGGCCATCATCTGCCAGGTGACAAGGATCAGCGGCAGCCCCAGAACCAGCGTTGCGCCGGGCGGAAGCGGAACAAGGTTCGGAATTGCAAACAGCGCAATGAAGGCGCCGAATGAGCGTTCCGCAAGCGCATTGTCCAGCCGTTCGAGCGTGACCCGGCCATTTGCATCCGGCCGCAGGCGGGCCAGAATATCGGAGAGTTTGTCGCCATCATCGCCACGGGACTCAAAATCCGGTTCACTGTCATTCACGTCTGCAAATCCTCGTTCCTCGTGTTCGCAAACATGGTGACTGACGGTGTTGGAAACCAGTTGTTTTTTGACTCTGTCTTCGAGGACGGGAGGCGTGGCAGGCGGCTGCGGGCGGAAAGCCTGTGGAAATCCGCCACCGGGCCTGTGGATAAGCTGTGGATCGCCTGTGCACGAACCAAACCGGGCAGAAACTTGCGCAGCCTGGGGAACCCTGCCGGCTTCCAGGCGTTTATCCGACGACCGATCAAAATTCAGGAGTTTGAAATGTTCAAGAAGAAAGTCATTGCCGCCGCTACACTGTTTGCCATGAGCGCTCTGATCACCTCCTGTGGCAACACGATCGAGGGCATGGGCGAAGACACTGCAGGCGCGATCAACGCAACGCAGGATGCCGGCCGCTCGATTGACAATGCAGCGTCCTACTGATCCTTACAGACTACCAGTTTTCCTCAACGCCCGGGTTTGATATCCGGGCGTTTTGTCGTTCAGCCCTCAAAAGGCGTTCTGCCAGCCATTGTAGAACGGGTGGTCCGGCAGGATCGGCAGGGCGACGGCGCTGTAGGTTTTGGCAGACCAGTAGGCGGCAGTGGCAAAATCAAGGCTCTGCCGGGCATCGCCGAGCGTCAGCGGAAGCGGTGTCTTTTCACACACCGCCTTGTGGAAATCCTGCATCTGGCCGGCAAAACCGGAAGGCGGCGGTGTGAAATCGGCCAGCGCCGCATCGATCTTGCGGCCGATTGCATCATTGGCGGCAACAAAGCGCCAGGGGGCGTCTGCGGCGGTGAAATCCGGCCTGCTGTCGGTTTCGATGGTGACGTTTTCGAAGCACAGCCGCATCCGGCTGAGCGGTTCGACGGAGCCGAGCGTCGCCGATGTGGTGGCCAGCGCCCCGCATTCCAGTTCGACGCTGATGCTGGCGCAATCCTCGACCTCGATCTTGTTGACCCGGGTTGCCGTGCGCGCAAACAGCGATCGAACGGGCCCCAGAAGATAGAACATCAGGTCGTTGGCATGGATGGCGTGGTTCATCAGAACGCCGCCAAGCGCGCCGGACCAGCTCTTGCGCCAGTCTTTTTCATAATAGGTTTCATCGCGCAGCCAGTGCACCTCGCAGGTGGCCACGAGCGGTTTGCCGGCAAGACCCGCATTGATGATGTGTCGTGCCTTCTGGGCGCCATCATTGTAGCGATACTGCATGATCGGCATGACCCGCCCGGAAGAACGCGATTCTGCGTCGAGAAGCTCGTCGATTTCCGCCAGCGCACCGACAAGCGGCTTTTCGCAGATAACGTATTTTCCCGCGTGCAGCGCCGCCAGGATCATCTTGCGGTGCGTGCCGGGCGGGGTACAGACATCGATCACGTCGATATCGTCCATTCCGACGATTTCGAGGTAGTCTTTCTCAAGCCGTTCGACGCCGAATTCCTTGCCGCAGGAATGCAGCAGATCGGTATCCAGGTCGCAGAGTGCTGCGACCTCGAAGCGCTCGGTATTGGTGCGGTAACCGTTCAGAATGTGGTTGCGGCCGATGCCGAGCCCGACAACAGCGACTTTCAGCTTTCTTGTCATTCACATGTCCTGATATGATGTTGCCTGTTCCGACAAGCTGTTTTGCTCCTCCCGCCAATGGCGCGGACCAAAGTCCCCGTCATGGCGTCCCTTGCGCAAGGCCCGGTTGCTGCAAAGGCCCGTGCGACGCATAAAGCGCCGGGCAAGCTGACGGCAAGACCCAGGATTTCGCGCGGCCAAAAAGATGAGGTTGTTTGGCGCCGATCACGGCCACACTAAGACTGGTCAAGGCAAACTTTGCAAGAGAATCAGACGCTTTTTAAATCATTGATTCAGCATAAACCGAATTTCTCCCGTGGTCACCGCTTTGAAAAACACTGGCGTTCAGTAACCGCAGCGTGAAAGAAATCCTTCTACCATAGACCGGTATCCGCTGCCGAACAGACGCAGGTGCACCAGGGCGGGCCAAAGGCTGTAGATGGCCTGTCGCTCGCGATATCCGGGCTCAAGCGCCGGGTAATTGCCATAAAAGGCGTCGTCGAGACTTCCGAAAAGATTGAGCATGGCCAGGTCGACTTCGCAGTGGCCGTAATAGCTGGCAGGATCGATGAAGGCCGTGACCCTGCCGGACGACGACATCACATTGCCGGACCAGAGGTCGCCGTGAAGCAGGGCAGCCGGCGGGTTGTCGGGCAGGAATTCGGCCAGGTTGCCGGCAAGCTTCTCGATGCGCCGGCCAATTGCCGGCGGGATATCGCCGATATTGTTCAAAAGCCGGTGGTCGCGCCAGAAGGCAACCCAGGAATCAGTTTCGTTGTTGATGATCGCCACCTTGCCGAAGGCGTAGTCATCTCCAAAGCCGAAGCGTGTGCCGGTGGCCGCATGGAGCGTGGCAAGTGCGCGCCCGAGATCGGCCTGAGCGCCGGAAAAGCCGCTGTGGCCGTCAACCTGAGTGATGATCAGCACCTTTTCGTTGGCGGCAACCACCTTGGGCGCAGGCGCCCCGGCAGCGGCAATCAGGCGCAGCATTTCGGCTTCGAGCGCCGGTGCCGGGCCGCCCTTGGCGATAAAATGCCGGTTATCGTGTGTATCGACCCGCATGACGGACGACAGGTCGCCGGACGCAAAATGGGAGAGGGTGACACGCTCGACACCGAGCAATTGCGCAATCGTGTCCTGAAAATCATTCATCGGGAATGCCGCTGCTGGATGGTTTACAATGCCTGCTGGCTCTGGACGTCGGGGACGATCCTCGCATAAAACGCTGAAACGGTCCGGCTTCGGTGAGAAGCTATGGCAAAACAGGTTCGGAGTGCAAGTTTTGGCAATTGAAGACGTTCAGACCCGTCCGCGTGATCAGCAGGCAGCCCAGCAGGTCATTGCGCTGTTGAAGGAGCGCTTCGGCGACAAGGTGCAGACGGGTGAAGCTTTCCGTGCGCAGCATGCGCACACCACCACCTATCTGCCGCCGCAGCTGCCGGATGCGGTGTTCTTCGCCGAAAGCTCGGACGATGTGAAGGCGGTTGTGAAGCTTTGCGCCGAATACAAGGTTCCGATCATTCCCTTCGGGACCGGCTCTTCGCTCGAAGGGCAGGTCAATGCGCCCGAGGGCGGCATTTCCCTTGACCTGTCGCGCATGAACCGGGTGCTGGAAGTCAATGCCGAAGACCTTGATTGCCGGGTCGAGCCCGGCGTGACCCGCGAGGAACTGAACGAATATCTGCGCGATACCGGGCTGTTCTTTCCGCTTGATCCCGGTGCCAATGCCTCGATCGGGGGCATGGCCTCAACCCGGGCGTCCGGCACCAATGCCGTGCGCTACGGCACGATGAAGGACATGGTGCTGGCGCTGACGGTGGTAACGGCCGATGGCGAGGAGATCACCACGGCGCGGCGCGCCCGCAAATCATCTGCCGGTTATGACCTGACGCGGCTTTTCGTCGGGGCGGAAGGCACGCTCGGCATCATAACCTCGATCACGCTGCGGCTTGCCGGCATTCCTGAAAAGATTGCCGGCGGGGTATCGTCCTTCGAAACGCCGGAAGACGCCTGCAACGCCGTGATCATGACGATCCAGATGGGCATTCCCGTGGCTCGTATCGAGCTTCTCGACAGTTTGCAGGTGAAGGCCTGCAACGCCTATTCCGGGCTTGAATTTCCCGAAAAACCACTGCTGCTGCTGGAATTTCACGGCAGTGAGGAGGCGGTGGCCATGCAGTCGGCCCAGTTTGCCGAAATCGCGGCCGAATGCGGCGGTTCGGAATTCATCTGGACGGCCAATGCCGAAGAACGCACCAAATTGTGGAAAGCACGTCACAGCGCCTATTGGGCGGGACGGGCGCTGGCGCCGGAACTCGATGGGTTTTCAACCGATGTCTGCGTGCCGATCTCGCGGCTTGCCGATTGCATGCGCGAAACCCGCGACGATGTTCAGCGCGAAGGCATTCTGGCGCCGGTGGTCGGCCATGCGGGCGATGGTAATTTTCATCTTCTGGTGCTGTTCGACGCCAAAAATCCCGACGAAATTATCCGTGTCGAGGATTTCACCACGCGCCTGGCCGAACGCGCGATTGCGATGGGCGGAACCGCGACCGGCGAACATGGCGTGGGGCAGGGCAAGAAACGCGTTGTCGGTCAGGAGATCGGCACGGCGGTGGCGGCGATGCGCGCGATCAAGCAATCGCTCGATCCGGACAACATCTTCAATCCGGGCAAGATCTTCTGACCGCGTAAAATCGGTCGGTCCAGGCTGTCGGGAGGCACGCCGAACTGGTTTGCCTGTGTCGCTCGTGATAGGTTTGCGGCAATGACGTAATCCGGGCGGAACAGGCCGCCTGCGGCACGGGAGGGGGCAAGTCCGATCTGCTGGTGCCGGCACCATCGCGACCGCCTGCATGAATGACATAAGGGAACCGCAAGATTGCTGGGACGAATACTTGTTTTCATCGGAGCGCTTCTGGTTCTTCTGCTGTTTTCGGCGCTGGTTATCCCGTATTTCGTCGACTGGGGCAGTTTTCGCAAGGAATTCGAGGTTCAGGCAAGCCGGGCGCTGGGCAAGAAGGTCGAGGTTGTCGGTGAGGTCGATGTCAGGGTGCTGCCGTTTCCCTCGATCACCATGCATGATGTTCGCGTTGGCCGCGATGCGTCGGGCATGCCGCTGGCCACGGCCGATGCCTTTTCGATGGATGCCGAGCTTGCGCCGTTTCTCAGCGGCGAGGTCCGCATCTTCAAGATGCTGCTGGATCACCCGGTTCTCAATCTGACGCTGGATGAAAACGGGGCAATGTCGTGGACGGCCACCGGCAATGCGCCGCTTTCGGCCCGACGCGTGGTGTTCGAGGACGTTGAAGTGCGCGATGGCGAGATCCGCCTGGCCGATGACGGCAGCGGTCGCGTGCGCACCCTTTCCGATATCAACGCCATGCTGTCGGCAAACGCCATTGAAGGGCCGTGGCGGATGGACGGCAGCGCCGTGCTTGACGGTCATCCGGGCGCCTTCACCATCCTGACGGGACGGCCGGATGCCGAAGCCGGCACGATGCGTCTCCGGCTTTCCGCAGACCCCGAGGAATGGCCGGTTTCGGCCGCACTTGAAGGCGATGTCACGCTGACGGATGGCCGGCCGGCCTATGCTGGCGGTTTCCGGCTTTCGGTTGTCGATGACGACGCCGATGCCGATGATATCCCGCCGCCACGCGCCAGCGGCCAGTTCGAACTCACCAATGAGTCGATCGCCGTTTCCGAATACCGGCTTGAGATCGGCACACAGGTCGACCCTTACGTGATTTCCGGCGAGGCGAATTTCGATACACGGCCGGGCGGTACGTTTCTGCTGACGGCCAACGGCCAGCAGTTCAATGTCGAGCGGCTGTCCGATTACGACACCAATCTGAAGAAGGATCGCGTTGCAACGCCGAGCGCGCGCGAAAGGCTCGATACGCTGATCGACTTTTTGCGGCAGGTGCCGTTGCCGCAGCTGCCGGGCACGGTCACCTTCCGCCTGCCGGCACTCGTGTCCGGTGATACCACGATCCGCTCCATCGTTCTCGATGCCGCGCCCGATGGCGATGGCTGGACGATCGAGGACGGATCGGCCGAACTGCCGGGGCGCACGCAGGTGGAGGTTTCCGGCAGGCTTGCGCTCGGTGACGAGACATCGTTTGCCGGCTCCCTGCTTGTTGCCTCGCGCCAGCCTACCGGTCTGTCACAGTGGCTGACGGGCGAGGTGGGGCCGGAAATCCGGGCGCTGAACAGGGCCGGCTTCTCCGCCGATGTCAATCTGACGCCGGATACCCAGATTTTCGAAAATCTCCAGGTCGTTGCAGGGGATGCAGTGCTCGATGGTGCAGTCTCGCGCCAGTCGCAGGGCGCGGGGACACCTCAGCTGGATCTCGATCTTTCCGGCAATGTCATCGATCTCAGCGCATTGCGGGCCCTTGCCGGGCTGATGGTCGGCGAGAATATCGATGGCGGACTCAATCAGCATCGCATTCACGCAACGCTGCGGGCGGGTACGGTGAACGCCTTTGATCTGAGCGCCGAGGTCGTGGATACGGATTTCACCTATCAGTCCGGCGCGGTGACCGTTGACCGGCTCGAGATCGGCGATCTCGCCGGTGCGGCCGTCACGCTTTCCGGGCAGGTCCAGGCCGGCCGCGCGCTGCCGACTGGTTCGGGACGGGTGACCTTTGCGGCTGACGATATTTCCGGTTTCGTTGCAACGCTTGAACAGCGTTTCGGCGACCATCCGGTTCTCGACAGACTGGCGGAAAATGCCGCCTGGTATCAAGATACCGATCTGGAGGCGGATATCGCCTTCGGACAGGACGGAACGGGCGTTTCCGCGGTTTTCAGCGGCAGTGCCAATGATAGCAAAATCTCGGGGTCGTGGCGGCGCGATGCGCTTATGGGTCCCAGCGGCATGAGTGGACAGGTTCAGTTGTCGAACCCCGATGCCGCCATTGTCTTCGGTCAGGCCGGGTTTGCACCGCTGCCGATCCCCGCGCCGGCCGGCGCGCAGGTTTCGCTCACGCTGGAGCGCTCCGAAGCGACAGGCCCGGTCTCGCTCGGCCTGCGTGCGGCAAGCGGGGAGACGCGGCTTTCGGTCTCCGGCGAGGCCGGTCTCGACACCGAAAATTTCCTCGGCGGCCGTTATGCCGTTTCCCTGACCAGTCCCGATCTTGAACCTTACCTTGCGATGAACGCATTCGCGGTGCCGGGAACGGCGTTCGGGGTTCCGCTGTCGGCAAAGGCGACGCTCGACATTTCCGCGCAGCAATACGCGCTTTCGGCCATCGAGGGGGAACTGGACGGCAATGCCGTGCGTGGCCGGCTTGCGCTGGCCCGCGGCGAACCGGTGGCGCATCTCGATGGTGCGCTGTCGTTCGACAGCTTTGATCTCGGGTGGTTGATGGAGGCGGTCTACGGTCCGAATTTCACGCTCGGCCCGGAAGGGTTGCCCGATACGCCGTTCGGTTCTGCCTATTTCGGCACGGCGGAGGCCGATATCGACATTCAGGCCGCTTCATTCGATGCCGGCCTGATGGAGCCGGTGACCGGCATGAGCGGCACGGTGGATTTTCGCGGTGGCGGGCTTTCGATGACCGGACTTTCCGGGCGCTTTCTGGGCGGCACGCTGTCGGGTGATCTGCAGATCGGCAATGCCGGCGGCGACGGTTATTTTCAGGCGCAGGTCAATCTCGCCGACGCGGCGCTGCCGGAAACGCTGTGGCAATCGGACGGAGAACCTGTGGTGAGCGGACGTTTCGATCTCGGCCTTGTGGTGGAAACGACGGCGGATACTGCGGCCGGACTCTTGGAACAGGCGAGCGGTTCCGGCATGTTGACACTGAAATCGCCGGTCGTTTCCGGGCTGGATCTTTCTGTTGCCGAGCCTTTGCTTGCCTGGGCCGATGCGCAGGGCACCGAGGTCACCAATGAGGCAATCGAACAGGAAATGCGTTCGCTGATCTTTGTCGACGGGTCGTTTGAGGCAGGCGATGTCGCTGTACCCTTCAGCATTACCGATGGTGTGCTGCAGGCCCGCAATGTCTTCGTCGATCTGCCGGAAGCCCGGATATACGGGGCCATGCGCACCGATCTTGCCAGGCGTGACGTTGACGCTTCGGTCGACGTGGCGCTGAAGCTGGGTGAGGAAAGCGAAGAGGGGGCCAATGCGGGCTTTTCCATCGGTTTTTCCGGGCCGCTTGCCGATCCCGATCGCAGCCTCGAACTGACGGAGGTGAACAATTTTCTGGCGTTGCGGGCGGTTGAACGCGAACGGGCGCGGGTTGAGCGGCTGCAGGCCGATATTCTCGAAAAACAGCGCCTGCGCCGTGAGGCGACGCTCTACAGCTTCCGTGCGGAACAGCGGGAAATCGAGCGTCAGCAGCGCGAAGAAGCCGAACGCCTGCGCCGCGAGGAAGAGCAGCGCCGCGCGCGCGAGGCCGGTGACGCCGCCGATGATCAGTCCGCCATTCCGGCACCTGCGCCCGACGGCGAGACCGCCATGCAGGGCGAACCGCCGCTGCCCGCCGACAGTGACTGGGACAGGCTGATCGAATCGATCATTGAAGGAAGTGCCGAACAACAGGGCATTTCGCCGCCTGCGCCGTAACCCAGTCAAAAAAAAGCCTGTTTTCAAACGCATGAACGCCGCTTCTGGACCGGGAAGACGTTTTTGGTTATTGAAGCCCGGATTTCGGGAGGCAGGGTGTTGAAGCGCAGATTTTTGCTTGTTGTCGGTTGGATCATGGTCGGACTGGGGGTTATCGGCGTTTTTCTGCCGCTGATGCCGACAGCGCCGTTTCTCATTGTTGCCGCTGCGGCCTTCGCGCGCTCGTCGCCGGAGCTTGAAGCGCGGTTGATGAACCATCCCCGTTTCGGTGCTCATCTCCGGCAATGGCGCCATCAGGGCGCAATCGCCGTTCCGGCCAAGATCATGGCGGTCCTGGCCATGGGGTGCAGTTTCCTTTCCGTGCTGTTTTTCGCACAGTCCTTTTTCTGGCTGCAGCTTGCCGTCGGGCTGGTGCTTCTAAGCTGCGCCGCCTTCGTGGTGACGCGTCCGTCCCCCGCACCTGTTGCCGTGCGCACGGATCGCTGAAGCGAGCGTCAGTTATCGCCGGGCGTTTTCAGCACCGGCGCCATCGACCAGTCCGGTTTGCTGATGCTTTGTCGCGGCGCGGATGTGCGGTCTTCGATACGGGCGAGGACGGCGCGGGCGAGTTCGCGCCCGGCCTGTCTGAAATCCTCGCTCATGGCGATGATCTCCGGGCTTATCCAGTTGAGAAAATGCGCCGGCTGTTTGGCGACGAGGTCGATATCCTCGCCCAGCGTCAGCCCGCGTGAGCGCAGCGCCGCCATGATCGGCACGGCGCTGCTGCCGCTGCAGGCGATAATCCCGTCCGGCGGGGTGCTGGATGACAGTGCGGCCATCATTCCTTCGCGGATTTCCGAAAGCGGGGAATCGGTGCTGACGGAGGTCAGCGGCGTTTCCTGAAGGCCGAAACGGCCAAGACCGCGCTCGAAGCCGCTGCGGAAATAGCGGTAATAGGTCAGGTGGCTTGGCGGCTGCAGACAGACAATGCGCCTGCGCCCGCGCTCTGCCAGTCTTTCGACCGCATCCATCGCATAGGCTTCGTTGTCGAAATCATGAAAAGGATAGTCGTGATCGTTCTCGGTGCGGCCGTGGGTCGCGAATGGCATGCCGCGCTCGCGCATCAGCGCGATGCGCGGATCGTCGGGCGCGATACGTGAAATGATCACGCCATCGGCCGAGCCGGTATCGAGAATGTAGCGGATCGGCGCCATCGGGTCGTGATGGATCGGCTGCGGCATCAAGACGAGATGATAGGGCGTGCCGGAGAGGGCGTCCGAGATGCCGAAAATCATCTGGCCCGACATGCCCATGATCTCCTCTTCCATGTTGAGGACGAGCGCGATCACATTGGTCTTGCCGGTGCGAAGCCTCACACCCGCGCGGTTCGGCATGTAGCCGAGCTGTTTGGCGACCAGACGCACGCGTTCCTTGGTGTGTTCGGCAATGTCCGGTGCGTCCTTCAGCGCCCGGGAGACGGTCGTCACCCCGAGGCCGGTCATATAGGCAATGGTCTTCAATGTCGGGCGCGCACTGGTTGTGTCGCGCATCTGGCCGGTCGTGGATTTCATCGGCGTCCTTCATCTCCCGCGTCGTTCCGGTTCAGGCGGTTCGGCTTCTCTCCCTGCCGGTGTCTGAACCTGTCCGACCCCGGATCGTGGCCAGCCTGAATGGGCCACGATACGCTGATTCTCCCGGATCGCGCGAACTTTGCGAGCCTTCCTGGCAATTTTGCGCGGCTTCCTTTCCGGCATGCCCGCAACCGTTCTCCGTCCTGCGTGTGGTGGACGAAAATACCGGGTTCACTGCGGTCCGGCACCCGTATTGGGCAACTTAATGTGATATTGGCTGTAACGATACAGAAAAATGCTGTTGCGTGTTAGAGCGCCTTTTTTCGAGTGGGGCAGGCCGTGCTCAAGGATATAGTCGGCCGGCTTTCGCAGGTGCGAAGCATCAGGGGTTATCGGCGTAATATTTCCATGAAAATATATATTTAACAGATAAATGTGGAAAATTTGCACTGCAATATAGGGTTGATGTCGGAGTTTTGATCTTGTGTCGACTTAAGTCTGGCGTCGGGGTTCCAATAAAAGGGTTGCGCGATATTTGGCTTTCGAATACCGTTTTACGGCAACGTTTCAGTTGGGAGGACAGTATGAAACATGCAATTCTCACCGCCGCCCTGGCGGCCGGCGTGGCCATGCCTGTCGCAGCCAATGCGACCGACCTTGAGGTCACCCACTGGTGGACTTCCGGTGGCGAGGCAGAGGCCGTGAAGGTGCTCGCTGACAATTTCAATGAAACCGGTAACAATTGGGTGGATAGTGCGATTGCCGGTTCAGGCTCCACCGCCAACCCGATCATCATCAGCCGGATTATCGGCGGCAATCCCATGGGCGCAACCCAGATGAACACCGGCCGTGATGCCGAGGAGCTGATCAAGGCCGGTTTGATGGTGGACCTGACGGAGCTGGCCGAGGAGGAGAACTGGGCCGAAAAGATCCGTCCGGCAAAGCTTCTGGAAGCCTGCGAATATGATGGCAAGATCTATTGCGTGCCGATCAACATCCACTCCTGGCAGTGGATGTGGCTGAACCGCCATGTGTTCGAGGATAACGACCTTGCCGTGCCGACCAACTGGGATGAACTGGTGGAGGCCGCGCCCGCGCTTCGTGAAGCCGGCGTCATTCCGCTGGCCACCGGCCAGCCCTGGCAGGTGGACGGTATCCGCAACGTCATGCAGAGCGCTGTCGGCGGTGTCGACAACTATCTCTCCGTCAATGACGAAAAAGATCCCGATGCCGTGATGAGCGATGCAAACCGGTCCATCTGGGAGGCGTTCGCGCAGGCCCGCGACATGGTGGACGATGCCTATTCCGGTCGTGACTGGAATGTGGCCACCAATATGGTGATCCAGGGCGATGCGGCTGCCCAGATCATGGGCGACTGGGCGCAGGGTGAATTCGCCATGGCCGGTCTGGAAGCCGGCGTTGATTACGATTGCCTTCCGGGGCTTGGCAACACCGCCGTGCTCGATACCGGCGGCGATGCGTTCTACTTCCCGAAAAATGACAATGAAGAGATTACGGCCGCCCAGCTGGAACTGGCGTCGATGCTGGTTTCACCGGAAACCCAGGTCGAGTTCAATCTCGTCAAGGGCTCTCTGCCGGTGCGTGGCGATGTCGACCTGGAAGCGGCCAATGCCTGCATGAAGAAGGGGCTCGAAATTCTCGCGAACCCGGAAAATGTCCTGCCGTCGACCGAGCAGATGCTCGATTCCGACACCCAGGGACAGATCACCGATCTGGCGCTTGAGTTCTTCTCCTCCAACATGTCGGTCGATGAGGCGCTCGAGCAGCAGCAATCGATCATCGAGCAGGCCCGATAAGCCTGCCATATGATCCGGAGCGGGGCGCAATCGGCGAACCCCGCTCCGTTTCCTCAAGGTCTGATGCCAACCTTTCAAGGGGAGCTGCAATGGCTGCTGTCGCTCGCCGTCCGTTTGGTCTGTTCAAGAATCTGAACGCCAAGATCGCGGCAATCCCGATGATGCTGACCGCCGTGGTCATTTTTATCGGCTGCACCGCCTGGACGGTCATTTATTCATTCACCGACTCGCGTCTGTTGCCGAGCGAAAATTTCGTCGGCTTTGACCAGTATGACCGGCTGTTCGACACCACGCGCTGGAATGTCGCAATCGTCAACCTGCTGATCTACGGGGGCCTGAGCCTCGTCTTTTCCTTTGTCGTCGGCTTTCTGCTGGCAACGCTGCTGGATCAGAAGATCCGCTTCGAAAATACATTCCGCACCATCTTTCTCTATCCCTTCGCGCTTTCCTTTATCGTCACGGGCCTTGTCTGGCAGTGGATCCTCGATCCCGGTCTCGGCGTGCCGAAATTTCTTGACGATCTTGGCCTTCCCGGCGGCGATCTTGCGCTGCTCGGCAACAAGAGCACCGTCATCTATGCGCTGGTGATTGCCGGTCTGTGGCAGGGAACCGGTCTGGTCATGGTGCTGATGTTGGCGGGGTTGCGCGGCATCGACAACGAAATCTGGAAGGCTGCAAAGGTCGACGGCATTCCCGCCTGGCGCACCTATATTTTCATCGTCATTCCGATGATGCGTGGCGTGTTCGTGACCACGCTGGTGATCGTCGCTTCCGGCATTGTCCGCGTCTACGACCTCGTCGTGGCGATGACGCAAGGAGGGCCCGGTTTTGCCTCCGAAGTGCCGGCGAAATACGTCTACGACCTGATGTTCCAGCGCGGCAATATCGGTCAGGGGCTCGCCGCCTCGACCATCATGCTGGTCACCGTCTTCATCATCATCGTGCCATGGGCGCTGATGGAATTCAGAGACAAGAAGAAGTGAGGAACGGATGATGAGTGCTGTTCAATCAACCGAACCGTCCGGCCCGCGCCCGAAACGCCGTCTCGCGCCCTCACGGATCATTCTCTATTCCATCCTGTTTGTCGCCGCCGTCTATTACCTGATCCCGCTTTACGTGATGGTGGTGACCTCGCTGAAGGGCATGCCGGAAATCCGCATGGGCAATATTTTCGCGCCGCCGGTCGAGATCACCTTCGAGCCGTGGGTGAAAGCCTGGAGCCAAGCCTGCACCGGGCTTTACTGCGAGGGTATCCGCGTTGGCTTCTGGAATTCGGTGAAGATCACCGTGCCGGGCATCATCGTCTCGATTGCCGTTGCCTCGGTCAATGGCTATGCGCTGGCGAACTGGCGCTTCAAGGGCTCCGAATTCTTCTTCACCGTGCTGCTGTTCGGGGCGTTCATTCCCTATCAGGTGCTGCTCTATCCGCTGGTGATCATCCTGCGCGAGTTGCATATCTTCTCGACGCTGCCCGGCATTGTGCTGGTGCACACGATCTTCGGCATGCCGATCCTCACACTGCTGTTCCGCAACTATTTCGCCTCACTGCCCGAAGAACTGTTCAAGGCCGCGCGCGTGGATGGCGCCGGTTTCTGGCAGATCTTCTTCAGGATCATGCTGCCGATGTCGCTGCCGATCTTCGTTGTCGGCATGATCATCCAGACCACCGGCATCTGGAATGACTTCCTGTTCGGCGTGATCTTCGCCGGCCAGCAGAATTACCCGATGACGGTGCAGCTCAACAACATCGTCAACGCGGTGCAGGGGGTCAAGGAATACAACGTCAACATGGCGGCAACGCTTCTGACCGGCCTCGTTCCGCTTATCGTCTATTTCATTTCCGGACCGTTGTTCGTGCGCGGCATCGCCGCCGGCGCGGTGAAAGGCTGAATGATGAACACAAGTGTCTCCATCAAGGATCTGTCGCTTTCCTTCGGCGCTATCGATGTGTTGAAGAACCTCGATCTCGATGTCCATGACGGCGAGTTTCTGGTTCTGCTCGGCTCGTCGGGTTGCGGCAAGTCAACGCTTCTGAACTGCATTGCCGGGCTTCTGGATGTCTCGGCCGGTCAGATTTTCATCAAGGACAGAAACGTCACCTGGCTGGAGCCGAAGGATCGCGGCATCGGCATGGTGTTCCAGTCCTATGCGCTCTATCCGCAGATGACGGTGGCAAAGAACCTGTCCTTCGGCCTGCAGGTCGGCAAGGTTCCCAAGCCGGAGATCGACAAGCGGGTCAAGCGGGCCTCCGAAATCCTGCAGATCGAGCCGCTGTTGAAGCGCAAGCCCGCCGAACTGTCCGGCGGTCAGCGCCAGCGCGTTGCCATCGGCCGCGCGCTGGTGCGCGACGTGGACGTATTCCTGTTCGACGAACCGCTCTCCAATCTCGATGCAAAGCTCAGATCGGAGTTGCGCGTCGAGATCAAGAGATTGCATCAATCTCTTGAAAACACAATGATTTATGTGACGCATGACCAGATCGAGGCGATGACGCTGGCCGACCGTATCGCGATCATGCGCGGCGGCGTGATTCAGCAACTCGACGAGCCGACAACGATCTATAATCGCCCGGTCAATCGCTATGTTGCCGGCTTCATCGGCTCGCCCTCGATGAATTTTCTCGATGGCGAACTGGCGCAAAAGGACGGCAAGACGATCTTCCGTTCCAACGGCGTCGATTTCGACCTCGACGGCTATGACGGCAATGGGCCGTTGCCGACGTCGGGCAAGGTGACCCTCGGTGTCCGGCCCGAGCATGTGATGGTCGATGATGAAATTCCCTCCGGCCAGGAGGTTCATCAGGCCGTGGTCGATCTGGAAGAGCCGATGGGCGCGGACAATCTCCTGTGGCTGAAACATGCAGGTCATCTGTTTACCGTGCGTGTCGGCGGCAACAAACGGTATCGCCCGGGTCAGGAAATCAGGCTCGCTTTCGCCATGGAGCTGGCGTCCGTTTTCGATGCGGAGACCGAACTCAGGCTTTAGTCCGTTTGGAAAGTTGCCGCTTTCCCTTTTGGGGGAACGCACTAATATGTAAAAAATGAGAAGGATCGCCGGCGTGCGCGCCGGTCGCATTGCGGAGATCGGCGGCAACACGCTGCCGGGAGGAAGACATGACAAAACTTGGATTTCAACTGTATGGCGCTCGGGAATATCAGCCTTTTTCGGGTATTTTCAATAAGTTGGCAGCCGCGGGTTATGGCGAGGTTGAAGGCTACGGCGTGCTCTATGACGATCTCGATACGGCCGGTCTGGAACGGCTGGCTGCCGATCTCGATGCCCTGGGCCTTTCGATGTCGACCGGTCATTTCAGTATCGCCATGCTGGAGAATGAGCCGGACCGCGTTCTGGAAATTGCCACCAGGCTGAACATGGACAGCGTGTTTTGCCCTTACCTACAGCCCGAACAGCGGCCCGATACCACAGCCGACTGGAAGGCATTCGGCGCACGGCTTGAAACCATCGGCACGCCGTTCCGCGATGCCGGCCTGATCTTCGGCTGGCATAACCACAATTTCGAATTTGAGCTTCTGCCCGATGGCACGGCGCCGCTCCGCCATATTCTGGAGAACGGCCCCTCTCTGGCCTGGGAGGCCGATCTTGCGTGGTTGATCCGGGCCGGCGCCGATCCCTATTTCTGGATCGAGCTTTTCAAGGAGCGCATCACCGCCGTCCACGTGAAGGACCTTGCGGAAGAAGGGGAGAACGCGGATGAGGATGGCTGGGCCGATGTCGGCCACGGCACGGTCGACTGGAAGGGGCTGATGAAGGTGCTGAAATCCATGCCGGTCAGACATTATGTTGTCGAACATGACAACCCGAATGACATCGACCGCACGATTGAGCGTTCGATCGCATCCTTCCAGACATTCTGAGCGAGGCATCCATGACCAAGGAACTGGGCGTCGGCATCCTGGGATGCGGCAATATTTCTGCGACCTATTTTTCGCTCGCGCCGATGTTCAAGGGGCTGAAGCTCCTGGCATGTGCGGATATCAATCCGGCAATGGCCACGTCGCGGGCCGAAGAATATGGCGTCACCGCGCAAGGTGTGGATGAGCTTCTGGCCAATGACGAGGTTGATGTCATCGTCAATCTCACGGTTCCCGGTGCGCATTACGACATGTCGAAGCGCGCGCTTGAGGCCGGAAAACATGTCTATTCGGAAAAGCCGCTGGTGCTTTCCGTCGACGAGGGCAAGGCGCTCGGCCGCATTGCCGCGGAGCAGAACCTGTCTGTCGGGTGTGCGCCCGATACGTTTTTGGGCGGCGCGCATCAGCTTGCCCGTTCCTTCATCGATGAAGGTGGTATTGGCGCGATAACCTCCGGCACGTGCCATGTCATGAGCCATGGCATGGAGATGTGGCACCCCAATCCCGACTTCTTCTTTCTTCCGGGTGGAGGGCCTGTCTTCGACATCGGGCCCTATTATATCGCCAATCTGATCAATCTTGTCGGGCCGGTAAAGCGCGTTGCAGCACTTGCCTCCACGGCAACCAAAACCCGCACGATCACCAGCGAACCGCGCAATGGCGAAATCATACCGGTTGAGACGCCAACCAATATCCATGCGCTGCTGGAGTTCGAAAACGGGGCAACGATATCGCTTGTCGCCAGTTGGGATGTCTGGGCGCACCGGCATGCCAACATGGAACTTTACGGCACTGAAGGTTCCCTGTTCGTGCCAGATCCGAACTTTTTCGGCGGCACTGTTGAAGCGGCAGGCCGCGACGGGCAGATTGAGGTGCTCGAAGAGCGCGGGCATCCGTTCGGCAAGCCGAATCAGGAAACGCCGCGCGGGTCGCGGGCGAATTATCGCACCGCCGGGCTGGCAGACATGGCGCTCGCCCTCATCGAGGGGCGCGACGCGCGATGCTCGCTTCAGCGGGCACTTCATGGGGTTGATGTCATGGCGGCAATCCTGAAATCCGGAGAAACCGGCGCGTTTGTGGATTTGTCGACGACCTGCACCCGGCCGGCCGCTCTCGATGCCGCAGCAGCTTCTGCTCTTTTGCGGTAGTCTTGCCATAAGGCATGGCCTGAAGCAGTCAGCCTGCCTATAATCACAATCACGAAAGGCGGCCTGGCCGCCTTTTTCATGCCGCCGTGCCGGCAGGCGCGACGGCGTTCTTCAGAAAACGGGAACGACATAATGAGCTGGACACCGTCCGAAACGCGTTACGACACGATGAAATATAACCGCTGCGGCAAATCCGGCCTCAAGCTGCCGGCCATTTCGCTGGGGCTCTGGCATAATTTCGGTGATGATACGCCGCGCGAACGCAAGATTGCCATTTGCCAGACGGCCTTCGACAAGGGCATTACCCATTTCGATCTCGCCAATAACTACGGGCCGCCGCCCGGAAGCGCGGAGTTGGCGTTCGGCACCATTTTGAAGCGCGAATTTGCAGGCCTTCGCGACGAACTGATCGTCTCATCCAAGGCCGGTTACGGCATGTGGGAAGGGCCCTATGGCGAGTGGGGCAGCCGCAAGAACCTGATTGCATCCTGCGACCAGAGCCTCAAGCGGCTCGGCCTCGACTATGTCGACATCTTCTATTCCCACCGTTTCGATCCCGATACGCCGCTTGAGGAAACCATGATGGCGCTCGATCATATCGTGCGGTCGGGCAGGGCGCTTTACGTAGGCATTTCTTCCTATAACTCCCAGCGCACCCGCGAGGCCTATGCCATCCTGAAAGAGCTGAAGACGCCTTTCGTGATCCATCAGCCGAGCTATTCGATGATCAATCGCTGGGTCGAGGATGACGGGCTGCTCGATACGCTGGAAGCACTGGGTCTTGGTTCCATCGTGTTCTCGCCGCTGGCCCAGGGCATGCTGACGTCGAAATATCTCAAGGGCATTCCCGAAGACAGCCGCGCTGCCCAGGGCAAGTCCTTGCAGCAGGCCTTCTTGAAGGAAGAGACCATCGCTCACATCCGTTCGCTGAACGCGATTGCCGAGCGGCGCGGGCAGACGCTGGCGCAGATGGCGCTCGCCTGGGTTCTGCGCAAGGGCCGGGTGACCACGGCGCTGATCGGCGCAAGCCGTCCCGAACAGGTGGAAGATTGCGTCGCCGCCCTCGACAATCCCGACTTTACCGATGCCGAACTGGCCGAAATCGACAGCTATGCGCTGGATGCCAATATCAATATCTGGGCAAAATCGGCCGAGCGCAAAGGCCCCGATCGCAGGAAATAAAAAAGCCCGCGGGTGGCAGCTACGACACCCGCAGGCTCCATCATCCCGGTCATGCGCGTGCCCGGGATGATGCCTTAATGGCCGTTTATTCAGCCACGAAGCAGTCGGTCAGATTGCTGGCAAGATTTTCCAGCAGCACGAAATAAAGGTCCGGTCCGTCTTCCAGCCCTGCGCCCAGCGGGTCCAGAACGCCGGTGCGGGCATCCGTGCCCTCGATCACCGTATTGATGATTTTCGGCGGAAACTGCGGTTCGGAGAAGACGCAGGCCGCGCCGAGATTGGTCAGCTTGTCATGGATTTCGCGGATGCGCTGGGCGCTCGGCGGGGCTTCCGGGTTGACCGTGATCGAGCCTGCGGCCTCGACGCCGAAGCGGTGGCCGAAATAGTGATAGGCGTCGTGGAAGACGACGTAGGGCTTGGCCGAAACACTGTCGATCTGGGTCTGGATGTCGGCCGTCAGGCCATCGAGCCTGTCTTCGAGCTTTTCGGCATTGTCGGCGTAGATTTCGGCATTGGCGGGGTCACTTGCCGCCAGCGTTTCAGCCATGGTCGCGGCAAAGGCCTTGGCGTTCAGCGGGTCCAGCCACATATGCGGATCGACCTCGCCGTCATGGTGATGCCCGTCTTCCGCATGTGCTTCGTGGTCATCATGCTCATCCTCATCGTGATGGGCGTGATCTTCGCCGTCATGATCATGACCTTCGTGGTCGTGATCATGCGCCTCGAAAGCGCCGCCTTCACGCGGCGCCAGCGTTTCCACGCCGGGGGCGTCTTCCAGCTCGACCAGTGTTGCATTGCCGCCAAGCGCATCGAGCGGCTTTTCTAGGAAGTGCTCGAGCGCCGGACCGATCCAGAACACCACATCGGCGTTCTGCAGCGCGCGTGCTTCCGACGGCGTCATGCTGTAGGTATGGGGTGAGGCCGCGCCCTTGACCAGAAGCGTCGTCTCCGTCTCCGTTCCCGCCGTCAGCGCGGTTGTCAGCGCATAAAGCGGCTTGATCGACGTGACCACTTTCAGGCTGTCGTCAGCCATGGCGGCTCCTGCGGCCGAGACAACCGCCGTGGTCAGGAGAAGCATTTTGAGCGATTTCATTGTCACCTCACTTGCATTAAAACGTAATGTTATTACATTAATTGCGTAATGCTATAACGTATGTCATAGAACACCGCAAGACGGAGTTTTGAGAAATTGAACATGACCAAAAAAGACGCCGACCTGCTGGTGTCGCTGGACGATGCCGGGATTAGGCGCGAGGGGCGCTTTCTGGTGCGCGGCGTGAGCTTTGATGTCCGCCGCGGCGAGATCGTCACCCTGATCGGCCCGAACGGCGCCGGCAAATCGACCAGCGCGAAAATGGCGATCGGCGTGTTCGAGCCGGATGAGGGCAGGGTGATCCGTGCTGCCCGGCTGAAGATCGGTTATGTGCCGCAGAAGCTCAATATCGACCATTCGCTGCCGCTGACCGTGCGCCGGCTGATGACGGTGACCGGCCCGCTGCCGCGATCTGCCATTCAGGACGCCCTGGAGCAGGTGGGCATCGCCCATATGGAAGAGGCCAGCGTGCAGACCCTTTCCGGCGGTGAGTTCCAGCGCGCGCTTTTGGCCCGGGCAATTGCCCGCAAGCCCGATCTGCTTGTGCTCGACGAGCCGGTACAGGGTGTCGATTATTCCGGTGAGATCGCGCTCTACGAACTGATTTCGAAGATCCGCGACCGGCAGGGGTGTGGCGTGCTGATGATTTCGCACGACCTGCATGTGGTGATGGCGCAGACCGATACGGTGGTCTGCCTCAACGGCCATGTCTGCTGCACGGGCACGCCGGAGGCCGTCAGCGGCAGCGAGGCCTATCAAGCCCTCTTCTGCGCGCGGGCGTCCGGTGCGCTTGCCGTCTATCGCCACCATCATGACCATACCCACCTGCCGGATGGCAAGGTGCGCCATGCCGACGGCACGGTGACCGAGCATTGCACACCCGGTGACGGTCATCATGACCATGCGCATGAACATGGACATGGGGAGACGTCGCATGCTTGACGATTTCTTCACCCGTGCGCTGATTGCCGGCATCGGCGTGGCGTTGACGGCCGGGCCGCTCGGCTGTTTCATCATCTGGCGCAAGATGGCCTATTTCGGCGACACCATGGCCCATTCCGCGCTTTTGGGGGTGGCGCTGTCGCTGCTGTTTACCGTCAATCTGACGCTCAGCGTCTTCGTCGTCGCTACAGCCGTCTCGGTCATGCTGATCCTTCTGGAGCGCCACCGCGCGCTGTCGACCGACAGCCTGCTCGGCATTCTCGCCCATTCCACACTTGCCGTCGGGCTGGTGATCGTCTCCTTCCTCACCTGGGTCAGGGTCGATCTCATCAGTTTCCTTTTCGGCGACATTCTTTCGGTAACGCGCACCGATATCGCCATTGTCTGGCTTGGTGGTCTGGTGGTCGTCGGGGTCATTGCCGCCCTGTGGCGGCCGCTTCTGGCGGCAACCGTTTCGCCTGAAATTGCCCAGGCTGAAGGGATGCGGCCGGAAACCTCGCGCTTCATCTTCATGCTGCTGATGGCGCTGGTGATCGCGATCGCGATGAAGATCGTCGGCATCATGCTGATCACCTCGCTTCTGATCGTTCCGGCAGCAACCGCCCGGCGCTTTGCCAGAACCCCGGAGGCGATGGCCGTGATCGCATCCCTGATCGGGGCGGTTTCCGTGGTGCTGGGCCTTTACGCCTCACTCTATTATGATACGCCGTCCGGCCCTTCGATCGTGGTGGCTGCCATGCTGCTGTTTCTTGCCGGCCTGATGCCGCTCGCTGTCCGTCGGGCATGAAGGAGGTCTTGTTATGAATATTGCCGCCAGAAAATTGACCCGCAATCAGTCGCTTGTGTTCGACTGCCTTGCCGGAAGCGACGGACCGCTGAGCGCTTACACCATCCTCGACCGGCTGCGCGATCATGGCTTCAAGGCGCCGCTGCAGGTCTATCGCGCGCTCGACAAGCTGACCGATGCCGGCATGGTGCACCGGCTGGAAAGCATGAATGCCTATGTCGCCTGCGCCCATCCAGATGAAGACTGTACCCATCACGGCATGACCGCTTTTGCGATCTGCGAGGGCTGCGGCGCGGTGATCGAATTCCACGCTCACGATATCGAGGATGCGCTGGTCTCGCTCGCCAAAGCCAAAAACTTCAAACCGGAACGGATGACCGTGGAAATGCGGGGGCTGTGCGAGGCCTGCCGGAACTGATGCCCCCTTGATGCCGCAGGAACTGCCTTGCCTTCAATAGGCTCGATATTCCGCAGCCTCGCTTTCTTCGAATGAATTCTGCGCCGTCTGCTTGTCAATACGTGTCCGGTTGCGACCGGCCTGCTTGGCCTCATAAAGCACGCGGTCGGCCCTGAGCAGCAGGTTGCGCGGCTCATGGGTGGTGTCCGACGGCCGCGCGGACGCCACCCCGATGCTGACCGAAAGCCGCTTCAGTGGACTTGTGGCATGGGTAATCGCCAGCCCGGCAATGGTTTCGTGGATGCGCGCGGCCATGCGAAGTCCGCCGGTCTCGTCGCAACCGGACAGGATCAGGGCAAATTCCTCGCCGCCGAAACGCGCGGGCAGGTCGCGGTCCGAGCGTGTGCAGGCCTTAAGCGCCTGCGCGACGCGCTTCAGGCATTCATCGCCGGCGGGGTGGCCATAGGTATCGTTATAGCCCTTGAAATGGTCGATATCGATCATCAGCAATGTAAGCGGCTCGCCATTTAGCCTGGCGGCCTGCCAGTTCTGCTTGAGGCTGTCGTCGAACAGGCGGCGATTGGCAAGATCGGTCAGGGCATCGGTATTCGATATCTGATCGAGCGAACGGTATTCGTGCAGCAGCGCCTCGCCCCGCAGCTTTTCGCGCAGATAGAGCAGGAATATTTTCCGCTCGATGGTTTCGATGCGCACATTGGCCAGCAGCGTCATAAGGGTCGTTGCCAGAAGAAAGATCAGCGGCGAGGCCTTCTCGTCCGGCAGGAGGGCCGGCAGCGGCATGATGAAATAGACGGCAATGGCGAAATTGATGGTCGAAGCCAGAAGCGCCTGAGGCGGGCGCAGCGGCAGCGCGATATTGGCAATGACGGCGACGAGGATAAACGTGTAGGGCTCAAAGCGGACAATCGGGTTGCCGATGGAGACCAGCATCAGCCCGGTGCCGAGCGATGCAGCCGATATGCCGAGAATGGACATAAGGCCCGGCAGGCGGATGTCCTGTTTGCAGATAATCACAAGTGATAGCGCTGCCATTATGGTCAAAATTACGCCAGCCCGGATGATCGACAGATGCACGAGCAATGCCGGGCGATAGATCAGGTCGATGGAAACGAAGGCAAACAGAAACACGATCCCGACCACGGCCGCGCGGACGACCTGCCGGTGACGGTTGGTGTGGATATGTTCGTTGAACCGGTCTTCGAGCGCTGCGGGAAAACTGATCATCCAGCCGGAGCGCGCCAGATTCCTGCCGATCAGCTCATCCAGTGCCTGATCATGCGCCGACAATGTGATGGCCGGGGCGGTGCGCATCAGGCATGACCATCATCGACGACAACGAGATCCCGGCTGAAGCGCTGCCAGTTCTTGCGGTAGCTCTCTGCCGAATGGCGAAGCCCTTCGATTGCCGCTTCGTCGAGCGTGCGGACCGCTTTTGCCGGCGCGCCGACGATCAGGCTGTTGTCGGGAAAGGTCTTGCCTTCGGTGACCAGAGCATTGGCGCCCACCAGGCAGTTCTTGCCGATAACCGCGCCGTTGAGAATGGTTGCGCCCATGCCGACCAGGCTGTTGTCGCCGATGGTGCAGCCATGGATGATGGCGTGGTGGCCGATGGTGCAACCTTCTCCGATGGTTGCCGGCGCGCCCATATCGGTGTGGATCATCACGCCGTCCTGGATATTGCTGCCTGCACCGATGGTGATCGGTTCGTTATCCCCCCGCAGGACGGCATTGAACCAGATGCCCACATTGTCACCGACGATGATGTCGCCGATCACCGCCGCGTCGGGCGCGATCCAGTATCTGTCGGCCGAGGGCAAGCTCGGTCGGCGGTCGCCAAGAGCATAAATCGTCACGTCACATCCTCCAGAAGAGAAACGCCACAGTATATCAGATTACGTCGAACGCAAGTTGTGCGACAGACTTAATCGCGCAGGAAATACGATCTCCGCGTGTGACCGGCCCGACCCCGGACGGTGTGCCGGTCAGAATGATATCGCCGGGGGCCAGCGTCACGTATTCCGACAGCGCGGCGATGATTTCCGGCACTTTCCAGATCATCTGGTTGAGGTTTCCATGCTGGACGTCCACGCCGTTGCGTGAAAGCACGATGGTGCCTTCAAAAGGATGGCCGATATCCTCTGCGCGGGCGATCGCGGAAACCGGTGCAGAATGCTCGAATGCCTTTGCCATTTCCCAGGGGCGGCTTTTCTTCTTGGCTTCGTCCTGAATGTCGCGCCGGGTGAAATCCACGGACACGCCATAACCGTATATGCAGTCGAGAGCCTCACTGACGGGAATGTCGGCGCCGCCACTTTTGAGGGCAACATAGCATTCGACTTCGTGGTGGACGTTTTTCGAAAGACCCGGATAGGGAAAGGGCAGGCCCGGCAGAAGAAGATTGTCGGCATTTTTCTGAAAGAAAAAAGGCGCTTCGCGGCTTGGATCGTGCCCCATCTCGACGGCATGGGCGGCATAATTGCGCCCGACACAATAAACGCGGCGGACCGGGAAACAGTTCTGGATCCCGGTGACGGGCAGTAATACGGGAGGCGAAGGTGGAAATACGGTGGCGGACATTGTCGGGGTGCCTTTTGTCTTGTCGTTATGCCGGACTGAGGTCTGGAACCTTGCGCATTCGGACAGGTTGATCAAGCGGTACATTAGACAACGATGACATAAACGGGGATGGTTTGCCCTGACGGCTTTTTTTACTTGTGGTCTAAGGCCGTTAACCATACTTACGCGTCAGAGCGTGTGAGGTGTGTTCCCCGAAAATTGTCGTCGGTCTCGTGCTGTGGTGCCTGAGGGGTGCCGGTTGCTGCAATGCGGTCGTTGCGCGCTGGTATTTGCGAAAAAAATCAAACTGACCGTGCGGATGGAAATGGTAGGACTGTGACCGATGATTGAGAATATGCACATTCTCGCCGGCATGCTCGAGAAGGTCGGGCTGGCCGCGCTGGTGGTCCTGACCTACCGTATCATTCTGCGCTGGCATTTGCCGGCGTTGTGGCGCGGACCGGCGATCGGCGTGCTCTTCGGGCTTGCTGCAGTCGTCACCATGATTGACCCGTTCGAAGTCAGTCCCGGTGTCATGATCGATGTTCGAAATGTCATGATTGCTCTTGCCGCCGTCTTCGGTGGTGTCTGGTCAGCTGTTATCGCGGGCTCGATTGCGGTTCTCGTCCGTATCGCTATCGGTGGAGCGGGGCTTCTGCCCGGAACGGTCAGCATCATTCTGGGAACCGTGATTGCGCTTACATTCGTGCATTTTCGCGGCAACAGACGCGATTTGCCGACCCTTGCGCTGCTGGGGCTGGTCATATCATTCAGTCTTTTGAGCGCCGTGTTGCTGCCGGTTGACGTGCTGGTGACCATGGCCGTGAAATCCCTGCCTGCGCTGATTGTGAGAAACATCGTCGGAACCATGCTCGTCGGCTCTCTGCTGGCCATGGAGGAGCGGCGCGAGAAGGAGTATATGACCTTCAAGCAGCTTGCCGAACGCGACGCTCTCACGGGGCTCAGCAATCGGCGGGCGCTGGAACTTGTCGAACGACGCACGCCCGGCCATGAGAGTTCCGGGCTTTTTTGCGTCATCATGTTCGACCTTGACCACTTCAAGAGCGTGAATGACACCTATGGCCACAGCTTTGGCGATGTGGTGCTGGCCCGTTTTGCCGAGATCATTTCTATGCGGATCCGAGGAAGCGATCTCGTGGTGCGCTATGGCGGCGAGGAGTTCTGCGTGATCCTCAACGATGCCCGCCTCGATAATGCCGAGCGTATCGCCGAGGACATCAGGCAGCAGCTCGCCAGGGAAAACTTTTCCCGCAATGTCACCGTCACGGCCAGCGCCGGCGTTGCGCAGTCATCGCAGGAGGCTTCGTCGGTCTATACCGTGATCAAGAATGCCGACATGGCGCTCTATATGGCCAAGCACAAGGGCCGGAACGAGGTCGTGACCTATTCGAAACCTGTCTATCTCCCTGGATGACGGGTCGTCCCGCTGTTTTCATAAAAAAAGCCCCGTTTCCGGGGCTTTTCTGCATTTATGGCCTTGTTACGGAGCGCCTCAGGCCGCGCCGCTGCCCCAGGGACCGTGATGGATATCGAGGCCATCGAGGCGGTCGAAACCATGGGCGCCGAAGAAATCGCGCTGTGCCTGGATCAGGTTGGCAGTACCGCGCGACTGGCGATAGGCATCGAAATAGGTCAGTGCCGAGGCAAGACCCGGAACCGGCAGGCCGGCAGAGGTTGCGGCTGCAACAATGCGGCGCAGCGACGGCAGGCACTCGTTGACCATGGCGGCAAAGGCCGGTGTGACGATCAGGTTGGCGACATCCGGCGTGTCGGAGAACGCCTTGGTGATCTCGTCGAGGAACTGCGAACGGATGATGCAGCCGGCACGCCAGATCCGGGCGATCTCGGGCATCGGCAGTTTCCAGTCATATTCCTGCGAAGCCGATGCCATCACGTCAAAGCCCTGTGCGTAGGCCGCGATCTTGGCGGCAAACAGGGCAAGTTCGAGATCGCGGTTGAGCCAGGGGCCGGGCGCAATGCCGAATTCAAGCTCTTCCTTGTTGAACATCGGTTCGGCGTTCTTGCGTTCATCGCGCATCGAGGAAAGGCAACGCGCGGCAACGGCGGCCTCGATAACGGTCGCCGGCACGGCAAGCTGCTGGGCCTCGATCGCCGACCAGCGACCGGTGCCCTTCTGACCGGCGGCATCGACGATGACATCGGGCATGGCCTTGCCGGTTTCCGGGTCCGCAGCCGTCAGCACCTTCGCGGTGATTTCGATGAGGAAGGAGTTCAGGCGGCCGTCGTTCCACTCGCTGAAGACCTGGGCGATCTCGGCAGCATTCAGGCCGACACCATCGCGCAGGATGCCGTAGATTTCGGCGATCATCTGCATGTCGGCATATTCGATGCCGTTATGGATGGTCTTGACGAAGTGTCCGGCGCCGTCCGGGCCAAGCCAAGCGCAGCAGGGATCGTCTTCATATTTTGCGGAGATCGAGGTCAGGACCTTTTCGACCCGGGCGTAGCTGTCTTCCGTACCGCCGACCATGATCGACGGGCCGTGGCGCGCACCTTCCTCGCCGCCCGAAACACCCATGCCGATAAAGGTCAGGCCGGTGCCTTCCAGTTCCTGGAAGCGGCGGCGGGTGTCATGGAAATTGGCATTGCCGGCATCGATGATGATGTCGCCCTTGCCGAGATAGGGGCGAAGCTTTTCGATTTCCTGGTCGACGGGCTCGCCGGCCTTGATCATGATGATGAGCGGGCGCGGCGGACGGATGGCTGCGACGAATTCCGAAAGCGTTTCTGTGGGAACGATATTCTTCTGAAGTTCACCTGCACCCGCATAAAACGCGCGCGTCTTGTCGACCGTACGATTGTAAACGGCGATTCTGTTGCCTTTTTCAGCAATGTTCAGGGCGAGGTTGGAGCCCATGACACCCAGACCGATCAGTCCGATTTCTGCTTTTTCCACGACATCACCTCTCGTGTTTTGATGGTGGCCTTTTGTGGCACCGCAAAAAACAAACAGCAAGGGTCGGAGCCGCAAAACTGTCTCTTTTCAGGAAGATGATCGAAAGTTTAGTAAAACTGACATGTTTTTTAAGCAGAAATCCGAACCGTGCCGGAGGGCAAATTTCAGTCGATTCCGGGTTTCAAACCGGCAAAATCAAACAGCTTCGGATCAAGGAGATGCGAGGCATTGACGTTTGAAAGCGCCCTTAACATCACATCCTTGCGGCCCGGCATGCGGGCTTCCATGTCGGCCAGCATCTGCTTCATGGCGTTGCGTTCCAGCCCGTCCTGCGAGCCACAGAGATCGCAGGGGATGATCGGAAACTGCATGGCTTCGGCAAAGCGCGCCATGTCATCCTCGGCGGCATAGGCGAGGGGGCGCAGCAGGGTCAGGTCGCCTTCGTCGTTCAAGAGCTTCGCCGGCATGGTGGCAAGCTTGCCGCCGTGAAACAGGTTCATGAAGAAGGTTTCCAGAATATCCTCGCGGTGATGGCCGAGCACCAGTGCATCGCAGCCTTCCTCACGGGCGATCCGGTAAAGATGGCCGCGCCTGAGCCGCGAACACAGCGAGCAATAGGTGGAACCGGGCGCGAGCTTGTCGGTGACAATCGAATAGGTGTCGCGATATTCGATCCGGTGCTTCACGCCCAGACGGTCCAGATATTCCGGCAGGATATGTTTGGGAAAGTTCGGCTGGCCCTGATCGAGATTGCAGGCGATCAGCTCGACCGGCAACAGGCCGCGCCATTTCAGTTCCATCAGGATGGCAAGAAGCCCGTAGCTGTCCTTGCCGCCGGAAAGGGCAACAAGCCAGCGTTTCTGCCCTTCAAGCATGGCAAAATCGGCAATCGCCTGGCGCGTCTGCCGCAACAGCCGCTTGCGCAGCCTTGCAAAATTGACGGAGGACGGCGCATTGGCAAACAGCGCGCGGAACGCCCGGTCTTCCGGCGATGTGTCGTCAGCTTCGGCAAAGGTTGCAGTTTCACTCATGGCCTGATGTCCGTCATGTTTCATTCCGTTGGTCATGCACATGCCTTGTCCTGCGGCCGTGATCAAGTGCCGAACACCGACCAGCCCGTGCGCGCGGCAAGCATTTCGAGGGCAACACCGCCAAGCAGGGAGTTGCCGGTTTCATCGAGAGCCGGTGACCAGACCGCGATCGAGGCCTTGCCGGGCGCCACGGCGAGAATGCCGCCGCCAACGCCGGATTTTCCCGGAAGACCGACGCGAAAAGCGAAATCGCCGGATCCGTCATAATGGCCGCAGGTCAGCATGATGGCGTTGATGCGCCGCGCACGCCGCGGTGACACGACCGAAAAGCCGGTCAGCGGATTGGTGCCGCGATTGGCCAGAAACAGTCCCGCATGGGACAGCTGAACGCAGTTCATGGCAAGCGCGCACTGGTGGAAATAGACGCCGAGAACATGATCGACGGGATGTTTGAGATTGTCAAAGCCGCGCATGAAGTTGGCGAGCGCGTAATTGCGGTAGCCGGTGCGCTGTTCGGAGCGCGCGACCTTCTCGTCGATATAGAGGCTGTCATCGTCGGCGACATAATGCATGAAGCGCAGGAACTCGCCGATTGCCTCGCGCGGCCGGTGCCCGGAAAGCACGATGTCGGTGACGACGATGGCGCCGGCATTGATGAAGGGATTGCGCGGAATGCCATGCTCGTGCTCGAGCTGGACGATGGAATTGAAGGCCGTGCCCGAGGGTTCGCGCCCGACCCGGCGCCAGATCGTTTCGCCGACCTTGCCAAGGGCGAGTGTCAGCATGAATGCCTTGCTGATGCTTTGCACGGAAAAGATGGTCTGAGCATCGCCGGCCTGATAGGTCGTGCCGTCGACGGTGGAAATCGCGATGCCGAGTTGCTCCGGCTCCACCTTGGCAAGCTCGGGAATGTAATCGGCCACCTTGCCCTCGCCGAGACGGGGGGCGAGGTCACGCACGATATCGTCGGCAATGGCCTGCAGATCCATGGTCGCTCTCTCGGGTTTCGTTGCTACCCTATGCGCAAAACACACCGGACAAAAGAAAAGCCGCCCCGAAGGAGCGGCTTTCCGGATTTCGATCCGCGTGAAAAATCAGCGCGAATAGAATTCGACAACGAGGTTCGGTTCCATGATGACCGGGTAGGGGATATCGGCGAGTGCCGGAACCCGTACGTAGGTCGCAACCATCTTGTTGTGGTCGGCATCGATGTATTCGGGAACATCACGCTCGGAAAGCTGGCTTGCTTCGAGAACGCTGGCGAGCTGCTTGGAGCGCTCGCGCACTTCGATGACATCACCCGGCTTGCAGCGATAGGAGCCGACATTGACCTTGGTGCCGTTGACCGTAACGTGGCCGTGGTTGACGAACTGACGGGCAGCAAAGACCGTCGGAACGAACTTGGCGCGGTAGACGATCGCGTCGAGGCGGCTTTCGAGCAGGCCGACCAGGTTTTCACCGGTGTCGCCCTTGCGGCGGTTGGCTTCCTCGAAGGTGGCCAGGAACTGCTTTTCGCGCAGCTCGCCGTAGTAACCCTTCAGCTTCTGCTTGGCGCGCAGCTGCACACCGAAGTCGGAAAGCTTGCCCTTGCGGCGCTGACCGTGCTGGCCGGGGCCGTATTCGCGGCGGTTGACCGGGGACTTCGGACGACCCCAGATGTTTTCGCCCATACGGCGGTCAATTTTATGCTTGGACGATTCGCGCTTGCTCATCGTATTTCCTTTAAGTCATAACAAAAGAACCGGGGTTTCCCGGCTCCAAGGAAACACGCCCTCCTTTGGTTCTTCCCGAGGGAAGATCCTGACAGGTTTTCGCGGAAAAAAGCGCCCGGAAAACCACGGGACATGTCGGTGAAACATCGGCCGGAGCCGGTGTTGGCGCGGAAATAGTCGGGTTTTAGCGAAAAGTCAACGACAAAGCATGCGGCTTTGGCCGGCAAACCATGGACTTTGCCGCCATGGTCATGATTTAACCGGCGCCAGCTTAGTCTAGTCAACCGGGATTTCATCACATGACGATCACCTCCGAAACGCTCGACGCCATCGCCGGGCTGATGCGCGACGCTGCGGCGCAGGAAATCCTGCCGCGCTTTCGAAAACTCGGCGATCAGGACGTTGCGGAAAAGACCGAGGCAAGCGATCTGGTCACCATCGCCGATACCGGCGCGGAGCGCGTGATCAAGGCGGGTATCGAGAAAATCCTGCCCGACGCCGCCTTTGTCGGCGAAGAAGGCGTTGCAGCCGATCCGACACTGCTTGCGAAACTGAAGGATGCCGAACTGGCGGTGGTCGTGGACCCGATCGACGGCACGTTCAACTTTGCCCACGGCATTTCCGCCTATGGCGTGATGGCGGCGATCGTGGTCAATGGCGAAACCGTTGCCGGGCTGATCTATGATCCGATGGGCGATGACTTCATGGTGGCTGAAAAGGGCGGCGGTGCCTGGCTGAAACGCGCTGACGGTTCGACAAGCCGGATGAAGGTTGCAGCCCCGGTTGCGCTTGCGGATATGCTCGGAACCGCCTCTGTCGCCTTCATGCCGCGCGAGAAGCGCGCCACGCTTCTGGCCAACACCGCAAAGCTGCGCTATGCGGCCAGCTATCGCTGCGCGGCTGTGGAATACCGCGCCTTTGCCTCCGGCGGCCTGCACTTCTTCACCTATTTCAAACTGATGCCCTGGGATCATCTGGCCGGCGTTCTGATCGGCCAGGAAGCCGGCGGCTATATCGCCCGCTATGACGGCTCCCCCTACCGTCCCGACCACCTCGACGGCGGCCTGCTGGGGGCGCCCGACAAGGAAAGCTGGCAGGAACTGCGCGAGAAAGTGTTTACGATCTAGGCCTTGCCCGGTTTGGAGCTTCTTCTTCAGGTCGAGAAATGAAGCGCGGTGTGGGGATAGGTTTGTGAAAGAAAATCAGGCGCACTGATTGCAGCGCGCCTGTTTTGTGTTGTCGTATCGAGCCTGTGCCCAGCGCTAATTCGACGCGCCGGTTCAGCGGTAGGTATCGACGAGCTTGCACAAGCGCTGCAGTCCCACTTCAAAGGACTGCGGGGTCCGCATGACCTGCTCGCACTGCTTTCTGACGACAGCCTGCTCGTCACCCGAAAGCTGGTCGAAACCAGCAACAAGTTGACGATCATCGTTCGCCGGAGGCATTGAGCCGCCACCGCCGCCCGAACCACTGCCAGTCCCGCCGCCATTGCCCGGAACAGCCGCACTATCGCCGATGCCGACATCCACATCGGCACCGATGCCGCTGTCGCCGCCAACATCAGCACCGACATCGGCATTCACGCCATCTGAACCGCCGATACTGGCGCTGACATCCGCATCCACGGCCTGGTCGCCGCCGACCGACGCACTGGTGCTGGTATCAACGCCGCTGGAACCGCCAACGCTGGCGTCTGCGTCAGCACTGGCAGCCTGACTGCCGCCAACATCCGCGCCGGCATCGGCATTCACCCCGCTGTCGCCGCCGACACTGGCGCCGGCGTCGGCGCCGAGGCCGCCATCGTCGTTCTGGCCAACATCAACACTTGCACTCACTCCGTTTTCACCACCGACATTAACATCGATAGCGTGAGCCTGCTGGGTTATCGATGCCGAAACCAGCAGAGATCCGGCGATTACCGAACCGGCAAGCAGTCTGGATTTCAAAATAGCTGTGATCATCATGTCCTCCTTCTGGGCTCCCGGCATGAAGTCACCGAGTTCAACCTCGTGTTCAGTCGGAAACGGACCGAGCCTCCCGCCCGGTCTTAGGTTGATAAACGTGAGTTTCGGAATTTTAGTTCCAGCTAAACGCACAACTTCACATTTGCATTCATGATGTGCGAGGCGAGAATTCAGTAGATCGAAACGGTGTAATGTTCTGAAAAGAATTAATATTTCAGGGAGGATACGGTGCGATTCATGCCATAGTTCAGGGCACCGGCAACCCCTTGGCGATTGCCGGGGCTGCCGTCCGAAGGCGTCGTTTTTGTTCAGACCTCGGGATTGTGCGGCTGGAACAGTTTGCCGCGTTCGGCGATCACCGTGGCAATGCAGGCGCCGACAGCGAAGGTGAAGAACCCGGTGATCAGCGGCGTGGTCGTACCGTTGAACGACTGGCCGACGAGCGAACCGATAAGGGCGGACCCGGCGGTGCTGGTGAAGCCCAGGATCGAGGAGCCGATGCCGGCGACATGACCGAGTGGCTCCATAGCCATGGAATTGAAATTGGCGCCGAGAATGCCGAATTGCAGCCAGGCGAGACAGAACATCGTGTAAAACAGCCAGAACGGCATCACGCCTGCATAGGCAAGGTCGAGCACCAGCCAGATCCCGATCAGCGTGGTGAAGATGATCAGGCCTGCCTGCGACAGCCTTCGCATACCGAAGCGGCCGACAAGGCGCGAGTTCAACAGCGCCGAACAGGACATGGTGATGCCAAGCCCGGCAAACGCGACCGGAAACAGCTTTCCAAGATCGAAAACGCCGATATAGATCTGCTGGGCCGAGGTGATGTAGCCGAACATGCAGGCCTGAATGAAGGTGGTCGCCAGAATGTAGAATGCAGCCGAGCGATTGCGGATCACGATCATGAAGCCGCCTGCAATCGAGGCAATGCTGAAGGGGCGTCTGTCGGAAGGGTGGAGCGATTCCGGCAGCCGGGTCAGTGTCCAGAGAAACATGGCCGACGAAAACAGCGCCAGAAAAAGAAAGATCAGGTGCCATTCGCCGGCAAGCAGAATGACCTCGCCGATCGAGGGCGCCAATATCGGTATGATCATGAACACCATCATGATCAGCGACATGACTTCCGCCATCATGCGTCCGCCATAGAGGTCACGCACGATTGAAATCGAGATCACGCGGGTTGCCGCCGAGCTTATACCCTGAATGACACGGACGAACAACATCAGGGCGAAGCTGGGAACGAAGGCGGCGCAAACCGATGTCGCGAGATAAAGAGCCAGGCCGGCAAGCAGAGGCATTTTGCGCCCGAACCGGTCGGACAGCGGCCCGAACAGCAACTGCCCGCAGCCCATGCCAAGAACATAGGCGGTGACGATGAACTGTCGCCGGTTTTCCTCTTCAACCCCGAGGCTTGCGCCGATCTGCTGAAGGCCAGGGAGCATGATGTCGATGGCGAGCGCATTGAGCGCCATCAATCCGGCCATCATGGCGACCAGCTCCCATTTGGGGAGCCGGGCGGTTATTGTTGCGTGTTCGGGGTGAGAGGCATAGGTCACGGGCGGGGACTTTCGGGAGGAGGGCCCGGTCCCAGCCGGAACCAGGTATTGACTTTAGACTTCTGGATTATGTGGTTGGAAAAGCTTTCCTTTTTCCGCAATCAGCGTCAGGCCCAGCGCAACGAGGGCGAAGACGAAGAAACCGGCGATCATCGGTGTCGTCGTGCCGTTGAAGGACAGCCCAATCATCGCGCCGAGAAGCGCGGAGCCGGCCGTGCTGGCAAACCCGAGAACGGATGAGGCTGCACCGGCCACATGGCCGAGCGGCTCCATCGCCAGCGCGTTGAAGTTCGGCGCGATCCAGCCGAACTGGAACCAGGCGATCATGAAGATCAGATAGAACAGCACGAACGGCATAGCGCCGGCGAATATCAGATCGATGGCGAGCCAGACGCCGTTTGTCAGGACAAAGCCGATCAGCGCGCCATGGGAAAGCCTGCGCATGCCGATCTTGCCGACAATGCGGGAATTGGCCAGCGACGATGCCGCCATGGTGACGCCGATGCCGGCAAACGCCAGGGGAAACAGCGCACCAAGCCCGTAGATATCGATATAGACCTGCTGTGCCGAGGTCACGAAGCCGAAGATGCAGGCCATGATGAAAGTGGTCGCCAGCGTGTAGAACAGGGCAACACGATGGCTCAGCACGTAGAGGAAGCTGTGGGCGACAGCCTTCGGCGTCAGCTGGATGACATCTTCGGGATGCTGGGTTTCAGGCAGGCGGAACGTCACCCAGAAGAAATTGCCAAGTGCGGCCAGACCGAGGAACACGAAAACCAGATGCCAGTCGCCGAGGAACATGATCGTCTGGCCGATTGACGGTGCAATGACCGGGATGATCATGAACACCATCATGATCAGCGACATGATCTCGGCCATCTTGCGCCCGCCGTAAAGGTCACGCACCACGGCAACGGAAATGACGCGCGTGGCTGCCGCGCCCAGTCCCTGGCAGAAGCGCACAAGCAGCAATGCCGTGAACGTCGGCACAAAGGCACAGGTGACGGCGCCGGCGAAATAGATTGCCAGCCCCACCAGAAGCGGCAGTTTGCGGCCGAAACGGTCGGCAAGCGGGCCGTAGGCGAGCTGGGCTATGCCGAAACCGAGCACGTAGGAGGTGATGATGAACTGATGCTGGTTTTCCGCCTCGACGCCGAGGCTGGCGCCAATCTGTTTCAGGCCGGGCAGCATGATGTCGATGGCCAGCGCGTTGAGCGCCATCAACCCGGCCATCATCGCGACCAGTTCCCATTTTCCCGGAGCTTTTCGGACCATTGGTCCCGATCCCTGTAACGTATCTGTCAAAACGAATAATCCTGAAAGCAAAAGAAGGCGCCGCTAGAGCGACGCCTGTACCCAAACAAATGCAGAGCATGTCCGGGCAGCCGCCTGTCGCGGCGCCCTCCGGTGGGCTTTTCTTGTGAAAAAGCCGACGCCCGGTCTCAGGCCGCGCCGCTGACGGCAACACCCTTGGATGACAGGTGTTCCTGCAATTCGCCCGCCTGGAACATCTCGCGTACGATATCACAGCCGCCGACAAACTCGCCCTTGACGTAGAGCTGGGGAATGGTCGGCCAGTTGGAATAGTCCTTGATGCCCTGTCGCAGGTCGCCGTCGGCCAGCACGTTGATGCCTTTGTAGTCGACGCCGAGATAGTCGAGAATCTGAACGACCTGACCGGAGAAACCACACTGCGGAAACTGCGGTGTGCCCTTCATGAAGACGACGACATCGTTACCGTCGACTTCGCTCTTGATGTAGGCGTTGATGTCACTCATGCGTAATCCTTTCACATACGGGTTCAAGATCCGTAGCGTTTATTTGCTTTCAGCATATAATCGATCGATTTACAACCGCCAAGCCCCCAGGCCGGCGAATTGACCGCGACCGGTCGAAATCGAACCGGTGAGCGCTTTATTGTGGCGCCGAAGTCTGCAGGGCAAGAGCGTGCAGCGCATCGCCCATGTTTCCCTGCAGGGCATCATAGACCATCTGGTGTTGCTGCACCCTGGTCTTGCCCCTGAAGCTTTCCGACACAACTTCGGCAGCAAAGTGATCGCCGTCGCCCGCCAGATCCCTGATCGTGACCGTGGCGTCCGGGATTGCAGCCTTGATCATGTCTTCGATTTCGCCCGCGTTCATTGCCATATTCAGTGCTCCTCGCTTGACGCCGGTTCTTCCGCCGACGGGCTGTTGCCGCTCGTTGCGGTCATGAATTGAGGGAACCACATTTCGTGGGCGTCGCGCAACTCCCCGACCGGGACCGACAACAGATCATCAATCACCAACGCGTCTCCCTCGACCTTGCCGAGGCGGCGGAACTGTACGCCGCTGCCTTCTGCCGAAGCGCAGACGAAATTGCCGTATTCGGCCGGAACCGTGATGACATAGCGCGCCTGGTCTTCGCCGAACAGCAGCGCATGCGGCATGCCGCGCGCCTGTTCGATGCTGATCGCCATGCCCTTGCCGGCGGCCATGCACATTTCGGCCAGGGCAACCGCGAGGCCACCTGACGAAATATCGTGGCAGGCGGTGATCTGGCCGTTGTTGATGGCGGAGCGCACGAAATCGCCATTGCGGCGCTCGACATAAAGATCAACCGCCGGGGCAGGGCCATCAATGAGGCCGAGAACTTCGCGCATATAGGCCGAAGCGCCCAGATGGTCGCCATCGGCGCCGATGAGAATCACCTGGTCGCCATCGGAAAACGAGCCGACCCGGGCCATCTTGCGCCAGTCGGCAATGAGGCCGACACCGCCGATTGTCGGGGTTGGCAGGATCGCCTCGCCATTGGTTTCATTATAAAGCGAGACATTGCCCGACACGATCGGGAAGCCGAGCGCGTGGCAGGCCTCGCCAATGCCCTCGATCGCCTTGACCAGCTGGCCCATGACCTCCGGTTTTTCCGGATTGCCGAAATTGAGATTGTCGGTTGATGCCAGCGGTTCGGCACCCGTTGCAGTGAGGTTGCGCCAGCATTCGGCCACGGCCTGCTTGCCGCCCTCGTAAGGATCGGCCTCGACATAATGCGGGGTCACATCGCAGGAAAAGGCGAGTGCCTTCACCGGATGGCCGTCAACGCGAACGACACCGGCATCGCCGCCGGGCAGCTGCAGCGAATTACCCTGGATCAGCGTGTCATACTGTTCATAGACCCAGCGGCGGCTCGACTGGTTCGGTCCGCCGACGAGTTTCAGAAGAGCGGCGGCATAATCCTCCGGCGCTTCGACCAGATGGGAGGGCAGTTCGCCGCGTGTATCGGGTTCGCGCCACGGGCGGTCATATTCGGGCGCTTCGTCGCCCAGTTCCTTGATCGGCAGATTGGCGACTTCCTCGCCGCGGTGAAGCACGCGGAACCTCAGATCATCGGTGGTCTTGCCGACGATGGCGAAATCCAGGCCCCATTTCTTGAAGATAGCCTCGGCTTCCTCTTCCTTTTCGGGGTCGAGCACCATGAGCATGCGCTCCTGGCTTTCCGACAGCATCATCTCGTAGGCCGTCATTTCCGTTTCGCGCACCGGCACGCGGTCGAGATCGAGTTCGACGCCGAGATTGCCCTTGGCGCCCATTTCCACGGCCGAGCAGGTCAGTCCCGCAGCACCCATGTCCTGAATGGCGATCACGGCGCCGGTCTTCATCAGCTCCATGCAGGCTTCAAGCAGGCATTTTTCCGTAAAGGGGTCGCCGACCTGAACCGTCGGGCGCTTTTCCTCGATATCCTCGTCGAATTCGGCAGAGGCCATGGTTGCACCGCCAACGCCGTCACGCCCCGTCTTGGCGCCGAGATAAACCACCGGCAGACCGACGCCCTTGGCTTCGGAATAAAAGATCGCGTCAGACCGGGCGATCCCTGCGGCAAAGGCGTTGACGAGATTGTTGCCGTTATAACGCGCGTCGAATTCCACTTCGCCGCCCACCGTCGGCACGCCGAAGGAATTGCCATAGCCGCCGACGCCGGCGACCACGCCCGAGACCAGATGGCGGGTCTTCGGATGGTCGGGCGCGCCGAAGCGGAGCGCATTCATGGCGGCAACAGGACGCGCGCCCATGGTGAAGATGTCGCGCAGGATACCGCCGACACCGGTGGCAGCTCCCTGATAGGGCTCGATATAGGAGGGGTGGTTGTGGCTCTCCATCTTGAAGACGACACAGTCGCCGTCATCGATGTCGACGATACCGGCGTTTTCGCCGGGCCCCTGGATGACCCGCCGGCCGGTCGTCGGCAGGGTTCTGAGCCAGCGTTTCGACGATTTGTAGGAGCAGTGCTCGTTCCACATCGCCGAAAAAATGCCGAGTTCGGTAAAGCTCGGCTCCCGGCCGATCAGTTCCAGAACCCGCTCGTATTCGTCCGGCTTCAGTCCATGGGCTTCGACGATTTCAGGCGTAATGGCCTGATTGTTGGAAAGTGTCATGAGACAAGAGCATCCCGCATTGGTTTTCGACGTTCGCGCGTTTTCGCCCCTCAATAAAGCGGTTCACGCTGAAATGGAAGCTTCTCCGCCGCCCGCGCACGGTTTTCCGCTGACAGATGACGGCTGCGGATTACCCGCGCCAGTACATCGGCATCAGGATCACGGCGACGGTGAGGATTTCAAGACGGCCAAGCAGCATCAGCACCGACAGGAGGTAAAGCTCCGGATCGGCGAAGGTGGCAAAATTGCCGGCCGGGCCGATGATGTCGCCCAGTCCCGGGCCGACATTCGAAAGCGCGGTCAGCACCGAGGAAATTGCGGTGATCAGATCATAGCCGAAGGCCGCCATGGCAATGCTGCCGAACGCCCACAGAAGAATGAAGGCGGAAAAGAACATCGAGACGGCGCGCTGCGTTTCCGAATCGACGCTCAGTCGGCCGTAACGGATCGAATAGACGGCATTCGGATAGATCAGCTTTTTCATGCCGGTCGACAGCATGTTGTAGAGAATCAGAAAACGATAGGCCTTGATCCCGCCTGCCGTCGAACCGGAGCATCCGCCCATGAACATCAGGAAAAACACCAGCACGATGGCGAACGCGCCCCACTGTGTGTAATCGGTGCTGGCGTAACCCGTCGTCGAGAGGATCGATGACACATTGAAGTAAGACTGTATCAGCGCATTCACGAAATCCATCTGCCCGTCCAGGCTGATATAAAGCGCCAGCACGAAGGTGGCCATCGCCAGATAGGACAGGAACAGCATGATCTGCGGATCACGCAGCGTATCAAGACGGCCGCGGACGACGAACAGGATCAGGATCGAAAACGGCAGGCTGCACAGCATCATGAAGAAGCTGGAAATCAGCAGCAGGGCAGGGCTGTCGAAATAGCCGAACGAAGCATCATGTGTTGAAAACCCGCCGGTCGCCACCGTCGTCAGCGCATGGTTGACGGCATCGAAATGCGACATGCCGGCGAGATCGTAGGCCACGGCGCAGGCGATGGTGATGCCGACATAGATGGCGAGGAAGGCCCGGGTGAAGCTGGCCATGCGCGCGAACGGCTTGTCGCTGGTATCCGACGATTCCATCTTGAAGAAGGCCATGCCGCCGATGCGCAGGAACGGCAGGATGAACAGCCCGAGAGCAACAATCCCGATACCGCCCATCCACTGCAGCAGCGAGCGCCAGAGCAGAAGACCGGGCGCCGAATCGTCCAGCCCGGTCAAAACCGTCGAGCCGGTCGTGGTGATGGCGGAGACCGCTTCGAACAGCGCCTGCGCAAAGGTGAGGTCTTCGCGTGCAAGGTAAATCGGGATCGAACCGACCAGCGCAAAGGTGATCCACAGCAGATTGACGAGGAAGAAGCCCAGCCGCCGGCTGAATGGCGGCGGGTTGCCGCGCATTGCCACAGCGGTGACAAGGCTGGTGCCGCCGACCATGAAGCCGCAAATGGCGAAGACCTGCCAATCGTCATTCGCGTAATAGAGGTCGGCCATCGCCGGTACGAACATCGCGGCGGCAAGATAGATCCCGCAGATGGCCGCAATATAAAAGGCTGACCGCAATAGAGTGGCGTTCAAGGAGACCGTACCCTGTCATACTCAGTGTCATGAGCGGGGTTTTTCCAAACCCGCGATCTATGCCATAGCGGTGTAGCGGCACAAACTCAATGGGAAGCACCAGAATGCGCGATCAAGTTCAAGAAGCGACCACAGCACTCAGAAGCCTGTTCGAGCCGACACCGCTCCAGCGCAATGCGCATCTGAGCGCACAATTTGATGCCGACATCTATCTGAAACGCGAGGACCTGACGCCTGTGCGCTCCTACAAGCTGCGCGGGGCCTTCAACTTCATGCGCAAACGCATGGCCGAAGGCGGCGGCGACAAGGTGTTCGCCTGCGCCTCGGCCGGCAATCATGCCCAGGGCTTTGCCTATTGCTGCAGCCATTTCGGGGTGCAGGGCGTCGTCTTCATGCCGGTGACCACGCCGCAGCAGAAGATCGACAAGACCCGTATTTTCGGGGGCGGCAATATACGAATCGAACTTGTCGGGGATATTTTCGACGTCTGCTATGCGGCCGCCAGGGATTTCGTGGCGGCAAATGACGGGGTGATGGTGCCGCCCTTCGACGACCCGGATATCATCGAGGGGCAGGCAAGCGTCGCAGCCGAAATCGAGGCCGCATGGCCGGAGGCGGGGGAACTGCCCGATCTGATCGTGATGCCTGTCGGCGGCGGCGGGCTTTCGGCCGGCGTTACGGGATATTTCGAGGGGCGGCTTGCGCCCGATGCCTTCCTGTTTGCCGAGCCCTCCGGCGCGCCGAGCCTCAGGCGTTCTCTGGAAGCGGGGAAAATTGTGACGCTGGACGAGGTCGACAATTTTGTCGATGGGGCCGCTGTAGCTCGGATCGGCGATGCCAATTTCGCTGCATTGAGCCGGTTTTCCGCCCAACAGGTGGCGCTCGTGCCGGAAAATGCGATCTGCGTGACGATGACGGAAATGCTGAATGTCGAGGGGGTCGTGCTCGAGCCCGCCGGCGCGCTGGCACTGACCGCGCTTGGCATGCTTTCGCCCGAACAGGTGCGCGGCCGCAGGATCGTCGTTCTGGTCTCCGGCGGCAATTTCGATTTCGACCGCCTGCCGGACGTGAAAGAAAGGGCGATGCGCTATTCCGGGCTGAAGAAATACTTCATCCTGCGCCTGCCGCAGCGGCCGGGCGCGCTGAAGGATTTTCTCGGCCTGCTTGGCCCGCACGACGATATTGCCCGGTTTGAATATCTGAAAAAATCCGCCCGCAATTTCGGATCGATCCTGATCGGCATCGAAACGGCGGAACCGGAGAATTTTGCGGCATTGTTCGAAAAGATGACGGCAAGCGGCCTTAAATATCAGGACATTACCGAAAACGAAATTCTGGCGAACCTGATCATCTGAGCGCGGCGGCATGCCGCGTCTGCGTTGCGCTTAAATTCGGTGTGCAAGGCTGGCGAAACCGGGGTTGATCGGTTAAGAACGCAAAAAAGGGAGTTGTTTCTATGGCATCGTTTTTCTCGAAGCTCGGTTCTCTGTTTTCCGGTGGCCCCGGTGGCGGCGGCCAGGAGAACGATCAGGCCGTCAAGTCGATCGTCCATGAAGAGTGCATCATCTTCGCCGAACCGGTGAAGGAAGGCGCGCAATACCGGCTTCAGGGCCGCATCGAGAAGGAAGTCGGCGAGGAAACACTGGTCCGCACCTTCATCCGCGCCGACCTGTTTGCCTCTCAGGACGAAGCGATCGAGTGGAGCCTGAAAAAGGGCAAGCAGATCATCGACCAGAACGGCAAGTCTCTGTTTTCCGACGGCGAAAAGAATCGCACGGCCTGATCCTGCCCGATTTCGGAAACAGAATTGAAGCATCCTTCCCTGTGTGGCGGCTTTATCTGCACTGCCGCCGCGCATCCGCTGCATGAATCCCGCATCCTGCGAATAATGCGCTGCGCGTGAAATGATCCGCGCAATACGGCGAAAGCGGCCTCGCTGGCTTTTTTCTCCATGCACCAGCCAGCCGGCTGGGCGAGTCGGCCAGATAAGCATATCTCCTTGCCATACACCTTCGAAGACGATGCCGTTACCGCCCGCGCTGGCGAGGAAGCCAACGCGTGACACGGCGTGTCCGCTGCCATGCGGTCAGCGCAACCACCGCCTTGCCGACACCGGCAACCTGCCGTCGCTACATATGAAAGATCAGCAGGTAACTGGTCAGGATGGCGATCCCGAAAAAGGAGATCCATACCGGCATGTTGAACGACGTCGCCGCGGGCACCTGGGTGTTCTGCTCGCGCTCGTCGGCAGCGCCGCTATGCGTCTCAAGCGCCGTAAGGCTGTAACTTCCGCACCGGCGGCAAACGCGCCCGGTATCCTGCACCATCAAGCAATCGGAACACTTGTAATGGGCCATAATAATCGACTCCCCCCGTGATGCGCGAAAGAATAGTCCTGAATGGCAGCGCAATCAAGTTGAACATTCTTGAAATTTATTGTCGGTGCATAGGGTAAGGGAGGTCGTTGTGGTGATTTATATTATGCTTTATTAGAAAAGTTCTATTTTCCGAAAGGTTCGGCGCATGAACGTGGCCTTCCCGTATTCTGCCTGGCGACGCCATCCGATCGCAAAAGCTGCCTTTCGCCGATGCGATTCATAATCGGACAGCCTGAAAGCGGGGCGCGCTGAAAATCCGAACCGAGATGTTGCGGTTTCGAATGCAGAAAAGGAAGAAAGGGAAAAGAATGGTGGGCGATGAGAGGCTCGAACTCCCGACATCCTCGGTGTAAACGAGGCGCTCTACCAACTGAGCTAATCGCCCGACCGCGTTGGTGAGGCGTGAAATATGCGGAACGCGCGGAAACCGCAAGAGGGTTTTCGCGGAATCTGCAATTTTTTTCAAAAAGACGCTGCCGTGTGTAATGCCAAGAGTCGATGAGTAGGACTCATGTGATGCGTGCTGGAATGGCTGTGCGAGCAGGACAATGCCGTGAGAGCAATGCTCAGGCGTCGCGCGAGGATTTTGACGCCCTCGGCGGCCAGTCCAGCCGCACCCTTAAAGGGGCGGACGCTTTTGAGAGCCTGCGGCGTTGAAAGTCCTCGCCATAGCGATGGCTACGACTGCGGCTTTCGCCTGGCCGGCTTTCAAAATCGCTCCGGTCATATGAGCCCTAATCATCGACTCTTGGTGTGAGTGGCGGATGGGTGAAAAGTGAATCGCACTTTGGCCGGGGCGGCCATGATTGTGGTTTTCGCCGTCGGTGTGCTGCGGCTTCATCTTATCGAGGTGCATTTTTTTTGACGGTGGTTTTCCCGGTTTTGCGGGGGTCTTGAAATTGGCCGCGTAAAAAAAGCAGAAATGCGTGACAAGCTGCTTGACAGTAGCAGGCGTCACCCTTAAATAGCCGCTCACGCCAGACAGACAAGCGCTCACGAAAACAAGCGTTTGACCCTGAAACGGCGAAAATGCGCGGGTGTAGCTCAGCTGGTTAGAGTGCCGGCCTGTCACGCCGGAGGTCGCGGGTTCGAGCCCCGTCACTCGCGCCATTTTCTTCTTCCTGAAAATGCTTTTTCTCTTTTGTTGCAATGTGGTTCGCTGCCGGACTTAAATCCTTTTGTCAGGATGCGTTGGGCTGTTTGCGTCTGCGCGCGAGTCTGCGGCTTTGTGCGACTCGGTTTGTTTTGGCTGTCTTTGTTGACGAATGTCATGGCGGGCGGTGGCGCGTGTCGCCGGGCGCAGCAAATTGCCGCACCCTTAAATAAGCCCTGCAACGGGTATAAAAACGCCGCATTTCGTCCGTCACCGAATGCTGCAGCGCGACGAAATGAAGTCATAATTGGCTTGCGCGAGCGCGTCGGCTGCGCTAACCACAACCCCGACATCTATCAATTTTCGGTCTCGCGGTTTATTCTGCGAGTGCGCTGACCCGGGCGCCATCTAACGGCAAGGGTGTTTTTATGGCTGAAGTCCTCAGTTCCTATATTCCGATCGTCATCTTTATCGCAATCTGTCTCATCATCGGGCTTGCCCTGATGGTCGCGCCCTTTGCGCTGGCCTTCAAGGCGCCCGATGCAGAAAAGCTTTCGGCCTATGAGTGCGGTTTCAACGCGTTTGATGACGCCCGCATGAAGTTCGATATCCGCTTCTATCTTGTTGCGATTCTGTTCATCATCTTTGACCTCGAAGTGGCCTTCCTGTTTCCCTGGGCGGTATCCTTCGGGACAATCGGCTGGTTCGGTTTCTGGTCGATGATGGTGTTCCTCGGCGTGCTGACGATCGGCTTCATCTACGAATGGAAAAAAGGAGCACTCGAATGGGAGTGAGCCAGGACGAAACGCTGGTCGCGCCGGTGCCCAAAGGCGTCGTTGACCCGATGACCAACAAGCCGGTCGGCGCTGACGACCGCTTTTTCGGTGAAATCAACAATGAGCTTGCCGACAAGGGCTTTCTTGTTACCTCGTCCGCGCAGCTGATCACCTGGGCGCGCACCGGCTCGCTGATGTGGATGCAGTTCGGTCTTGCCTGTTGCGCCGTCGAGATGATGCAGATGTCGATGCCGCGTTATGACTGTGAGCGCTTCGGTTTTGCCCCGCGCGCTTCACCGCGCCAGTCGGATGTGATGATCGTTGCCGGCACGCTGACCAACAAGATGGCGCCCGCGCTGCGCAAGGTCTATGACCAGATGCCCGAGCCGCGTTACGTCATCTCGATGGGGTCGTGCGCCAATGGCGGCGGCTATTATCACTATTCCTATTCCGTCGTGCGCGGCTGCGACCGGGTTGTTCCCGTCGATATTTACGTGCCGGGCTGTCCGCCCACGGCCGAGGCGCTGCTTTACGGCGTGCTTCTGCTGCAGAAGAAGATCCGGCGTACCGGCACGATCGAGCGATAGCGGCTGGAGACCATTATGAGTGAAGTTTTGAACGAACTCGGCGCCCATATCCGCGAGGCCTGCAATGGTGTCCACGATAGCCGTGTCGCCCATGGCGAGTTGACCGTGTTCACGACGCCGGAAGCGATTGTGGATGTCGCGAAATTCCTGCGTGATGACGGGCAGTGCGCTTTCGTGAACATCATTGATGTTTGCGGTGTCGACTGGCCCGGACGCGAAAAGCGTTTCGACGTCGTCTACCACCTTCTGTCGCCGACCCAGAATGTCCGTATCCGCATCAAGCTTGCGGTGGAGGAAGATGAGGTCGTGCCGTCGATCACTTCGATCTTTCCCGGCGCCGACTGGTTCGAGCGCGAGACCTGGGACATGTACGGCATTCCCTTCTCCGGCCATCCGGACCTGCGCCGGTTGCTGACCGATTACGGTTTCGAGGGCCATCCGCTGCGCAAGGACTTTCCGACGACCGGCTTTGTCGAGCTGCGTTATGACGAGGAAGCCAAGCGGGTGATCTACGAGCCGGTCGAGCTTCGCCAGGAATTCCGCAGTTTTGATTTCCTGAGCCCTTGGGAAGGACCCGAATATGTCCTGCCCGGCGACGAGAAGGCGAGCTGAGGAGCGTGTGATGGCTGAACGGCTTTCTGGCGGCTGTATCTGTGCTGCGATTCGTTTTACCGCTGTCCCGGTAAACGATGAGATGGGCGTTTGCCATTGCGGCCTGTGCCGTCGCTGGAGCGGTGGTGCCGGTTTTCTCGGTGTTGAATGCGGCACGGCCGTGGACGTCGAAAACGGGGACATGCTCGGCGTCTACAAATCGTCCGAGTATGGAGAGCGCGTATTCTGCAAGACCTGCGGAACGACGCTTTTCTGGCGCATGCAGGATGGTTCCGACATTGTCGTTTCCGCCCATGCTTTCGATGCACCGGGTGTCTTCCGCTTCACCAGCGAGATTTTCATCGACGAAAAGCCGGACAACTACGCCTTCGCCAACGAGACCAAGAAGATGACGTCCGCAGAATTCTTTGCGGCTTATGCTGCACAACAGGATCCATCGGCATGACTGAACATAATGTCCGCAATTTCACGATCAATTTCGGCCCGGAGCATCCGTCTGCCCACGGCGTGCTGCGTCTGGTGCTGGAGCTGGACGGCGAGATCGTAGAACGTGTCGACCCGCATATCGGCCTGCTTCACCGCGGAACCGAGAAGCTGATCGAGAGCAAGACCTTCCTTCAGGCCGTGCCGTATTTCGACCGCCTCGATTACGTGGCGCCGATGAACCAGGAACACGCTTTCGCGCTTGCCGTGGAAAAGCTGCTGGAGGTCGAGATCCCGATCCGCGGGCAGCTCATCCGCGTGCTGTTTTCCGAAATCGGCCGTGTTCTCAACCATCTTTTGAACTCGACGACCGCCGCCATGGACGTCGGCGCGCTGACCCCGCCGCTGTGGGGCTTTGAAGAGCGCGAAAAGCTGATGGTGTTTTACGAGCGGGCCTGTGGCGCGCGCATGCATGCGGCCTATTTCCGCCCCGGCGGCGTGCATCAGGATCTTCCGCCGGAACTGGTCGAGGATATCGGCAAGTGGTGCGAGCAGTTCCCGGCGCGCCTTGATGACATCGAGGCGCTTCTGGCCGGCAACCGCATCTTCAAGCAGCGCAATGTCGATATCGGCGTTGTTTCGCTTGACGATGCCTTCGCCTGGGGCTTTTCCGGCCCGATGGTGCGTGGTTCGGGTGCTGCCTGGGATCTGCGCCGCGCGCAGCCCTATGAATGCTATTCCGATCTCGATTTCGATGTTGTGATCGGCAAGAATGGCGACTGTTATGACCGCTGGGTTCTGCGCATCAACGAGATGCGCGAATCGGTGAAGATCATGAAGCAGTGCGTCGAGCGGCTTCTGGGCGATGCCAAGACCGGCCCGTTCAATTCCATGGACGGCAAGGTGGTACCGCCCAAGCGCGCGCAGATGAAGCGCTCGATGGAAGCGCTGATCCATCACTTCAAGCTCTACACCGAAGGCTATCATGTGCCGGAAGGTGAGGTTTATGCCGCCGTTGAAGCGCCGAAGGGCGAATTCGGCGTCTATCTGGTGTCCGACGGCACCAACAAGCCTTACCGCTGCAAGATCCGCGCGCCGGGCTTTGCCCATCTTTCGGCAATGGACTTCATGTCGAAGGGCTATCAGCTTGCCGACGTCACCGCCATTATCGGGACGCTCGACATCGTGTTCGGTGAGGTGGACCGGTGAAGCCAGACGCCTTTGAACTTTCAAGAACCGCTTTTTGCTGTCCCGGACCGGTTGAAGGCCGGTACCAGAACATGGGATATGCGAGAGCTGTGACTAAAACCTCCGAAGAGGTATAAGAGAGCATGTCCGTTCGTCGACTAGCCGAAGAGAATGTCCAGCCTGCCGCATTTGCGTTTTCAGACGAGAATGCCGCCTGGGCCGAAGCCACGATCAAGAAATATCCCGAAGGCCGCCAGCAATCCGCCGTCATCCCGCTTTTGATGCGCGCGCAGGAACAGGAAGGCTGGGTGACGCGCGCGGCGATCGAAAAGGTCGCCGACATGCTGTCCATGCCGCTGATCCGGGTGCTCGAGGTCGCAACCTTCTATACCCAGTTCCAGCTGAAGCCGGTGGGCACCAAGGCCCATATCCAGGTATGCGGCACGACGCCCTGCATGCTGCGCGGGGCCGGCGACCTGATCAATGTCTGCAAGAAGAAGATCGGCGCGGCAGCGCTTGAGCCGAATGCCGATGGCACGCTGTCCTGGGAAGAGGTCGAATGCCAGGGCGCCTGTGCCAACGCGCCGATGGTGATGATCTTCAAGGACGCCTATGAAGACCTGACGCCGGAACGGCTTGAGGAAATCATCGATGCATTCGAGGCCGGTCGCGGTGACGAAATCAAGCCCGGTCCGCAGATCGACCGCTGGTTTTCCGCCCCTGAAGGCGGCTTCACCTCGCTGACGGATGATGACGACGATGCGGTAACGGCCCGTGAGGACGAGACCGAAGACGACGCCGGTTCGCCCGAAGCGATCAACGGCGCCAAGGGCGATCGCCCGCCGGCCGCCGAAGAGAAGCCGGAAGACCCTGACGATCTGAAAATGATGTCCGGCGTCGGCCCGAAGATCGAGAAGCTTCTCAACGATATCGGCATCTACAAGTTCGAGCAGATTGCGGCATGGACGCCCGGCGAATGCGCCTGGGTCAATGAATCGCTGAAGCTCGGCGGTCGCATCGAACGTGACGAATGGGTGCGTCAGGCCGGAGTGCTGGCCAAGGGCGGCATCGAGGAATATGAAAAAGTATTCGGCAGAACAGCGCGCTAGGAGTGAAGCATGTTAAAGGATAGGGATCGCATCTTCACCAACCTTTACGGCCATCGGGACACGTCCCTGAAGGGCGCGATGGCGCGTGGTTCGTGGGACAATACCAAGGCGCTGGTCGACAAGGGCCGCGACTGGATCGTTCAGGAAATGAAGGATTCGGGGCTGCGCGGCCGTGGCGGCGCGGGCTTTCCGACAGGGTTGAAATGGTCGTTCATGCCCAAGGATGACCGTCCACATTATCTTGTTGTGAATGCTGACGAATCCGAGCCCGGCACCTGCAAGGACCGCGAGATCATGCGTCATGATCCGCACCATCTGATCGAGGGCTGCCTGCTTGCCGGCGTCGGTATGGGGGCGCATACGGCCTATATCTATGTCCGCGGCGAGTTCATGCGCGAGCGTGAGGCGCTGCAGGCGGCGATCGACGAATGTTACGATGCCGGCCTTCTGGGCAAGAACAACAAGTGCGGCTGGGACATGGACGTGATCGTCCACCACGGCGCAGGCGCTTACATCTGCGGCGAGGAAACGGCGCTTCTGGAAAGCCTTGAGGGCAAGAAGGGCCAGCCCCGTCTGAAGCCGCCATTCCCGGCGAATATGGGCCTTTACGGTCTTCCGACCACGGTCAACAACGTCGAATCGATTGCGGTCGCGCCGACGATCCTCAGACGTGGCGCAAGCTGGTTCTCCTCCTTTGGCCGTCCCAACAATGTCGGCACCAAGGTGTTCATGGTCTCCGGCCATGTGAACCGTCCCTGCGTGGTTGAGGAAAGCCTTGGCATTACCTTCCGCGAGCTGATCGAAAAGCATTGCGGCGGCATTCGCGGCGGCTGGAACAATCTGCTGGCGGTGATCCCCGGCGGCGCATCCTGCCCGGTGGTCAAGGCCGAGGACATGATGGATGTGCAGATGGATTTCGATGGCCTGAAGGAAGTCAAATCCTCCTTCGGGACCGGCGGCGCCATCGTCATGGACAAGTCGACCGATATCATCAAGGCGATCGCGCGGCTGGCCGAATTCTTCAAGCATGAAAGCTGCGGCCAGTGCACGCCGTGCCGCGAGGGCACCGGCTGGATGTGGCGGGTGATGGAACGCATGGTCGAAGGCCGCGCCCAGAAGCGCGAAATCGACATGCTGTTCGAGGTCACCAAACAGGTGGAAGGCCACACGATCTGCGCGCTCGGCGATGCCGCCGCGTGGCCGATCCAGGGCCTGATCCGCAATTTCCGTCCGGAAATCGAAAAGCGGATTGACCAGTACACGGCCAATGCCACGTCGGAAGGCGCGGTGATGGAAGCGGCGGAGTAGGGGGATGGACATCCACGGACAGGCCACATGCATCGACGCAAGGAAAAGCGATCTTTCGGGATCGAGCTTCGACGATGTCAACCTGTCCGGGGTTTCCCATGAGAACGTCAATCTCTCGGGCGGCAAGTATCATCGTATCACGTTGTCCGGCTCCAGCTTCGATGATGTGAACATGTCGGGGTGCGGGTTCGAGAATGTGAATATGTCGGGGTGGCGCGTGAACAACGCCAACTTCTCCGGCATGGTGGTGACGGATGCCAATCTCTCCGGTGTCTCGATCAGCGATTGCCGTCTCGACGGCATGACGGTCGAAGGCATCGATGTCGGCGCAATGCTGGCGCTGTGGAAAGAACATAAGGCTTGAGACGAGGCCCTGACCGGGCGCACGCAAGCGAGAATGGACTGTCGGCGGCCTTTGGATCGTCGGCGAAGCGGGAAGAACGGATATGGTAAATCTGATTGTTGACGGCAACGAAATCGAGGTTCCCGACCACTATACGCTGCTGCAGGCGGCGGAGGCGGCGGGCGCCGAAATTCCGCGCTTCTGCTTTCACGAGCGGCTGTCGATTGCCGGCAATTGCCGCATGTGCCTGATCCAGGTGAAGGGCGGGCCGCCGAAGCCGGCAGCCTCCTGTGCCATGGGGGTCAAGGATATTCGCGGCGGACCGGATGGCTCGCTGCCGGAAATCTACACGAAGACGCCGATGGTCAAGAAGGCGCGCGAAGGGGTGATGGAGTTCCTGCTCATCAATCATCCGCTCGACTGCCCGATCTGCGACCAGGGCGGCGAATGCGACCTGCAGGACCAGGCCATGGCCTTCGGCATCGACGCTTCGCGCTATCAGGAAGACAAGCGCGCCGTTGAGGACAAGTATATCGGCCCGCTGGTCAAGACGGTGATGAACCGCTGCATTCACTGCACGCGCTGCGTCCGCTTCACCACGGAAGTGGCCGGAATTTCCGAGTTGGGCCTGATCGGCCGCGGCGAGGATGCCGAGATCACCACCTATCTGGAACAGGCGATGACGTCGGAGCTGCAGGGTAATGTCGTCGACCTTTGCCCGGTCGGCGCGCTGACCTCCAAGCCGTTCGCCTTCACCGCTCGTCCGTGGGAGCTGAACAAGACCGAATCCATCGACGTGATGGATGCCGTCGGTTCGGCGATCCGCGTCGATACGCGCGGCCGCGAAGTGATGCGTATCATGCCGCGCGTCAATGAAGAGGTGAACGAGGAGTGGATCTCCGACAAGACCCGCTTCATCTGGGACGGTCTGCGCACCCAGCGCATCGACAAGCCCTATATCCGCGTCAACGGCCGTCTTCAGGCGTCCAACTGGAACGATGCCTTTGCCGCGATCAAGTCCGCCGTCGACGGTGTTTCCGGCGACAGGATCGGCGCGATTGCCGGCGATCTGGCCACGGTTGAGGAAATGTATGCGCTGAAAGGGCTGATGGCCTCGCTCGGTTCGGTCAATGTCGACTGTCGGCAGGACGGGACGGCGCTTGATCCGTCGCTTGGCCGCGCAAGCTACCTGTTTAACCCGACGATCGAAGGCATTGAAAACGCTGACGCTCTGCTGATTATCGGCGCCAATCCGCGCTTCGAGGCATCGGTTCTCAACGCCCGTATCCGCAAGCGTTTCCGCAAGGGCAATTTCCCGATCGGCGTGATCGGCGAACATGCCGACCTGCGTTACGACTACGAGTATCTCGGCGCCGGTCCCCAGACGCTTTCCGATCTGGCTTCCGGTTCGCTCGGTTTTCTCGACGTGCTGAAGAACGCCGAGCGTCCGATCGTTCTGATCGGGCAGGGCGCCCTGACCCGCGAAGACGGCGCGGCGGTGCTGGCTAAGGCGGCTCAGCTTGCCGGCGATGTCGGTGCGGTGAGCGAAGACTGGAACGGCTTTGCCGTGCTGCATACCGCAGCATCGCGCGTCGGCGGTCTCGATATCGGCTTCGTGCCGGGCGAGGGCGGCAAGACCGCGGCCCAGATGCTGGGCGATACCGACGTTCTGTTCCTGCTTGGCGCCGACGAACTTGATTTCTCCGCCAAAAAGGCCGGGTTCACCGTCTATATCGGCTCGCACGGCGATGCCGGCGCGATGAATGCCGATGTGGTTCTGCCGGCTGCGACCTATACGGAAAAGTCGGGCACCTACGTCAACACCGAGGGCCGCGTGCAGATGACCAGCCGCGCAGGCTTTGCGCCGGGTGACGCCCGCGAGGACTGGGCGGTGCTGCGTGCGCTTTCCGGCATTCTCGGCAAGACGCTGCCCTACGACTCGCTGATGGCGTTGCGTGCAGCGATTTATGGCGAATATCCACACCTTGCTGCGCTTGACGCGGTCGCTGACGCTGATATCAAGGCGGTCGAAACGGCGGCATCGAAGGGTGGGGACCTGGGCGAAGCCGGTTTCGTCTCGCCGATCACCGATTTCTACCTGACCAACCCGATTGCCCGGGCCTCTGCCGTGATGGCCGAATGCTCGGCGCTGGCGCGCAATAATTTCAAGGCAGCGGCGGAATAAGGACCGAACAATGGATTCTTTTCTCTCAACCTATCTCTGGCCCGGACTGATCATGGTCGGTCAGTCGCTGCTGCTGCTGGTCCTTCTGCTCGTCGGTATCGCATTCATCCTGCTGGCCGACCGCAAGATCTGGGCCGCCGTGCAGATGCGGCGCGGACCGAATGTGGTTGGGCCGTTTGGCCTGTTCCAGTCCTTTGCCGACCTGTTCAAGTTCGTGCTGAAGGAGCCGATCATTCCGGCCAGTGCCGACAAGGTCGTGTTCCTGCTGGCGCCGCTGATCACGGTGACGCTGGCGCTGGCCACCTGGGCGGTGATGCCGGTGGCCGATGGCTGGGTGATTGCCAATATCAATATCGGCATTCTCTATGTTTTCGCGATTTCCTCGCTTGAGGTCTACGGCGTGATCATGGGCGGCTGGGCGTCGAACTCGAAATACGCCTTCCTCGGCTCGCTGCGCTCTGCCGCGCAGATGGTGTCCTACGAAGTGTCGATCGGGCTTGTGATCGTTACCGTGCTGCTGACGGTCGGCTCGCTGAACCTTTCGGATATCGTCTATGCACAGGAAACCGGCCTCGGCACCATGCTCGGCCTGCCCAACTCGTTCCTTGACTGGAACTGGCTGGCGCTGTTCCCGATGTTCATCGTGTTCTTCATCTCCGCCCTTGCCGAAACCAACCGTCCGCCCTTCGATCTGCCGGAAGCGGAATCGGAACTGGTTGCCGGCTTCATGGTGGAATATGGCTCGACCCCGTACATGATGTTCATGCTCGGCGAATATGCGGCCATCGTCCTGATGTGCGCGATGACCACGACGCTGTTCCTCGGCGGCTGGCTGCCGATCCTGGATGTGCCGGTGCTGAACTGGGTTCCCGGCGTGATCTGGTTCCTGATCAAGGTCTGCCTGTGCTTCTTCATGTTCGGCATGGTGAAGGCATTCGTGCCGCGTTATCGCTACGACCAGCTGATGCGTCTCGGCTGGAAGGTCTTCCTTCCGCTGTCGCTCGCCATGGTCGTCATCGTGGCCTTCGTTGTTAAACTGACCGGCTGGGTGGGCTGATTGATGGTACTTTTCGAAGTGCCGGATTGGAGAATTTGAAATGGGTTCTGTTGCTCAGGCTTTCAATGCCGTCTTCCTGAAGGAGTTCGTCGGCGCGTTCTTTCTGACGATGCGCTACTTCTTCGCCCCGAAGTCGACGGTCAATTACCCCTTCGAAAAGGGACCGGTGAGCCCGCGTTTTCGCGGTGAGCATGCGCTGCGTCGTTATCCCAACGGCGAGGAACGCTGCATTGCCTGCAAGCTGTGCGAGGCAATCTGTCCCGCCCAGGCGATCACCATCGAGGCCGGCCCGCGCCGCAATGACGGCACGCGCCGCACGGTGCGCTACGACATCGACATGGTGAAGTGCATCTATTGCGGTTTCTGCCAGGAGGCATGTCCCGTCGAGGCCATTGTCGAAGGGCCGAATTTCGAATTCGCGACCGAAACGCGCGAAGAACTTTACTACGACAAGGAGCGCCTGCTCGCCAATGGCGACCGGTGGGAGCGCGAAATCGGGCAGAACATCGCCATGGACGCACCTTATCGCTGAGATTTGAACAATAAGTGGCCGGGCGGCATAAAGCCGGCCGGTGAGACGATTTGAGAACGGAAAGCCTGGCCAAGTCGGCTGGTTTTTCAATGAGACGCGTCCGGGGTTCCCGCGGCGTACAGGAAGAGAAGGCACCAAGATGGGTCTCCAGGCTCTTTTTTTCTATATTTTCGCGTTTATCGCCGTGGCCTCGGCGTTCATGGTGATTTCCGCGCGGAACCCGGTCCATTCGGTCCTGTTTCTGATCGTGGTGTTCGTGAATGCCGCTGCGCTGTTCATTCTGGCCGGCGCGGAATATCTCGGCCTGTTGCTGCTCGTCGTCTATGTCGGCGCGGTCGCGGTGCTGTTCCTGTTTGTGGTGATGATGCTCGACATTGATTTCACGGCGCTCAGATCCGGCATCTTGCGCTATGCGCCGATTGGCGCGCTGATCGGCGTCGCGCTTCTGGCCGAACTGATCATCGTTGTCGGCGGCACCTTCATCTCCCCGGAGATCGCAGCCAATACCGCGATGCCGATGGCGCCGCTTTCCGAATCCTCCAGCATTCAGACGCTGGGCGATGTGATCTACACGCATTACGCCTATTTCTTCCAGGTCGCCGGCCTCATCCTTCTGGTGGCCATGATCGGCGCGATCGTGCTGACGCTGAAGCATCGCACCGACGTCAAGCGCCAGAACATCGGCAAGCAGGTGGCGCGCACGCCGGAAACAGCGCACGAGGCCGTCAAGGTCAAGCCCGGACAGGGCCTGTAAATTTAAGAGAATTTAGCAGGGATACGGACTCAAGGACAGAGCAATGGAAATCGGACTTTCCCACTACCTGACGGTCAGTGCCATACTTTTCACGATCGGCGTTTTCGGCATCTTTCTGAACCGAAAGAACGTCATCATCATTCTCATGTCCATTGAGCTGATCCTGCTTTCGGTCAATCTCAACATGGTCGCGTTTTCTTCGTTCCTGAATGACGTGGTCGGTCAGGTCTTCGCGCTTTTCATCCTCACGGTGGCAGCGGCCGAAGCGGCGATCGGATTGGCGATCCTCGTGGTGTTTTATCGTAACCGCGGCTCGATTGCGGTCGAAGACGTCAATATGATGAAGGGCTGACTACCAGATGATTTACAAACTCATCATTTTCCTGCCGTTGCTCGGCTTCCTCATCGCAGGCCTCTTCGGAAACCGTATGGGCGCGAAGGCCACCGAATGGCTGACCATCGCCTTCATGGCCGTTTCCGCCATCCTGTCCTGGTACGTGTTCATCTCGGTCGGTTTCCTGTCGCATGCAGAGGATCTGGTAATCCAGGTTCCGGTGATGCAGTGGATTTCCTCCGGCAATATCGATGTTGCCTGGTCGCTGAGGATCGACACGCTGACCGCCGTCATGCTGGTCGTGGTCAATACGGTGTCCTGTCTCGTCCACCTTTATTCGGTGGGCTACATGCACGACGATCCGCATCGTCCGCGCTTCTTTGCCTATCTGTCGCTGTTCACCTTCGCGATGCTGTCGCTGGTCACCGCCGACAATCTGCTGCAGATGTTCTTCGGCTGGGAAGGCGTTGGCCTGGCCTCCTATCTTCTGATCGGCTTCTGGTACAAGAAGCCGTCGGCCTGCGCTGCCGCGATGAAGGCCTTCATCGTCAACCGTGTGGGTGACTTCGGTTTCCTGCTCGGCATTGCCGGCCTGTTCTTCCTGGCGCATTCCATCAATTTCGAGCCGATCTTCGCCGCCGCCGAACGCATTGCCGACGACCATGCGGTTGCCGTTGCTGCGGGCGAGCAGGCGCCGGTGCTGCACTTCCTCGGCATGGACCTGTCGCTGATGCACGCCATCACCGCGGTCTGCCTGCTGCTGTTCATGGGCGCCATGGGTAAGTCGGCGCAGTTCCTGCTGCACACCTGGCTGCCGGACGCGATGGAAGGCCCGACCCCGGTTTCGGCCCTGATCCACGCCGCCACCATGGTGACGGCCGGCGTCTTCCTGGTTGCGCGCATGTCGCCGCTGTTCGAACTGTCGCCGTCGGCACTCACCTTCGTCACGCTGATCGGTTCGGTCACCGCGCTGTTTGCCGCGACGATCGGTCTGGTGCAAAACGACATCAAGCGTGTGATTGCCTATTCGACCTGTTCGCAGCTCGGCTACATGTTTGCTGCCCTTGGGGCAGGGGCATACGGCGCTGCCGTGTTCCACCTGTTCACCCACGCCTTCTTCAAGGCGCTTCTGTTCCTGTGCGCCGGTTCGGTCATCCATGCCGTTTCCGGGGATCAGGACATGCGCCGCATGGGCGGTCTGAGGAAGCATATTCCGATCACCTTCTGGGGCATGATCTTCGGCACGCTCGCCATTACCGGCGTCGGCATTCCCGGCACGATCTTCGGTGCGGCCGGTTACTTCTCCAAGGATGCGATCATCGAGGCGGCTTTTGTTTCGCCAAGCCCGCTGGCCGGTTTCTCCTTCTGGGCACTGGTGATTGCCGCCGTGCTGACGGCGTTCTATTCATGGCGCCTGATTTTCATGACCTTCTTCGGCAAGCCGCGTGCCTCCTCGGACGTCATGCATCACGTGCATGAATCGCCCTGGGTCATGCTGATCCCGCTGATCGTGCTGTCGGTCGGCGCGCTGTTTGCCGGTGTGGTCTTCGCCGAGTTCTTCTACGGCCATGACTACAGCGAGTTCTGGAAGGGTGCGCTGTTTACCGGGCCGCATAACGAGGTTCTGGAAGAGCACCATCACGTGGCGCTGTGGGTCAAGCTGTCGCCGTTCTTCGCCATGCTGATCGGTACGGTGGTCGCGATCTACATGTACCTGATCAAGCCGGCATCGGCGCCGGCGATGGCGCGTGCCTTCCCGCGGATCTACGCATTCCTGCTCAACAAGTGGTATTTCGATGAACTGTACGATTTCCTGTTTGTCCGCCCTGCGAAAAAGCTCGGGCACTTCCTGTGGCAGAAGGGAGATATCGGCGTGATTGACCGGTTCGGACCCAACGGCATTGCGGCGCTGGTCGTTGATGTCACCAACCGCGTGGTCAAGCTGCAGTCCGGTTATTTGTACCACTATGCGTTTGCAATGCTGATCGGCCTGGCCGCTCTTGTAACGTGGATGATGCTCGGAGGGGCGCTGTAATGAGCGACTGGCCAATTCTCTCGACAGTCACCTTCCTGCCTCTCGTCGGCGTGGTGCTGATCCTGTTTACCCGCGACGACAATGAAGCGGGGCTGCGCAACATTCGCAATGTGGCGCTGCTGACGACGCTGTTTACCTTCGTGGTGTCGCTGTTTATCTGGGTCAATTACGATCCCGCCGATCCGAACTTCCAGATGATCGAAAACCATGCCTGGCTCGGCACAGGGATTTCCTATCATCTCGGCGTTGACGGCATCTCGATGCTGTTCATCCTGCTGACCACGGTGCTGATGCCGCTGTGTATCCTCGCCTCCTGGGAGGCCATCACGCACCGTGTGAAGGCCTACATGATTGCGTTCCTCATTCTGGAAACGTTGATCATCGGCGTGTTCGTTTCGCTCGATATCGTGATGTTCTACGTCTTCTTCGAGGCGGGACTGATCCCGATGTATCTGATCATCGGCATCTGGGGGCATGACCGCCGCGTCTACGCGTCGCTGAAGTTCTTCCTCTACACCTTCGCCGGTTCGGTGTTCATGCTGCTGGCGATCATGGCGATGTACTGGGTGACGGGCACCACCAGCGTGCCGGTGCTGCTGGAGTATGATTTCCCGGTCAACATGCAATACTGGTTATTCCTCGGCTTCTTCGCCTCGTTTGCGGTGAAGATGCCGATGTGGCCGGTGCATACCTGGCTGCCGGACGCCCACGTGGAAGCGCCGACGGCGGCCTCGGGCGTGCTGGCGGGTGTTCTCTTGAAACTCGGCGGCTTCGGCGTGCTGCGCTATTCGATGCCGATGTTCCCCGATGCCTCCTATTATTTCGCGCCGCTGATCTTCGCGCTGTCGATCATCGCCATCATCTACGCTTCGCTGGTGGCGCTGATGCAGACCGACATGAAGAAGCTGATTGCCTATTCCTCGGTCGCGCATATGGGCTACGTCACCATGGGCATGTTCTCGGCCACCACCGAGGGCATCGAGGGCTCCATCTTCCTGATGCTGTCGCACGGTATCGTGTCCGGTGCGCTGTTCTTCTGCGTCGGTATCGTCTATGACCGCATGCATACGCGTGAGATCGCCGCATTCGGCGGGCTTGTGCACAATATGCCGAAATTCGCGGTCGCCTTCATGATCTTCACCATGGCCAATGTCGGGCTTCCCGGCACATCGGGCTTCATCGGTGAATTCCTGACGGTGATCGGCGTGTTCCAGGTCAATACCTGGGTGGCTGTGTTTGCGGCCACGGGTGTCATCCTCTCGGCCGCCTATGCGCTGTGGCTGTACCGTCGGGTGATTTTCGGCGCACTGGAGAAGGACAGCCTGAAGGCATTGCTCGATCTTTCCATGCGCGAGAAGTTCGTGCTGTATCCGTTGATCATTCTGACGATTTTCTTCGGTGTATATCCCGAACCGATTTTCGCGGCGATCCACGGGCCGGTCGCCCAGATCGTTCAACATTATGACGCTGTTCTGGAAGCCACCAAGAACATCGCGCTGCCGGTATACTGAGACAGGATCTTTTGGACATGACCTCGGAACTCCTACTTTCAAGTCTGAAGCTGATCATGCCGGAGCTGATCCTTTCGATTGGCGCTATGGTCCTGTTGATGATCGGAGCCTTTGCTGGCCGCAAGAGCGGGCCGACCATCGTCGCGCTTGCCGTGGCCCTGCTGCTGTTCGCCGGCGGCTTCCTGTTCTGGGCGGGCAATGGCGAGGCGTTTAACGGCTCGCTCACCTTCAACGCCTTCACCCGCTTCATGCAGCTTCTGGTGCTGATCGGCGCGGCGCTGTCGATGATCCTGTCTGTCGGCCACGAAGAACCGGAATATCTCGACCGTTTCGAGTTTCCGGTGCTGATGCTGCTGTCGACCACCGGCATGATGCTGATGGTCTCGGCCAACGACATGCTGGCCTTCTACATGGGCCTCGAGCTGATGTCGCTGCCGCTTTACGTGATCGCTGCGATCAACCGCGACAGCCTGCGCTCGACCGAAGCGGGCCTGAAATATTTCGTGCTCGGCTCGCTGTCGTCCGGCATGCTGCTTTACGGCATTTCGTTGATTTACGGCTTTACCGGCAATATCGGTTTCGAGGCCGTCGCCAATCAGATTTCGCTCGGCGAAACCGGTCTCGGCTTCATCTTCGGCATGGTGTTCGTGCTGGCCGGCATCACCTTCAAGATTTCCGCCGTTCCCTTCCACATGTGGACGCCGGATGTGTATGAAGGCGCGCCGACGCCGGTCACGGCCTTCTTTGCCTCCGCGCCAAAGGTTGCGGCCATGGCGATCATCATTCGCCTGCTGATCGATGCCTTCGGCCCGGCCATTGATCAGTGGCGTCAGGTCGTGGTCTTCATCTCGCTTGCCTCGATGGTGCTCGGTGCATTCGCCGCCATCGGTCAGCGCAACATCAAACGGCTGATGGCCTATTCCTCGATCACCCATATGGGTTATGCGCTTGTCGGCCTTGCGGCAGGAACCGAAACCGGTGTCCGCGGTGTGGTTATCTACATGGCGATCTATCTGTTCATGACGCTCGGCACATTTGCCGTCATCATGGCGATGCGTCTGAAAGAGGGCGGCAATGTCGAGAACATCGACGATCTTGCCGGTCTTTCCAGGACCAAGCCGGTCATGGCGGTGGTGCTGACGGCGCTGATGTTCTCGCTTGCCGGCGTTCCGCCGCTTGCAGGCTTCTTCGGCAAGTACTTCGTGTTCCTGGCGGCGATCGATGCAAAGCTCTATACGCTGGCCATCATCGGTGTCCTGTCTTCCGTCGTGGCCGCGTTCTACTATCTGCGCGTCGTCAAGGTGATGTGGTTCGACGAGCCGGCCGTGGAGTTTTCGCGGGTGGCAAGCGAGTTGCGGTTCGTGTTCGGTCTCGGTGGTCTGTTTGCCATTGGCTACCTGCTGTTCGGCGGCCCGCTGAACTCGGCAGCCGGCGCAGCCGCAGCGGCGCTGTTCTAGATGGCAGCGGGAAAGCCCGCGGCTGCTGGCAGCTATCGGCATGATGCGCTTGACGAAGTGGTCTCGACCAATCTGAAGGCGATGGAACGGGCCGAGGGGGGCGACCCCGGCGGCCTGTGGATCACAGCGGAACGACAAACAGGCGGACGGGCACGGCGCGGACGCAACTGGGTTTCGGAGCGAGGCAATCTTTATGCCTCGCTTCTGCTTATTGATCCCGCACCTGTTTCGGCGATGTCTTCATTGCCGCTGGTTGCCGCCGTTGCCGTTCACGGGGCGGTGACGCGGATGATGGCCGGGCAGGCGGCCGAGGTCGCGATCAAATGGCCCAATGACGTTCTGATCGACCGCAAGAAAGTGTGCGGCATTCTGCTGGAAGGCCGGAAACTGGCCGATGGCCGGTTTGCCGTTGTCGTGGGTATCGGCGTCAATGTTGGATTTTCGCCGGAGAGCGCCCCATATCCGGTTGCAAGACTGGCCGATTATGTGGCTGGCGCCGACCCCGCCGTTCTGTTTGCCCATCTGTTTGAGATCATGGCGGAAGAACTTTCGATCTGGGATAGCGGAAAAGGCGTGCGAAAAACCGTTGCGCGCTGGCGTGCAGCCGCATGCGGTATTAACGAACGGATCACGATCAATCTGGCCCGCGAGCAGGTCTTCGGGCTTTTTACCGGCATTGATGATGCCGGGATGCTGAAACTTGAAACGGAAGAGGGCACGCGCACTTTTGCTGCCGGCGATGTCTTCTTCGAAAACAACAAGACTGGATAACGCTTCAATGGCGGACAACAACGCTGAACTGGTTTTCCTGCCCCTCGGCGGGCTGGGCGAAATCGGTATGAACCTTGCCCTTTACGGCTATGGACCCGCGGAAAAACGCGAATGGATCATGGTCGATTGCGGCGTCACCTTTCCGGGCGCGGATCTGCCCGGCGTCGACCTCATTCTCCCTGACATCGAATTCGTGCGCGAGCAGCGCGCCAATCTGAAGGCGATGATCATCACCCACGCGCATGAAGACCATTTCGGCGCGATCAACGACCTCTGGCCGGGCCTGAACGTGCCGATCTACGCCTCGCCGTTCACGGCAGGCCTGCTGGAATCCAAGCGCGCCTATGAAAAATCGATGGGCGAAATTCCCGTCACCATCTTCAAGGCGGGCGACACGATCAATGCCGGGCCGTTTTCGGTCGAGGCGGTCGCCGTCAATCACTCGATTCCGGAGCCGATGGCGCTGTGCATCCGCACGCCGCTTGGCAACCTCGTCCACACCGGCGACTGGAAGATCGACGAGGCGCCGTCGCTCGGGCCGAAGACCGACGAGACCCGTCTGCGCGCGCTTGGCGACGAGGGCATTCTGGCGCTGATGTGCGATTCCACCAATGCACTGCGCGATGGCGTGTCGCCGTCGGAGCAGGAGGTTTCCGAAAGCCTGCGCAAGGTGATCGAGAATGCCGAAGGCCGTGTGGCGCTGACCAGCTTTTCGTCGAATATCGGCCGTATTCGTTCCATCGCCAAGGCTGCCGAAGAGGCCGGCCGGGAAGTGCTGCTGCTCGGTTCCTCGCTGAAGCGCGCCGTTCAGGTTGCCCGTGACATCGGGCTGATGGAAGGCGTCAAACCCTTCGTCGATGAAGACGAGTTCGGCTATATCCCGCGCGACAAGGTGGTGGCGATCCTCACCGGCTCGCAGGGCGAAAGCCGTGCGGCCCTTGCCAAGCTTTCGCGGGACGAGATGCGCAATGTCGCGTTGGCTGCCGGCGATCTCGTGGTGTTTTCCTCGCGCGCCATTCCCGGCAATGAAAAGGCGATACAGGACGTCAAGAACGGGCTGATCGAGCAGGGCGTTCATATCCTCACCGATAATGAAGCGCTGGTGCATGTGTCGGGCCATCCCCGCCGCAATGAACTGAAGCAGATGTATGAATGGGTCCGGCCCGATATTCTGGTTCCGGTCCATGGCGAGGCTGCACATCTGACGGCGCAAAAGGAACTCGGCGAACAGTCGGGCATCGCCCATGTGCCGCGCGTGCGCAACGGCGACATGCTGCGCCTTGCTCCCGGCGAGCCGGAGGTGATCGATCATGTCGAGGCCGGCCGCATCTTCAAGGATGGCAAGCTGATCGGTGGGTTCGACGAGATGGGCATCGGCGAGCGCCGCAAGCTCTCCTTCGTCGGCCATGTCGCGGTCAATGTTCTGCTGAACAGCAAGTTCGAGTTCGCCGGCGATCCGGATGTGGTGCCGATCGGCCTGCCGGGCTTCGATGACGAGGACGAGAAGATGGAGGACGTGCTGTTCGACGCCGTTCTGGGCGCTGTCGAAAGCATTCCGCGCTCGCGCCGCAAGGATCTCAAAATGGTCAAAGAAGCGGTGCGCCGTTCCGTGCGCGCTGCGGCCAATGAGTGCTGGGGCAAGAAGCCGGTCGTGACCGTGTTTGTGAACCGGCTTGGGTGACGCCGGCCACTCTCTCAGGCGTCATCCTCGTGCTTGACACGAGGATCCAGTGACGGTCGCGATAAGAAACCGATTGAGGTGTATGGTTCGGGATAAAAACCGGTAACCGGCGTCATGTGTGGAGAACGACATGGATCCTCGTGTCAAGCACGAGGATGACCCAAGTGGGAAGCGTTGTGGTCAACAGAAGGCCCGGAATTATGGTCGGATCGTTAAACCGGACACCGGTGGGGCAAGCCCGAACATGACTCCGGTGAGGGTGGAAGAGAGATATCTTCTATCGATCCGTCAAGTTATCGTGTCAAATTCGGTCTCTATGCAGGAAAGTTCGTAGACCGCTTCCACTTCAATCTGAAGGGCTTCACCCCGGACGCCTGAACAGTCGGCTCTGCTCGAACAGGCCTTCCAGCTGACTGATGCGCTGGCGGGTCTTGTCCCAGCTTTTCGCCTGAACCGCCTCGATCAGCGCCTCCACCACGAACAGCGTCACCACGGACGAGTCCCAAGCGGACGGCGCCTCGATATTGACGCGGAAGGTGTGGCGGGCAAATTTTGTCACCGGCGAGGCCCACTGATCGGTGAACAGGATGATCTCGACGCCGTTTTCACTGGCAACGCGGGCCAGTGTGGCCATGTCCTGTTCGTAGCGGCGAATGTCGAAGATCACCAGAACATCGCCGTTGGCCATGTTCAGCATGTGTTGCGGCCATGAACCGGAATTGGACGACATCAGCGTCGTCTTCGGCCGGATCACCTGCATATGGGTATAGAAATAACCGGCAATCGCGCCGGTGATGCGCCCGCCGACGAAATAGACGGCGCGGTCGAGATCCGAGAGAAGCGCCGCAGCACCACCGAACGTCTCCTGATCGAGTTGTGACAGTGTGCGGCGCATATTGTCGATGGCCGCTTCGCCGAAGCGGTTGAGGATATGCGTGTCGGGCACATTGCGCGCCAGCCGGTCATGTTTCGCGATCGGGTTGGAAAGCGTCGCCTCCAGCTCCTGATGCAGGCGGGCCTGAAACTCGCCATAGCCCTTGAAACCGAGCTTTTGCACCATGCGCGCGACCGTCGGGGTCGAGACATCGGCGTTTTCCGCCAGCGTGGTGATGCTGCCGAGGCCGGACACCGGGTAATTCTCGGTGATCGTATCGGCGAGGCGCTTTTCCGAACGCGTCAGTTCGCCGTAGCGCGCGGCGATTGTCTCGGCGACAGTCCTGGACCCATCGGTCAATCTTCGTCTCCTGTTTTTCCGCCATTTAGGAACGGCGCGGCCGGTCCGTCAATGGAAAATATGAATAGAAGTTTTCACTGACTGATTGACATCGACCATTTTCTGAAGAACTATTTACAAAACCAAATGCAGAAAATGCAGGGGAACAGATGTTGGGAAAGCCGGGGCTGTTGAGCGCCCGCGATGGTGCGCCCGTCATTGTCGAGCGCGCATCCGGCCAAAGCAGGATCATGCTGATTTGCGAACATGCCGGCCGGGCCATTCCCGAACGCCTCGGCGACATGGGGCTGGCGGCTGACCTGCTTGAAAGCCACATCGCCTGGGACCCGGGCGCGCTAGCGGTTGCGAAGCTTTTGAGCGCGGCCCTCGATGCGACGCTGGTGCATCAGCGGTTCTCCCGTCTGGTCTATGACTGCAACCGGCCGCCCGAAGCGGCGGATGCCATTCCGGATGTCAGCGAGATTTACGACGTGCCGGCCAATAGCGGCCTTGGCCCGGTGGCAAGAGCCGAGCGCGCCGAGGCGCTTTACCTGCCGTTCCACGAACGCATCGACACGCTGCTGGATGAGCGCGCGCTTGCCGGGCGCAAGGCAATCATCGTCACGATCCATTCCTTCACGCCCGTCTTCAAGGGCAAAAAGCGCGATGTCGAAATCGGCATTCTGCATGACCGGGACCGCAGGCTTGCCGATTGCATGCTGGAAAGGGCAGGTGCTGCCGGTGGTTATGACGTTCGCCGCAACGAGCCCTATGCGCCGGTGGATGGCGTGACCCACACGCTGCGCCGCCATGCGCTGCAGCCCGGGCTGCTCAATGTCATGATCGAGATCCGCAACGACCTGATCGCCGATGCGGCGGGGCAGGGCGCGGTTGCGGGTTTTGTCGCGGGGCTTTTGAGCGAATGCCTCGACAGCATGCGGGAGGTGGCCTGATGCCGCAGGCGATCAAGACCTATGTGCGCTGTATCGACGGCTTCAACCGCGTGGTCGGCCGCATCGCCATGTGGCTGATTTTCGTGATGATGGGCATCCTGCTCTGGTCGTCGGTTTCCAAGACCTTCTTCAATCCGTCGCTGTGGACGCTGGAAATGGCCCAGTTCGTGATGACGGCCTACTACCTCGTCGGCGGCGCCTATTCGCTGCAGCTCGACAGCCATGTGCGCATGGACCTCATCTACGGCCGCTGGTCGCCGCGCCAGCGGGCGGTTGTCGACGCCGTCACGGTATTCATGCTGTTCACCTATCTGATCTTTCTTATGATCGGCGGGGTGTCTTCGACCAGCTACGCGTTGCAATACGGCGAGACCTCCTATTCCAGCTGGTCGCCCTATATGGCGCCGATCAAGATCACCATGGTCATCGGCATTTTCCTGATGTTCCTGCAGACGACCTCGATCTTCCTCAAGGATCTGGCAAAGGCGCTGGGGAGGCCGATCACGTGAGCCTTTCCTATGAAATGATCGCGCTTTTGCTGTTCTTCTCGATGATGCTGACCATGCTCACCGGCCAGCGCGTGTTCGCTGCCATCGGGTTTGTCGGCGTTGTTGCGGCGGCTTTCCTGTGGGGCACGGGCGGCTACGAAATCGGCTTTTCCGCCGGCATGAAGCTGATGAAGTGGTATCCGATGCTGACGCTGCCGCTGTTCATCTTCATGGGCTACATGCTGTCGGAATCCGGCATCGCCGAAGACCTCTACAAGGCGTTTCACGTGTGGATGGGCGGTCTGCCGGGCGGGCTTGCCGTCGGCACGATTGCGCTGATGGTGGTGATTTCGGCCATGAACGGACTTTCTGTGGCGGGCATGGCCATCGGCGCGACCATCGCGCTGCCGGAACTTCTCAGGCGCGGTTATGACAAGATCATGGTGTCCGGCGTCATTCAGGCGGGCTCGTCGCTCGGTATTCTGGTGCCGCCGAGCGTGGTGCTGGTGCTTTACGGCATGATCGCCCGTCAGCCCGTCGGCAAGCTCTGGGTCGCAGGCGCACTGCCCGGCCTGCTGCTGGCAGCCATGTTCATCATCTACATCATCATCCGCTGCCGCATGAACCCCGCGCTCGGCCCGTCGCTACCGAAAGAAGAGCGCGACATGCCGCTGGGCGAGAAGCTGAAGCTTCTGCGCGCCGGCATCATCCCCTTCCTGATTTTCTTCCTGATGATGGGCCTGTTCCTGATGGGCGTCACCAGCCTGACGGAAAGCGCCGCCATCGGCGCACTCTCGGCGCTGGTTGCAGCCCTCGTCAAGAAGCGGCTGACGTGGAAGCTTTTGAACCGCACCATGGAGCAGACGCTCGGCATTTCCTGCATGTTCATGTGGATCATTCTGGCCGCTCTCTGCTTCGGCGCGGTGTTTGACGGGCTTGGCGCCGTCCGCGCGCTGGAACATCTGCTGCTGGAGCGCTGGGACCTCGGCCCCTGGGAAATCCTGATCATGATGCAGATTTCCTACATCATCATGGGTACGTTTCTGGATGACACGGCGATGCTGGTGATCGTCGCGCCGCTTTACGTGCCGCTGGTCGGCCATCTCGGGTTCGATCTGGTCTGGTATGGCGTGCTCTACACCATCACCTGCCAGATCGCCTATATGACGCCGCCATTTGGCTACAACCTGTTCCTGATGCGGGCCATGGCCCCGCGGGAGATTTCGCTGACCGATATTTACCGCTCCGTCTGGCCGTTCGTGATGATCATGATCACCGGCCTGGCGATCGTCACGGCATTTCCGCAGATTGCCCTGTGGTTGCCGAACCTCGTCTATGCGCGCTGAGGGGAGTGGCTGAAGCGCGTTGGTGTGCGTCCGTTCGATCGGGCGTTTGTTAAGGAAGGCCCGGCAGAAGGCCGGGTCTCAACGACCTGAGAAGCAAAACAGAGGGAAGCAGCAATGACCAACAGACGCAGTTTTTTGAAGAATGCGGGCCTTGCGACCGCAGCCGGCGCCACGGCGCTTGCCGCCCCCGCCGTCACCCGCGCCCAGAGCAAGATCACCTGGCGCCTGCAGACCTATGCCGGAGCGGCGCTGGCCGAACACGTCATCAAACCGTCGATCGAGGCTTTCAACACGGCGGCCAATGGCGAGATGGAAATCCAGCTGTTCACCGCCGACCAGCTGGTGCCGACCGGCGAACTGTTCCGCGCCATGCAGCGCGGCACCATCGATGCCGTCCAGTCCGATGACGACTCGATGAACTCGCCGCTCGATATCAAGGTGTTCGGCGGCTATTTCCCCTTCGCCTCGAAATTCAGCCTCGATGTGCCGACGCTGTTTTACGAATACGGCCTCGCCGAGATCTGGGAAAAGGCCTATGCGGAAGTCGGCGTGCAGTGGATTTCTGCCGGCGCCTGGGACCCGTGCAACTTCGCCACCGTCAATCCGGTGACGAGCCTGTCCGACCTCGAGGGCCTGCGCATCTTCACCTTTCCGACAGCCGGCAAGTTCCTGTCGCAGTTCGGCGTCGTGCCGGTCACGCTGCCGTGGGAAGACGTGCAGGTGGCGATGCAGACCGGCGAACTTGACGGCCTGGCCTGGTCGGGCATTACCGAGGATTACACCGTCGGCTGGGCCGATGTGACCAATTACTTCCTCACCAACAATATTTCCGGCGGCTGGTGCGGTTCGTTCTTCGTGAACTCCGACAAATGGGCCGAAGTGCCGGAGCATCTGAAGGTGCTGTTCCGCATGTGCACGGATTCCTCGCATCTCCACCGCCTGCATTGGTATTGGGGCGGCGAGGCGCGGCTGCGCGCCCATGGCGAAAAGCTGGAACTGACCACCATTCCCGATGCTGAATGGAAAACGGTCGAAGACGCCGCCGATACGTTCTGGGACGAGATTGCCGCCGAGACCGAGCGTACGGCCGAAGTGGTCAAGATCCTGAAACAGTATCAGGCCGACATGAAGGCAGCCGGCCCGCCCTACCGCGCCGGCTGATTAACGTCGCTGCCGGGAGGGGGCCGGTCACCCGTGCCTCTCTTTCGCGTCACTCTCGGGCTTGCCCCGAGAGTCCAGGCAAGGTTCTCCGTGTCGCCTGGATGCTCGGGTCAAGCCCGAGCATGACACCCAAAAGGGGCAGGGCCATGAACAACGTCCTCGCCACAGGAGGCGAGGCCATTGACACTGACCGTCCGGAGCGTTCCTGTTCCGGACGCATGCATGAACCACAAGGTGAGCCTGATGAGCGCAAGCTACACATTCGACGAACTGAAACGGGACGTGGCCGAAGGCCGGATCGATACGGTGCTTGCCTGTCAGGTGGATATGCAGGGCCGGCTGATGGGCAAGCGTTTCCACGCCGAATATTTCGTTGAAAGCGGTTTTCGCGAAACCCATTGCTGCAATTATGTGCAGGCCACCGACATGGAGATGCACACCGTCGAAGGCTATGAATCAACAAGCTGGGCCGCCGGCTATGGCGATTATACGATGAAGCCCGATCTTGGCACGCTGAGGCGCATTCCCTGGCTGGAAGGCACGGCACTCGTGCTGTGCGATGTCGAAGACCATGCCACGCATGGCGAGGTTGCGCATTCGCCACGCGCGCTGCTGAAAAAGCAGGTTGCCCGCCTTGAGGCGCTCGGCTTTCGCGCGATGATGGCGACCGAGCTTGAGTTCTTTCTCTTCAACCAGTCGTTCGAAAGCGCCGAGGAAGCCGGTTATCGCGGGCTGAAGCGGTCGAGCGCCTATAACGAGGATTACCACATCTTCCAGACCACCAAGGAAGAGGATGTGATGCGGGCGATCCGCAACGGCCTGCAGGGCGCGGGCATCCCGATCGAAAATTCCAAGGGCGAGGCGGATGCCGGGCAGGAGGAGCTGAACGTCCGCTATGCCGACGCGCTGACCATGGCCGACCGCCACGCCATCATCAAGAATGCCTGCAAGGAAATCGCCTGGCAGAAGGGCAAGGCCGTGACCTTCATGGCCAAGTGGAATTACGATGCCGCCGGCAATTCCTCCCATGTGCATCAGTCATTGTGGAGCGCTGACGGCACGACCCCGCTGTTCTTCGATCCCGATGGGCCCTATGGCATGTCGAAGCTGATGGAGCACTATGTGGCGGGCCTGCTCGCCCATTCCTCCGAAATCACCTATTTTCTCGCTCCCTATATCAATTCCTACAAACGCTTCATGGCCGGCACCTTCGCGCCGACCAAGGCGATCTGGTCGCGCGACAACCGCACGGCGGGCTTCCGGCTCTGCGGGGAAAAGACCAAGGGCATCCGCATCGAATGCCGCATCGGCGGGGCCGATCTCAATCCCTATCTGGCCTTCGCCGCCCAGCTTGCCGCGGGCCTCGATGGCATCGAAAAACAGATGACGCTGGAAGAACCCTATGTCGGCGACGCCTATGGCGCGGGCGGCGATATCCGCGAAATCCCGAAGACGCTGCGCGCCGCCGCCGCCGCCATGAACGGTTCGGAGCTGCTGCGAACGGCTTTCGGTGACGGTGTCATCGACCACTATTGCCGCGCCGCCGAATGGGAACAGGAAGAATACGACCGCCGCGTCACCGACTGGGAGATTGCGCGTGGATTTGAAAGGGCTTGAAGGGGTGATGCCGTATCGGTGCAAGAAAACGGCATTACCTCTTGATATAAAAGTGAAAATGACAGGATGGTGATCATGACGATGATCCAATGTATTTCGCCGATCGATGGATCGGTCTATGCCGAGCGGGAGGCGGTTTCCGCTGCCGCCGCAAGCGCTGCCGTCACAAGGGCGCGTGCGGCCCAGAAGGATTGGGCGAAGCGGCCGCTGGAAGAGCGGGTCTCGCTGGTGCAGGCGGGTATCAGGGCGCTCAATGCCATGAGCGACGAAGTGGTTGAGGAGCTTGCCTGGATGATGGGCCGGCCGGTGCGTTATGGCGGCGAATTCGGCGGCGTCAACGAGCGCGCCGATTATATGGCCAGTATTGCGGCGGAGGGGCTGGCGCCGATCGCGCTGGAAGACAGCGGCAGTTTCCGTCGCTACATCGTGCGCGAACCGCATGGCGTCGTCTTCGTCATCGCGCCATGGAACTATCCGTATATGACGGCGATCAATACCATCGTTCCGGCACTGATTGCCGGAAATGCCGTGATCATCAAGCACGCCAGCCAGACGCTGCTGGTCGGCGAGCGCATCGTTACGGCGTTCGTGTCGGCGGGGATCCCGGAATATTTGTTCCAGAATCTGTTTCTCGATCATGCGACAACGTCTGAACTGATTGCGGCAAAAAGCTTTGATTTCATAAACTTCACCGGATCGGTTGAAGGCGGACGTCAGATGGAGCGCGCAGCCGCCGGGACATTCACGCCTTTGGGGCTGGAGCTTGGCGGCAAGGACCCGGGCTATGTCATGGAGGATGCCGATCTCGATGCGGCTGTTGCAACGCTGATGGACGGCGCCATGTACAATGCCGGCCAGTGCTGCTGCGGCATCGAGCGGATCTATGTGACGGCAAGCCTCTATGATGCCTTTGTCGAAAAGGCGGCTGCCTTTGCTTCCGCCTACACACTTGGCAATCCGCTGGATGAGGCGACGACGCTGGGCCCGATGGCAAACCGGCGCTTTGCCGCGGTCGTGCGCAAGCAGGTCGAAGAGGCGGTCGCCGCCGGCGCAACGCCGCTGGTCGATCCGAAACTGTTTCCCGAGGATGACGGCGGCACTTACCTTGCCCCGCAGGTTCTGGTGAATGTCGATCACAGCATGAGCGTGATGCGCGAGGAAAGTTTCGGCCCGGTCGTCGGCATCATGAAGGTTTCCTCCGACGAGGAGGCGCTTTCGCTGATGAATGACAGTCCGTACGGCCTGACCGCATCGTTGTGGACCGCCGATCCCGAGCGTGCGGCGGCACTCGGCGCCCGCATCGAAACCGGAACCGTGTTCATGAACCGCGCCGACTATCTGGACCCGGCGCTGTGCTGGACGGGCTGCAAGAACACTGGCCGTGGCGGTTCGCTCTCCATTATCGGCTACCACAACCTGACCCGTCCGAAGTCGTACCATCTGAAGAAAGTCACACAATGAGCTTCACAGCCAACTGGAGTTATCCGACCACGATCAAGTTCGGCGCGGGCCGCATCGCCGAACTCACTGACGCCTGCAAGAGCCTCGGCATGACAAATCCGCTGCTGGTGACAGACAAGGGGCTGGCCAGCCTGCCGATCACGCAAAATGCGCTCGATATCCTTTCCGGCAGCGGACTGGATTGCGCGCTGTTTTCAGACGTCGATCCGAACCCCAACGAGAAGAACCTTGCCGCCGGTATCGCCGCCTACAAGGCGGGCGGGCATGACGGCGTGATCGCCTTTGGCGGCGGGTCCGGGCTCGATCTCGGCAAGCTGGTGGCGATGATGGCCGGTCAGAGCCTGCCGGTCTGGGATTTTGAGGATATCGGCGACTGGTGGACCCGGGCCGATGCCGATGCGATTGCGCCGATCGTGGCGGTGCCGACGACTGCCGGCACGGGCTCGGAAGTCGGCCGGGCAGGTGTGCTCACCAATTCCGAAACCCATGTGAAGAAGATCATCTTCCACCCGAAGCTTCTGCCGGGCGTGGTGATCTGCGATCCGGAACTGACCGTTGGCATGCCGAAAATCATCACCGCCGGTACGGGGCTCGATGCTCTGGCCCATTGCCTGGAGGCCTATTGCTCGCCGCATTACCACCCGATGTCGCACGGCATCGCGCTGGAGGGCATGCGACTGGTGAAGGACAACCTGCCGCGCGCCTACAATGACCCGGAAGATCTGGAAGCCCGTGCCGAAATGATGAGTGCTGCGGCGATGGGCGCCGTTGCCTTTCAGAAGGGGCTCGGCGCCATTCATGCGATCTCCCATCCGCTTGGCGCGGTCTACAACACCCACCACGGCATGACCAACGCCGTGGTCATGCCGCCGGTGCTGCGCTTCAATCGCGAGAAGATTGAAGGAAAGTTGAAACTGGCATCCGATTATCTCGGTATTTCCGGTGGTTATGACGGCTTTTTTAATTTCATTCTCGAGTTCAGGTCAGCACTCGGCGTGCCGGAAAACCTGACGGCGATGGGCATTGCACCGGACCGCATCGCCGAACTTGCGGCGATGGCGCTTGAGGACCCGAGCACGGGCGGCAATCCCGTCGAGATGACGCTCGAAAATACCAGAGCGCTTCTGGCTGACTGCTTTTAGGGCGGTTTCGTCTGGTCTTTGAAAGGGGCTGCGACCGTGGAACCTTCAGCTGTCGATAGGGTCACGGTTCGCCATCCTTCTTTATGCTCGGGCTTGTGTGGACGAGATGTGGTTTACTTGATCTCACTGGCCGGGATGCGCATCCCGGCCAGTGCAAGCAGGTGGCCGTTTTCTCGGACTGGTTAGAATAGCCGCGATCAAGCAAGGCCCTGCCTGCTCCCTTTGACCCCGTACGGTTGCTCGGGCTTTCGC
>NZ_JBEPLY010000019.1:0-68661 GCF_040545495.1 Martelella mangrovi
GCAATGAAAATGGCACTGGAAAAACAGGCCGCTTGAGGCCAGATTAAAAACCCAAGACTCTCCCGAAAAATGGAGGGAAGTCGGGTCTCAGGTCAATCGCAAAAAACGTTTTTCAAATTATTTTCTCCAGCTCAGATACCAGTTTCCGAAACGATCGACACTTTTCATAGACTATTTCTAGATGAATTTGAGCTGAAAACTTAACTTGATCAACAGTCTCTGAATAAGAAGTATTCTCCAATAATATTTCCTTCTCAAAGTACTCCTTGGCGCCTCTAATACTTTCCGGATTAGGATGAGACGGTGCGTCGGGACGCACGGATTGGTGACCACGCATGCTTTCGCCGCAAGCAATCAGCCAAGCCTCGTACTCTCTATTGGCCAACACGAATGAAACCAAATGGCCAAATTCGTTCAAACCTAAGAATTGAGTGAACTTCTCATGCATATCGGACGGGCAATCATCATCAGCATCGGCGAGAATCAGGATCATGCCATTTGTGTCTTCGGCAGATAGCTTAAGATGTCCCAACTTTATAGCCTTAAGAAGATCAGGTCCAAACTTTGAAATCTTTGATCGCGGCATTCGATATGGCTGAGCTATTTTGATGTCGAAGAGGTTTAGCCTTTCATGAAGGATCTTTCTCAACAGAAGAGGAACCGCCTCCACTTCGCCATGCCCTTCGACGATAGGAAAAATAGTACTCATTTTGTGACCGAAAATAGCTCTGATTGCTTAAGAGCTGGGGCGGACTCAACGTCAGAACTAAGTTGATTAGCCCGCAGCAACTCTCCCGCGGTCAGTAGGTTTTCCCGCATCGCTCGACGGGACGCCTCATCAGCCATCCCAATTCGCGTTTCGTTCTTGTCGCTTGTGACAACGAGAAGGTGGTTTTCAGCCACCTTTTTATGGTCCAACAACTCCGGACTATGGGTAGTTAAAATGATCTGACTACCATGAGATGCTTCAATGATAGCATCCATCAATATTGCAGCCGCGCCCGGGTGAATTGTACCTTCCGGCTCCTCAATTCCGACGAAAGGCACCCTCCCGCTTTTGTCAGAATTCTGATGAAACAAAGCCAACAATACCCCAAGTGAACGAAGCGTCCCATTAGACATATTTAGAGCATCAAATCTCCAAGGAGCACTAGCACCCTGCACATTTTGAATAAATTGAATCGTTTCGGTGGGCCCCAGTGATTTGGTTTCTATGCTTTCGACACCACGTACGATTCTTCGTAAATACTCACAAACTCGACTATACGAATTGGGGGAACTGTCACGTACATATCTGAGTGTAGATGCAAGATTTTGGCCAGAGGGCTTGAGGCGGTTACCAGACTCATGTGGTTGGGGAAGGCGAAACTCGTCAGGATTAATGTCGTAAACTGACAGACTGGAAAGAGCATCGAACAGAGCATCGAACGGTTTCAGCCCCGCTACACTCGTCAAAAACAGCCGGTCAGCTCGAATATCAGGCAAGACACCAACCTCAGGAAATTTCGTAATTTCTCCCCGCTCTACTGTATAGTTAAAACTCTTTCTGGGGTCTGGATCCGAAATTGAGGCCGTTTCTTTTCGCACTTCAAACCGCTCGCCCGTTGATGCAGCAACTTCGAATGCGAAGAAGGCGTTCCTGCCTTCGGCAAGATTCATAAAAAACGACATGCCAAAGTTGGTAGGATGACCGCTCGATTTGCGGCGCACAGCGGCAAGGCCACCCCGATTCCGCATTGCGGTGTCTAGGGTACTATTGCACGCATCAGAAATGAAAGAGAACGAGTCCAGAAAGTTCGACTTTCCTGATCCATTTAAACCTACAAGCACAGAGAGTTCATTGAGACGAACATCGCAACTACCAATACTCTTATAATTTCGCAGGCGGACCCGATTTATCAGTGTCCCCATATTTTTCTCCGTAGAACGACTTACAGCTCAGCGGGCTTAAGCTGGATGGAAGATATTGAAGCTGTCATTTTGATTGCTGAGCATTCATGTCAAACCGCGATATTATACTCACGGCACCAGAAACTCAAACGGCGCCGCCGCCTCCAGCAGCCCCGCTACATCCCCACCCGGCACCTCCGGGTCATTCAGCGCCAGCTTCTTCACCGCGGCGCCCTCACCAAGATCAAAATCATCCAGATCCACCCAGAACACCGACGGATTGATGACCGAGTCGAAATAGTAGCGGCGGTGTTCGTGTTCGGCGACGGTGCGCCAGAGGGTGGAGGCGATGTTGGGTTTTTCGGGGTCGGTCATGCCGAGCGGGGTGGAGATGGCGCGCACCTGCGAGAACACGGAGGCAAGGGCTGCGCGGCGGTCCTTCAGCGGCGTGGCCGATTTGAGGTTGTAGCTGGCGCGGGCGAAGCGGTCGGCGGCGTTGACCGTGCCGGGCAGAAAGCTCTTGCCACCGACAAGGTCCCAGTAGCCGTTGATGGCAAGCTGCTGGTCATAGGTCGGCGAATTGGTCATCACCCTGTATTCGCGGCCGTGATGGATGGTGAGCTTTCCGCCGACGAATTCGAAGATCGCGCTGTCGCCGGAGGCATCGGAAAGCGCCAGATGCACGGTTGCCGGCGCGCCGTTCGGCGCCTCGCCGGTGATCACCGTCAGCGGATCATCGGTCATGGCGGCGACGGCTTCGGCGACGCTTGCAAAATTGTCGAGCATATATTGCAGCCATGCGCCGACCGAGATCAGCGGTTTTGCGCGCGCGTCCGGATCGCCGTAGGCCGATTCCACCAGATAGAGCATGTTGCCGGCAAGACCCGCCTCGTTCATGCCGTCGGCCGTGGCGAGATTGTAGATCGCGACGACGACCGAGCCGTATTTCGAAGTCCATGTGGCCGAGCCCTCGCCGACGCCGCCATTGCGGGACATGCCGCGGGGAAACACCCAGAGATCGGATTGCATCGTCACATCGCGCCAGTCCATCGAGCGCCCGGTGATGAAGCTGCCGGTTCCGGTTTCATAGAAAATGCGCGTGCACATGGGATTTCCTCCGCCTGACCCTTGTTATGGTTGGCTGAGGCTAACCCGTTCCGTGACGTTCAACAATGCGGTTTACGCTTTATCCTAAAAATGGCTCCGCTTTGCCACGAACCGCGCCAGCATCGGCCCGAGCGCCATAACGAAGAAGAACCGCGCGATCTGCATCGACATCACGAAAGCGACGTTAACATCGGTGGAAGCGGAGATGATGGCGACCGCATCCGCGCCGCCGGGACTGGTGGCGAGATAGGCGCTCAACGGGTCGATCCCGGCAAACACCACCAGCAGCGCCGCAAACACCGAACAGACCGCCACAAGCGCCAGGATCGAGGCCAGCACGCGCGGCAGCGCCCGGCTGGCATGGCGGATGACCTCGCGATCGAACCGCGCGCCGATTGCCCAGCCGACCAGCGCATAGGAGACGGCGAGCAGCGGCTGCGGCAGTTCGATATCCACCAGGCCTGCGATATTGAGCGCCGAGCCGAGGATCACCGGCACGATCATCGCACCAGCCGGTATCGGCGAGCGCTTGCCGATGACAACGCCGATGATCACCAGAATGAGGGTCTGGCCAAGCGGCCACCAGCGCGGCTCGGCAAGCCATAAAACGGGTGCAGGCGCGCCCTCGCCGCCCATTCCGGTCCAGACCCTTGCAATGGTCGCGGCCACGATGGTGACGATCACCACGCGGGTATATTGCATGAAGGCGACCAGCCGCATATCCGCCCCGAACGCGCCGGACATCAGCGTCATCACCGTGGCCGCCCCCGGAAACGCGCCCCAGATCGCCGTCGTTCCGGGCAGAACCTGAAGCCGCGCCAGAAGCCAGCCGAGCGCCACGGCGGCAAACACCACCGCCAGCACACCGGCGACGAAAATCGGCCAGTCCCTGCCAATTTCCTGCACGATCGGCCAAGTCATGGTCCGCGCGATCAGCAGGCCGACCATGCCCTGTGCCAGGCTGAAAGGCGCCACCGGCACAACAATGCGCTGACCGAAGAAGGAAAACAGGATGGCCGTCAGCATCGGCCCCAGGAGAAGGGCTGCCGGAAGCCCGGCCAGCGAAAGCACGACGACAAGAGCGGCGGATGCGGCAATCAGCGCGGACCAGAGCCTGAGCGCGCCTGCGCGCGCCTTGCCCGAAGAACCGCTGGCCTGCGGGTTCTGCTCCTCCGGTTCTCCTGCCGCTTCCATCACTCTGTCTGCCCTTCGCGCTGCGTCAGGCCTGTTTTACACAGCGCGGAACAATCCGCCAACATGGGACGATCACATCGCGCAGCCCTGGCGGCGCATGGCGATGTCGATCGCGTTGATCTTGCCCTTGCTATAGGCAATCGCCGCCTGCTGATTGCCCGCGCCTTCGGCGGCAACGCTGCCCAGATCGGCGCCCATGACCCGGAAATCGCCGACGATTTCCTCATCCTGCAGGCGCGCCAGCTCCTTCAGCCTGTTGTTTTCCGTCTCCATCTGATCGCTCAGCTGCTGGCAGCTGGCACCGGCATACTGGCTTGGCGAAACCGGCATGGCGCCGATGCTATCGGCACGCTGCGTGCAGCCGGCAGCAAGCAGGGAAAGGGCGAGAATTGTGACAGGTATGCGCATGAAACCACCTCGGTCGGGTCTGGAAAACGGATCGGAACAAACATATTCGCAAATGTTATAATCTAATTAGGTCAGCCGGGGTCAGTGGAAAGCGCCCGGCCCCGCTTTTTTATGGGTCAGCCGGCGGATCGGCCAGAATATCGGGATCAAGGCTTGCCCGTCCGCTTGTCAGGTCGCGCAGCAATTCAGCCAGCGCCAAAAGCCGGCTGTCGGGCACATCAAGCCGGAACACCGCGCCGTTTTCGTCAAAATCGCGCGCCGTCACCGCGATGTCGTCAAAGGTTTCCAGACGCGCCTCGACAAGCGCCAGATCGGTGAAGGCCACGGCGACGGAAAGCTGTGTGGTGGCAATAATCGGCTGTTTGTCGGCAAGCCGCAGACATTCGGCAGCGCTGCCGCCATAGGCGCGGGCAAGGCCGCCCGTGCCCAGCTTCACACCGCCGAACCAGCGCGAGACCACGACCACAACGCCATCGACCTCCTGCCCCTCGATTGCCTGCAGGATCGGCTTGCCTGCCGTCCCGCCCGGCTCCCCGTCATCGGAAAAGCGATAGTCGGCGCCGATCCGCCAAGCCCAGCAATTATGGCTGGCATCGGCAAAGCTGTTCTCCGCGACAAAGGCCTTCGCCGCCTCTTCATCGGTAACAGGCGCGGCAATGGTCGCAAACCGGCTTTTCTTGATTTCGCGTTCGCTGGTAGCGGGTCTGATGAGCTTGAACATGGGCTTCGGCATGGTGGAACGGTCAGCCGTTTGAACGGCACCGGCCCGCCGGAGTCAAGCCAGGTCAGATACGGCGCCCAGTAATCCACCCGGTCACAAGGCAGCTGACCAGCCCCGTCAGCCCGGTGGCAAACATGCCCCAGGCCATATCCACACCGACAACGGCCCAGGACCAGTCCTTCAACGTGGCCATATTGGTCAGGTCATAGGTGCCGTAGGCCATCAGGCCGAACACCGCTCCGTTGACAAGCCCTTTTCGCCATGAGCCCGCCTTCACGCCGGGATAGACGGAAAAATAATATATTCCGATCAGGTACATGCCATAAAACGTTAATCCTGCGTACCAATTCGGAGAAGCCAGCAGGAGCGAACCGATTTCCGCTTCGTAGAAGCTGAAGGCAACCGTTCCCAGCCAGATGAAATCCAGAAGGGAAAAGCAGACGGCCATGACAAGAAATGCTGTTGCAAAACGGCTCATAGGCATCGCATCATATACCAAGCAGCGGTTGGACGACCCGCATGATCCGGCTTCGAAACTTCAGCGGTGCGTCGGTCACGATCAGGCAGATACATTCACCCTCCGGCGTCACCACCGGTTCATGAACGGTGTCTTCGTCCTCTTCGGTAAAGTCGCCCGGGCCGAAGGTTTCGTCATCACAACGCAGGCGCCCCTTCAAAACCAGCGTCAGCTCACGCCCGCCATGGCCGTGCTCGGGCAAGGGCCGCCCGGGGCCGACGCGCAACAAGCGCACATTGATATCGCCTTCTGCCAGCACCTTGAACTGCGCAGCACCGATGCCAAGGCGGCGCCAGCCGACCTGATCAAGCGAAGCGGCACCGATATAGGAACGCAGCGGCTGGGGCACGGCATGATCCGGGACGGTTTCGATCCTTCCGGTCTCGATCCTGTCGTTTTCGGGGTGTTCGGGCGCGGGCTCCTCGACCGGCTCGGCCTTCATCCGCTGCAGCATCGTTTCCCAGCTGGCCCTGTCGCGCTCGGGTGCGGTATCCGGCTCGATTGCGTCCATCAGCGCACCGCCTGTTGCCTCCATCAGATCAAGGCGTTTGCGGCAGGCCGGGCACAGCGCGAGATGTGTGGCCACCGCAATGCTCCAGCCTTCCGCCAGCGTTCCGGCGGTATATTCCAGCAACAGCGCATCTGAAATATGGTGATGGATCGCGGTCATCGTTCTTCTCCCAGCGCCACCCTCAATCTGGAAAAGGCAGCCCGGATACGGGATTTGACGGTGCCCAGGGGCAAATTGGTCTTCTCGGCAATCATACTGTGGGAAATGTCCTCGAAAAACGACATGCGCAACAATTCCGCCTGTTCCTCCGGCAGCGTGGAAATGGCGCGGCGCATGCGCGCGGCACTTTCATCCTGTTCGTAATAGCTGTCGGGCGCTTCCGGGGCCTCGGGCACAAAGGCGGGGTCGGTCGGATCGAATTCTGGCCGCCTGGCCTTGCGCAGGCTGTCGATCATCACATTGCGGGCAAGTGTAAACACCCAGGCGGCGGCATTTCCGCGCTGCGGATCGAACAGGGATGCCTTGCGCCAGACCATCATCATGGTCTCCTGCATCAGTTCCTCGGCCTGTTGCCCGTCAAGCGAACGTTTCAGCATATAGCTGCGGATCTGCGGCCCGAAGTGAAGGAACAACCGTTCAAAGGACGCGACGTCATGCGACCGGCCGGTGCGCACCAGGCAAAGCGTCATATCTTCCGTCGTCAATTCCTCCACAACCGAGCCTTCCGACGTTGTCACCCTCCCCGCCGCAACAGCGGGGATCCCCCTGAAGCGGGCTGGTCTGGGCACCGTGCCGGAAGTCGGCCTGTAGTGTGAAACATCTGACATGACCTCTTCTACGGCACGACGCCCCATCCAGATTGAAGGTTCCAACAATTTTGTTCCGATTTCAATCCGTCGAACGGTCCGGTGCGTAGATCAAATAACAGATCAAGAGGAATCCGCACATGGATCACAAGCTGGACAAGGCCCACAGGAGAATTCCTGGCGTGAGAAAGGTTGCCGTCATCGGTTCGGGCATTTCCGGCCTGTCGGCCGCATGGCTTTTGAGCCAGTCCTCCAGGGTCACGCTGTTTGAGGCGGACCAGCGCCCGGGCGGCCATTCCAATACGGCCGATACCGTCATCAACGGCAAGCATATCTCCGTCGATACCGGCTTCATTGTCTACAACGAACGCAACTACCCCAATCTCACCGCGCTGTTTTCACATCTCGATGTGGAGACCGAAAAATCCGAGATGTCGTTTTCGGCCTCGCTGAACAATGGCGCGTTTGAATATGGCGGCAGCAATATCGCCACCATGTTCGCCCAGAAATCCAATATCCTGCGCGCCAGTTTCTGGCGGATGGTCTACGATATCTTCCGGTTTTACCGCGAGGCCCCCGTCGCCGCGCGCGACGCGACGGCCGTTGATCTGACGCTTGGCGACTATCTGGACAACAAGGGCTATTCCAGGCGCTTCGTCGAGGATCACATCCTGCCCATGGGGGCGGCGATCTGGTCGACCACCGCCGAGCAGATGCGCGCCTATCCCCTGGCCGCTTTTACCCGCTTCTTCGAAAGCCACGGGCTTTTGACGCTTGTCGACCGGCCGCAATGGCGCACGGTTTCCGGCGGCAGCCGCTCCTATGTCACGCGTCTACTGGAGGCGGTGAACGGCCCGGTGCGGCTGTCAACGCCCGTCAGACAGATCTATCGCCGCAAAAATGGCGTCCGTCTCATCCTCGATCATGGCGAGGAACAGGATTTCGATGCCGTGGTCGTGGCCACCCATGGGGATCAGGCCCTTGCGATGCTGGCGGATGCCAGCGACAATGAACAAAGGCTTCTCTCCGCATTCCGCTACACCGTCAACGAGGCGTATCTGCACAGTGACGAGAGCCAGATGCCGAAGCGCCGCAAGGTGTGGTCGAGCTGGAACTATCTGGAACACAAAGGGGCCGCTGACATTTCGCTGAGTGTGACCTACTGGATGAACCGGCTGCAGAATATCGACGAGCGCTTTCCGCTGTTCGTCACGCTCAATCCGGCTGAGCCGATCCGGCCGGACAGGGTTCACGCGCACTATACCTATACCCACCCCCTCTTCGACCGCAACGCAATCGACGCGCAGCGCGATCTCTGGCAGATCCAGGGGCATGGCAATGTCTGGTATTGCGGTGCGCATTTCGGCAGCGGCTTCCATGAAGACGGGCTGCAGTCGGGCCTTGCCGTGGCGGAAGCAATTGGCGGGGTCAGGCGGCCGTGGTCCGTCGAAAACGAATCCGGCCGTATCCACCTCGCTCCAGCGCCGGTGGCCATCGAATGACATCCGGCTCCGCCATATACAGGGGCGACGTGATCCACCGGCGCCACCGGCCGAAAGCCCACCGGCTGCATTACCGGGTGTTTTCGCTGCTGGTCGATCTCGATGAACTCCCCCGCCTCGGCAACCGGCTGAAGCTTTTCGGCCATAACCGTTTTGCGCTTTTCAGCGTTCATGATCGCGATCACGGAAAGCTTGATGGCGGCAATCTGAAATCCTGGGCGATCGATGAACTCGCAAAGGCCGGCATCGATGACACGATCGCGCGGGTGGAAATGCTGTGCTATCCGCGCATCCTCGGTTATGTCTTCAATCCGCTGACGGTTTATTTCTGCTACCGTGGCGATGGCGCGCTTGCCGCAATCCTCTACGAAGTCTGCAACACCTTCAAGGAACGGCTGACCTATATCATCCCCGTTACAGACGACACCCGCCCCGTGCGGCAGCGCGCGCAAAAGCAGCTTTATGTCTCGCCCTTCATCCCGATGGGGTGCGAATATCATTTTTCCATCGCCCCGCCGGGCGAAACCGTGTCGGTGCGGATCAACGAGAAAGACAGTGAAGGTCCGCTGCTGTTTGCCGCCTTCAACGGCAAGCGCCACGCAATCAGCGACCGCGCTTTCCTGTCCGCCTTCTTCGCCTATCCGCTGATGACGGTAAAAATCATTGCGGGTATTCATCTTGAGGCGATACGATTACTGTTGAAGGGAATACCGGTATTCAAACACCGGCCATCCGCATCGCGTGTTCAAAGCGTCGTCGCGGGCGGCCCGCCGCGAAGAGACAGAGCCGATGAAGCAGACGCATGACGGACACACCCCGCATAAAAGCCTGAAACTCTGGCAAAGGCCGATTGCCAACATCGCCGGCCGGATTACGGCCGGCTCCCTGACGCTGCGTTTTCGCGATGGGCGCAGTAAAACGGTGACAGGCGCCAGACCGGGCCCTGCGGCCGAAATCATGCTCCACAATGCGCGCCCGCTTTACCGGCTGCTGAGCGAAGGCGACCTTGGCTTTGCCCGGGCCTATATCGATGGCGACTGGGATACGCCGGATCTCGGCGCCGTGATTGACCTGGCCATCGTCAATGAGGAGGAACTGTCGAAAGCGCTGTCCTCGTCCTATCTGTTTACGCAGATAAGCCGCCTGCGCCACCGCATGCGCGCCAATACCAAAACCGGCAGCAAGCGCAATATCGCCTTCCATTACGACCTCGGCAACGCCTTCTACAAGCTGTGGCTTGACGAGACCATGACCTATTCAAGCGCGCTTTACGAAGGGCGTGAACGCTCCCTGCCGGAAGCGCAGACCGCCAAATATGACCGTATCCTGGCCAGCCTGCAGGTCGGGCCGGAAGACCGGATACTGGAAATCGGCTGTGGCTGGGGCGGTTTTGCCGAACATGCCGCGGCGACCACGGGATGCCATGTCACCGGCCTGACGCTTTCGGAAGAACAGGCCAGGTTTGCCCGCCGGCGGCTTGCCGACAAGGGCCTTTCCGGACGCACCGATATCCGGCTTCAGGATTATCGCGATTGCAGCGGTACATTTGACAAGATCGTCTCCATCGAAATGTTCGAAGCCGTCGGCGAGGAAAACTGGCCGGTGTTCTTCGATACGGTGAATGCGCGCCTTACCCCCGGCGGAACCGCGGTGATCCAGTCGATTGCCATCGAACATCATCGCCTCGACGATTACCGCGACAACCCGGACTTCATCCAGCATTTCATCTTCCCCGGCGGCATGCTGCCGTCTGTGGAGACCTTCCGCAAAGGCGCTTCAAGTGCCGGGCTGGCGGTGAAGGAGCTGTTTGCGTTCGGCAAGGATTATGCCCGCACGCTCAAGGAATGGGAGGAACGTTTTCTGGCGGAGTGGGACGCAATCCGGCCGCTCGGTTTTGACGAACGCTTCCGGCGAATGTGGTGCTATTACCTCAATTACTGCGCCTCCGGCTTCAACGCCGGGCGTATCGACGTCGCGCAGTTTCATCTGATGAAGCCGGCCGTCTGAGCCTCAGCCCATCCGCTCCTGCCGTGGGAAACGCAGCGCGATGAAGGCGACGAGCGCTGCCGCGCCGGTGATATTGAGATAGGCGAGGTTTTGCATGTCGCCGGCCGTTATCGGCGTCAACGGCCCGCCGATCAGGCTTTCCGCCAGAACGAACAGGAAGAAGATCGCCGCAACGAGCCCGCGCGACAGCCACACCTCGCAGCGATAGAAGGCAAACCCGGAAAGCACGAGGCAGGCAAAGAGAAAGGCGAGCGTTTCGCTCTCCCGGCCGAAGATCAAGGCAATCGCAAGCGTATCGAGAACGCCGACAATCACGAGGCCCAAACGCGCCGCGCGGCTGTTTCCGATCCGCGAGACATACCAGACGACAAGATAGAGCGGCATCGACAATGCCGTCAGCAGCGACAGCTGAAAGGCGCTTTCGGCCAGAAACCAGACATAGACCGGATAGACCGGCTTGTTGAGCGCCAGGACCAGGGCTGTCGTTCCCGCCGCATCGCCGAGCGGGTCTGCACGCGGAACCCCACCTTGATCTCGTTTGAGAATTGACATCATTCGTACGCTTTAACTTATTGACCATGCTTTATTTATCTCGTCCCGGAAACCACGGGAAAAACGCGCTGACACGTTTCTGGTACGCCTTGAAAGCGTCACCGCGCGAGGCTTCCATGTGCTTTTCCAGATAGGGAATTCCGGAGACGTGGTTGAGCAGCCAATACATCATCAGCGGCGCCAGCAGCGACGGGATGAAGGAGAAGATCGTCTGAAAGCCGGACAGCGCCAGCAGCGGCCAGGCACACCACCACAGCCATTCGAAGAAGTAATTGGGATGACGTGAATAGCCCCATAGGCCGATATCGCAGACCGTCTTGCCTTCCGGGCTTCTGCGCTTGAACTGCGAAAGCTGCCAATCGGTCATCCCCTCGCCCGCAATCGCAACGACGGCGATGACAAGGGCGAGCCCGTCAAGAATGCCCGGAAACGGTGCGGGGTTGAGAATGGCGGCGTAGATCGAAAGCGCCAGAATGAAAGCCGCAAACGCCTGGATCTGCAAAAACCACAGCAGCCGCGGCCCGGCATTGCTTCCCCATTCCTCAATCAGCGCAGCGTAGCGCGGATCATCCTTCTTGCCGGCGCTGCGGGTGGCGATATGACCTGCAAGCCTGAGCGCCCAGAGGCCGACCAGAATGCCGGCGAGCCATTTTCGGGCCGGGTTTCCATCGACGGAGAAGATGATGACGGCAAGCCCGCCAAGCCCCGTCACCGCGGCCCAGATCGTATCGATCCAGCCGCTGTTGCCGGTTGCTCTTTGAACGGCCCATGCTCCGGCCATGCCAAGGCAGAGCCCGATGAAAACGAAGATCAGCAGCGCCACAGACATTTCACCCTCCGTAAAGATGCGGTTTGCACATCTCTACGAAGGGCGACGAAGAGCGGATTGCTTTTTTTAAAGCGTTTCAGGCTGTCAGCCCGGTGAAAGGCCGCGCTGTCTTTCCGAACGGCGGCGCAGCAGTTCGAGCACGGTCAGCAGGACGATCGAAATCGTCACCAGGATCGAGGCGACCGCCAGGATCGTCGGCGAAATCTGCTCGCGCAGCCCGGTGAACATCTGCCAGGGCAGCGTCTTCTGCGAGGCCGAGCCGACGAACAGCACCACGACCACCTCATCGAACGAGGTGATGAAGGCAAACAGTGCGCCGGAAATCACCCCGGGCAGGATCAGCGGCATCTGCACCTTGAAGAAGGTGGTAACCGGATTGGCCCCGAGGCTTGCCGCCGCCCGCTCCAGAGCGCGGTCAAAGCCGACCAGCGTCGCCGTCACGGTGATGATCACAAACGGCGTGCCGAGCACCGCATGGGCCAGCACCACGCCCCAATAGGTGCCCTGAATGCCGAGGCGCGAATAGAAGAAATACATGCCGGCAGCCGAGATGATCAGAGGCACGATCATCGGCGAAATCAGGATTGCCATGATGGCGCCGCGATAGGGCACGTGGCTTTGCGACAGGCCGATGGCGGCCAACGTTCCGAAACCGGTCGCCAGAAGCGTTGCCGCCGGGGCGATCATCACGGAATTCCTGAGCGCCTGCTGCCAGTCGGGATTGGTGAAGAAATCCTGATAGTGCTTGAACGAATAGCCGGCGGGATCGAACGACAGCATTTCGGGCGTGAAGGTGAAGAAGTCCGTGGCGTTGAAGCTCAGCGGAATGATCACCAGGATCGGAAAGATCAGGAAGAAGAAGATCAGTCCGCAGATCACCCGGAAGCCATAATGCCAGACGCGCTGGCCGGTGGTCATGTATGGAGGCAGTTTGGCCATGGTCCCTCTCCTATCCGAGTTTCACATTGTCGATGCCGACGAGCTTGTCATAGATGACGAAGCAGAGCAGCACCACGACCAGAAGCAGCGTGCCGAGCGCAGCGGCAAGGCCCCAGTTCAGTGAACTCGAAATGTGGTAGGCAATCCGGTTGGAGATGAAGATACCGGAGGTGCCGCCAACCAGTTCAGGTGTGATGTAGTAGCCGATCGACAGGATGAAGACGAGAACGGCGCCGGCGCCGATGCCGGGCACGGTCTGCGGGAAATAGATCCGCCAGAAGGCCGTCCAGTCGGTCGCGCCTAGGCTCTTGGCCGCGCGCACATAGGATGGCGAAATCGTCTTCATCACCGAATAGAGCGGCAGGATCATGAACGGCAGCAGAATATGGGTCATGGCGATGACCGTGCCCGTCGCATTGTTGATCAGCGCAAGTCGCCCGTCATCGGAGACAAGGCCGATGAACACCAGTATGTCGTTGATGACGCCTTGTTGCTGCAACAGCACCTTCCACGCCGAAGTGCGCACCAGAAGCGATGTCCAGAACGGCAGCAGCACCAGGATCATCAAAAGGTTGGCGGAACGCAGCGGCAGGTGCGAAAGCAGGAAGGCGATCGGGTAGCCAAGCAGCAGGCAGGAGAAGGTGATGACCACGCTCAGGATCAGCGTGCGCATGAACAGCAGCAGATAGATGCGCTGCTCCTCGGGCACCATTTCGATGCCATCGGCGGTGCGCTTGGCATCGAGCGCGGCAAGATAGTAGCCGGCGGTGTAACGTCCCTTGAAACGATCAAGCGTCTGCCAGACGTCAAGCGAGCCCCAGTCCTCGTCGGCGTCGATGAATTCCTCGCGCGCGGTGGTCGCCTCGAAATCGGGAACAGCGGCGGCAGCAGACGCCAGCAGTTCTGCGGTTGCGCCGGAATAGAAGGACGCGGCGTCCGGGTTTTCGATCAGATCATCATAAAGCGCGGCATAGACCGGGTTCCACGGCTCTTCTTCCGTCGGGCTGTCTTGATCTTCCGTTTGAATGACATCGGCAAAGCCGGCATAGATTTCAGCCGTGCGCGGAAGCGCTTCCTTCGCCGTTTCGGAAATCTCGAAAGCGGGTTCGGAAACGGAATCATCGTCTTCAGCGGCCCATTCGGCCTGCGCCGTGATCCAGTCTTCTGTCGCCATCAGCGAGACCCAGGTGGCCGGTTCGACCCAGGCTTCGTTCAGGTCTTCAAACTGTTCGGTAAAAATCTCGCCGAAATCGTCGACCCTCCGTCCCGTCTTGCGGAACAGGCTCGACATGCCGGTCATTTCGTAGTTCAGCCGTGAACCCAGCCGGGTGTGCTGCTTGCGCTCGGAGGCGATGACCAGGTCATCGCGCAGCGCGGCAAACACGAAATTGTCGGGCAGTTCACCGGAAGCGGGGTCCCAGCTTTCAAGTGCGGTCACCGTGCGCGGCAGCGTTTCGGGAACGATCTCGTTCTGCACCGAGCGGAACAGCATGTCGATGATCGGCGCGGCAAAGGAAATCAATACAAACAGCAGGAGCGGCGCAATCAGAAGCAGCGCGCGCATCTTCTGGCGTCTCAGCGCTTTTGCCAGGCTGGCTTTCAGCGGCTTGCCGTCGGAGGTCGTCAGCTTCTCCGCCGTATTGGAGGTCGTGTCGCTCATGTTCCCCGCTTCTTTGCTGGTTCGGCCCGCGGCCGTCTGTCCGGCCGTCTGATGCGGCCTTTCGTCATTTCAGGTGCGGAAGGGCCGCCGGCCCTTCCGCGCTTTCATCAAAGCGAACGGCGCTTACTGTACCAGCCAGGACTGGAACTTGGCGTCCAGATCGTCGCGGTAGTCAGCCCACCATTCGTAGTTATAGACGAACACGTTCTTGGAGTTTTCCGGCGCGGTCGGCATGTGCGGCCCCATGTCAACGCCGAGCGTGGCATGCTCGCCGACGAGCGGCGCCGAGGAGTTGCGGGCCGGACCGTAGGAGATGTAGGCAGCCTGGTCAGCCAGACGCTGGGTGTCGGTGGCGTAGCGGACAAAATCCTTGACCATGGCCAGACGGTCTTCGGGAAGACCTTCCGGGATGATCCAGCCGTCAAGGTCGAACACCTGCGCGTCCCAGAGCATCTCGAAGGGCTGGTCTTCCTCCTCGATCGCGGAGAACCAGCGGCCGTTATAGGACGAGCCCATCACGATTTCGCCGTCGGCCAGAAGCTGCGGCGGCTCGGCGGCAGCCGACCACCAGATCACGTCGTCCTTGATGGTGTCGAGCTTGGCGAAGGCGCGATCCTGGCCTTCTTCCGTCTCGAGCACGTCATAGACGTCTTCCTTGGCAACGCCGTCGCAGATCAGCGCCCATTCCATATTGTTGATCGGACGCTTTTCGAGCGAACGCTTGCCCGGATAGGTTTCCGTATCGAACATGGCGCAGATTGTTTCCGGCTCCGGCGCACCTTCCGGCAGAAGGTCCGGGCGGTAGGCGGCGGTGGTGGAATATACGATTTCCGGAATGAAGCAGTCGGAGACGATCAGATCACCGAAGTCTTCCGAAGCAGGCGTGCCATCGGGGGCAGGTGCGAGAAACTCGTCTGGATCGTATTCCATGGCCAGGCCTTCGTCGCAAAGACGCATGGCGTCTGCGGCAACCACATCGACGAGGTCCCAGGTGATGTTGCCGGCTTCGTTCATGGCGCGCAGCTTGGCAACTGCCTCATTCGAGGATTCGTCCCAGACGATCTCGATATCCGGATTTTCCTCCATATAGGGATCCGTATAGGCATTCTTCTGCGAATCCTGGTAGGCACCGCCCCACGAAACGATGGTCATCTGTTCGGCATAAGCTGCCGTGGACGTGGCGAGCGATGCCGCCAGTGCAAGAATAATAGACTTGGATTTCATAGTCTTTCTTCCCCTTCTTCGAGATGATTGGCCGGGCCTTGAAGCCCGCATTGTGAAACCGCCGGTCTCAAGCGACCGGAAGCTGCTGTTACGCGACGGGATCAAGCGCCTTGCAGTCGCCGGCGGCAAAGCCGATCGTCTGCTGTTTGCCTTCGTGCAGATCCCAGCGTTCGCCGCGATTTCGAACCTTGACGACGAATTCGTCGTTTCCGCACACATTCATGCGCACGCGGATATGGTCGCCAAGATAGATCAGTTCCTCGATCGTGCCGGTAATGGTGTTGGCGTGATCATCGGTGGGAACGATTTCGACACGCTCCGGACGGAGCGAGATTGTTGTGCGGTCGCCGACATTATCGACATTCACCTTGTCGGCGATGATGATGGTGCCGTCATCGAGCTTGACGGAGCATTCGCTGCCGCGGATTTCGGTCACCGTGCCGCTGAGCTTGTTGTTCTCGCCGATGAACTGGGCGACGAACGAATTTTTCGGATCCTCGTAAAGCATCGACGGTTCGGAAAGCTGCTGCACCACGCCGTCGTTGAACACGGCAACCCGGTCCGACATGGTCAACGCCTCGGTCTGGTCATGCGTCACATAAACGACCGTGACCCCGAGCCTTTCATGAATATGCTTGATCTCGTACTGCATCTGCTCGCGCAGCTGCTTGTCGAGCGCGCCGAGCGGCTCGTCCATCAGCACAAGTTCGGGATCGAACACCAGCGCACGGGCCACCGCCACGCGTTGCTGCTGGCCGCCGGAAAGCTGTGCGGGACGGCGGTTTCCGAAATTGCCAAGCTGGACCATGTCGAGCGCCCGCTTGACCTTTTCCTCCTGCTCGGCCTTGCCCATCTTGCGCAACTGCAGCGGAAAAGCGAGATTTTCAGCCACCGACATATGCGGAAACAGCGCGTAATTCTGGAACACCATGCCGATGCCGCGCTTGTGCGGCGGCACGTTGTTGATGGGCTTTTCGTTGAGATAAATCTCACCGTATGTGGCGGGTTCGAACCCGGCCAGCATCATCAGACAGGTGGTTTTGCCCGAACCCGACGGGCCGAGCATGGTCAGAAATTCGCCCGGCGGAATATCCAGATTTAACTTTTTAACGACGAGGGTTTCGCCATCATAACTTTTTTGAACACTGTCGTATTTAACCGAAGCACCCCGGTTTTCAGCCATTTTGTCCCCTTGTTATAGCGGATCTTGCGGGCCGCATCGTCGTGCGCGCCTTCTCAAGCAGTCCGGTTTTATAGTGCAATTCGTTTTGCCTAATTCAACCTCAAATTCAAAGAACGGACAAAGAATGGGCAGAAATCGACCGCAATTTCAACAGCGATTTGCCGTTTTATGGGGTTGACAGACTTTCGTCGTACTCAAAATTCTTCGCAAAAACACGTATTTCGAGTGAAAAACAAGCACATAGGGAAATGACACAAGCCTGGCGCGCAGACGCTATTCAAGCCGGAAAAAGCCGTTCAGAGCGCGTCTTCGGTGACAGAAAATTCAACGCTCAACCCGTCATAGGCGGGTTCGACATGATCGGGCGTCTCGTGCAGCACCGTTTCATAGTCGAGCGGAATATGCATATGGGTGAGGATTGCACGGCGCGCGCCCAAATAGTCCACCCATGACAACGCCTGATCCAGCGAAAGATGGCTTGGATGCGGGCGGTATTGCAGCGAATCGATCACCAGAAGGTCGAGATTGCGCAGTTTTTCCACAGAATCGGCCGGAAAATCGCTGACATCGGTGCAATAGGCCACATCGCCCAGCCGGTAGCCAAGCGAAATGATCTCGCCATGCTGCTGGCGGTGCGGCATGAACCGCATCTTTCCGCCGGGCCCGTCAATGGTGACGGGCCGGTCGAAATCGGTAATGACATTGGCATGCGCAATCGGCGGATATGCACTGCCCTTCGGTGTCTCGAGACAGTAGGCAAACCCCTCCAGGATCCGCTCCATGGTCCGCTCATCGGCGTAAACGGGGATGCGCCTGTGCTGTGCATGGAAATAACCGCGAATGTCATCGATACCGTGGATGTGGTCCGCATGCGCGTGGGTGAACAGCACGGCATCGATGCGGGAAACCCCGGCGCGCACCATCTGTTCGCGGAAATCCGGGCCGGTATCGATCACCACCGTCGTCACGCCGCCATCCGGCGCGATCTGCTCCACGAGAAACGCCGTGCGCGAACGCCGGTTCTTCGGGTTTTGCGGATCGCACGCGCCCCAGTCCCCGTTGATGCGCGGCACACCGGGCGACGACGAACAGCCGAGAATGGTGAAACGACGGCGATAGACCAATGTCAGACCCGCGTCATCTTGGAAAAGCAGCGGAATGCGTTTTCGGTGGTGATATCCGCGATTTCGGCCTCGCTCACGCCCTTCACCTCGGCCAGAACGCGTGCGGTATTGACCACATAGGACGGTTCGTTGCGCTTGCCGCGATAAGGCGTCGGCGCCAGATAGGGCGCATCGGTTTCGACCAGCAGCCGGTCCATCGGAACATCGGCGGCAATCGCCCGCAGCTCGTCGGATTTCTTGAAGGACAGAATGCCGGAAAAGGACACATAGCCGCCAAGTTCGACCCCGGTCTTTGCCAGATCCGCACCCGACGAGAAACAATGCAGGATGAAGGGAAACGCGCCCTCGCCCGTCTCCTGCCGCAGGATTGCCGCCATGTCATCATCGGCGTCGCGGCTGTGGATGACCAGCGGCAGACCGGTCTGCCGGGCAGCGGCAATATGGCGCCGAAGTCCGGTCTTCTGCGCTTCGGCCTTTTCGGGCTGATAGTGATAGTCGAGCCCCGCCTCGCCGATCGCCACCACTTTGGGATGTTCGGTCAGGCGAACGAGGTCATCCGTTCCGATGTCGAGTTCTTCATCGGCATTGCCGGGATGGGTTCCGACGGAGCAGAAAACATTTTCATATTTTTCTGCAATTTCAATAATTTGATTGAATTTCTTCACTCGCGTTGAAATCGTCACCATCTGCGCGACACCGGCCTCTTTGGCGCGTGCGACGAGGTCGTCACGTTCGGCCTCGAAATCGGGAAAATCGAGATGGCAATGGCTATCGATCAGCATGATGTCTCATTCCTCGGGCGCGACATAGCGCGGAAAGACCGGCGCCGGTTTTTCAAGCGGCGTGCCCGCCTTCAAACGGCCGGCCTGGCCCAGATGCGCGAAATCGCGTTGTGTTTGCGGTATTGAAATCAGGTCGAGCAGTTTTCCCGCAGACGTCGGCATGGCCGGCTGAAGCAGGATCGCGACCTGACGCACCACTTCCGCCGTCACATACAGCACGGTCGCCATGCGCTCGGGATCGGTTTTACGCAGGGCCCAGGGTTCCTGTCCGGCAAAATAGCGGTCAGCCTCCGAGACAAGCCCGATAATCGCCGCCATCGCCCGGTGGATTGCGAATTTCTCCATGGCCTCGCGCACCGTCTCGATGACGCCGTCGGCAGCCGCCAGCATCGCCTCGTCTTCCGCCGTCAGCGGGCCGCATTCCGGGATCTGACCATCGCAGTTCCTGGCGATCATCGACAATGAACGGCTGGCCAGATTGCCGATACCATTGGCAAGATCGGAATTGATGCGCGTGCCGATAGCCTCGTCGCTGTAACTGCCGTCCTGGCCGAAGGAGACTTCGCGCAGCAGGAAATAGCGAATCTGGTCGAGGCCGAAATGTTCGACAAGATTGAAAGGATCGACGACGTTGCCGACGGATTTCGACATCTTCTCACCCTTGTTGAGAAGAAAGCCGTGGGCATAGACCCGCTGCGGCAGCGGCAGACCGGCCGATATCAGGAAGGCCGGCCAGTAGACGGCGTGGAAACGGATGATATCCTTGCCGATGATGTGCACACCGGGCCAGTACGACCACAGCGCGTTCTCCTCGTCGGGAAAGCCGAGCGCCGTGATATAGTTCGTCAGCGCATCCACCCAGACATACATGACATGATCGGGATCATCGGGAACCGGCACGCCCCAGTCGAAGGTGGTGCGCGAGATCGACAGATCCTTGAGGCCCGATTTCACGAAGGAAACGACCTCATTGCGGCGCTCGGCCGGGCCGATGAATTCGGGATGATTGTCATAATATTCGAGCAGCTTGTCGCCATAAGCCGACAGTTTGAAGAAATAGCTTTCCTCTTCCACCCATTCGACCGGAGAGCCAAGCGGCTCGCGCCGCACGCCGTCTTCGCCGACAGTCGTCTCGCCCTCGTCGAAATAGGCTTCCTGACGCACCGAATACCAGCCGCCATATTTGCCGAGATAGATATCGCCGTTTTCCTGCATACGCCGCCAGAGCGCCTGCACGGACTTGCGATGACGATCTTCCGTCGTGCGGATAAAATCATCATTGGAGCAATTGAGCTGCGCGAGAAGACCACGGAAGACGGCCGAGTTGCGATCGGCAAGCGCCAACGGCGTGATCCCTTCCTTTTCGGCCGTCTGCTGCATTTTCTGCCCGTGCTCGTCCGTGCCCGACAGGAAACGGACATCCTTGCCCTCCAGCCTGTTAAAGCGGGCCAGAGCGTCACTGGCGATCATGGTATAGGCATGGCCGATATGCGGCGCGCCATTGGGATAGAAGATCGGCGTTGTGATGTAAAACTTGTTGTTGTCGCTCATTCCACTGTCCGTATGCATGGCTGTCGCGGAGCCGGGTTGCTCCAGGGGCGTTCGTGATGTGCAGGCAGGCCGGGTTTCGCTGGTGCCCGGTTCCGGCATCTGAAATCAGACCGGTCTTAACGCCCCTCAATGGGCGCATCAAGTCAAACCTGCTTCAGGCGGTGTGCGGCTGCGGCTGCAGCGTCGATCTGAGGCGCGACAGCAGGTCGAGGACGAGTTGCCTGCGATCCAGATTATAGGCATCGGCTTCCGCGGTATCAGACGCAATGCGCGAGGAAAGCCCGGCCAGCCGCTCGGCAAGATCGAGGTCACCCGAAAGCGCGGCATTGCGCGCGCGCAGCTTGATATCGCCATCGACATGGCCGATCAGAAACGCGAAGATCGTTTCGTTTTCGCGCTTGGAAAGCGTGTCGGCAAGCTTGTGCATGACAAGCCGCGCTTCGGCAGAGGAGGACTGCAACGCCTGGTCATAGGCATCGATGATGTCCAGCCCGCCATAATTGAGAAGTTTCAGCGCCTCGGCAACGCTTCCGCCGGCCAGCGCCGTCACCCTTTCCATATCCTGTCCTTCGACCGAAAGACCGAGCGCGGACAATGCCGCGATCAGGTCATCGGGTGCCAGCGGCCGCAGCCGAAGCGGCAGACAGCGCGACCGGATTGTCGGCAGAAGCCTGCCGGGGGTATGCGAGATCAGCAGGAACATCGCGTTTTTCGGCGGTTCCTCGAGAATTTTGAGGATCGCATTGGCGGCACTGCGATTGAGGTCATCGGCCGAATCGACGATCACGATCCGCCAGTTTCCCGTACCCGACGTTTGCGACAGGAAATGCCCTGCCCTGCGCACCTCCTCAACGGTGATCGCGGTTCTGAGCTTGCCGGTCTTCTGGTCGATCGGGCGTTTCAGATGCAGAAGGTCATGCGATGCACCGGCGATGATCTGCCGTGTCAGCGGCGCATCGTGATCGGGTTCGATCAGATGGTCCGGCGCATCGCCGGCATGGGGAAAATGCAGGATATGATTTGCAAAGCGGAAGGCAAGCGTCGCCTTGCCAATGCCGGCCGCCCCTTCCAGCAGGATGGCATGATGCCCCTTGCCGCTGTTATAGGAACGCGCCAGATAGGTTTCCGCCTCCCGGTGCCCGAAAAGCCGCCTGTTGCGCTGAGGCTCGATTGCGCCGTCCAGAAGTTGTTCATCAGTCATTGCCGTCGCCTCCTGAGTTCCGCGCATCCAGCAATGCCGAAACGGCCCGCCAGACATCCTCTGCCACAGTTTCGGGAGCGCCCGCAGCATCGACAACGGTGCAACGATCCGGCTCGTCTTCGGCAATCTTCAAAAAGGCCTGGCGTCGCGCGGCATGAACCGCAAGCGCCTCCTTCTCGAAACGGTCGGGCACACCGGCCAATGCCGTCTCCGGCAGGCGCTGGCGGACGCGTTTCAGCCCCTCGGGCGCATCCAGATCGAAAATCAGCGTCAGATCGGGCGTCAGACCGTTGACCGCAATCCGTTCGACCGTGGTCACGAATTCCGGCGACAGCGCCCCCGAGACCCCTTGATAGACCCGCGAGGAATCCATGAAACGGTCGCAAAGCACAATCTGCCCCTTGTTCAGGGCAGGTCGAATGACCTCTTCGACATGGTCATTGCGGGCAGCGGCAAACAGCAACACTTCCATGCCCACGCCGAAGGGCTCGGCCACCCCTGAAAGAAGCACATGCCGAACGGCTTCCGCACCGGCCGAACCGCCGGGCTCACGCGTCGTCACGACGGCATGACCAAGGTCGGCAAGCCGTTGGGCGAGAATGCGGATCTGCGTCGACTTGCCGACGCCTTCCCCGCCCTCGAAACTGATGAAAATGCCCTGTCGCACGGAACCAGCCGTCCTTCACATCTCGAACTTCAGCCGGTTTAGAGGAATTCAGGCGAGGGAAAAAGCCCTGTGGCCGGCTAGTCCTGCTTTTTAAAGGGGATCGGGGCCGCGGCCGGGAGGCTGGCATCCTCGACAAGGATCGATTCCGCGGCTTTGCTCGCCGGATTGCCCGGCTCGTCGGACTGGCTGTCGACAAGAGCAAGCGCACTTGCCTCCTCTGCCACTTTCGCCTCGGCGGCAACGGCCTTGTTTGAGGCTGTGGCCGCATCGCTCACCGATTTCTTCTTCTCGATCAGCCCCAGCAAGGTCTCCGACCCGGCCGGCTCTGTCTTGATTTCGGCCTGGGCAACCTGAACCGAAGCATCGCCAAAGCGTTCAGGATCGACACCCGGGGGAACAGCCTGCTTCTGGTATGAGGCCAGCAGGTAGTCCATATCGTCAGCTGAGCGGGATGCCGGCCCGACATAATCGACCCGCACATCGGCAACGCCGGCGCCGGTCATATCGAGCATTTCCGCGGCCTTTTTCGAAAGATCGATGATCCGCCCGGAGACAAAGGGACCACGGTCATTGACGCGCACGATAACGGAACTGTCGTTTTTCAGATTGGTGACGCGAACATAACTCGGCAAAGGCAGGGTCTTGTGTGCCGCCGACAGGTGGTTCATGTCGTAAATTTCGCCATTGGCCGTGCGCCCGCCATTGAAATTCGGACCGTACCAGGAGGCGAGGCCTTCCTTGGAATATTTATCAACGCTTTTCGGCGTGTACCACTTGCCCTTCACCTGATAGGGTTTTCCGATCTTCTGATAACCGAGGCTCTTGGACGTCGCCGTCTTTTCCGCGGACGTCTTGGCCGTTTCGGCGGCCTCATCCTTGCTCGTTTCGGATGTATCGCCCGTGGTTGCGCAAGCGCTCAGCAATGCAGTCACGGCCAGCATGGCGACCGAAGCAGATAACCGAAATTCTCTCATGCCAGCAATTCTTTCATTTGTCCTGATCGGCCAGCCGCTGAAACCTGCCGGAAACCACCATCTTGAAATCTGAATATCGTCCCCTATGGCGAGACTTAGTGGCTGCTTTAAGGCGGGTATCAAATTCGCCCGGCCGATTCAACCCATAACTGCAATCGATATTCCATCCGGTTCCGGGCATCATCTCCGCATGGCGATATCGGCATATCCGCGCGAATACGGCATTGACCGCCACAAGACAGCGATGATAAAGCCCGTTCGCTGCACCGAAAACGGCTGATCAACACCGGTAGCCGGGATCGCAGCCCTTTGCGGAGGAGTGGCCGAGCGGTTTAAGGCACCGGTCTTGAAAACCGGCGTGCGTGAAAGCGTACCGTGGGTTCGAATCCCACCTCCTCCGCCATTCTCGCTCGCGCTTTTCGGCCTTCCTCCTCCACGCCATATCATGTCAAACCACCGTCGAGCATGCTAAGCACCACTATTGCGTGACTTACGGTTCCGAAATTCTGGCTCTGCGTGAGCGTCGGCCGCAGTCATAACTTGGGCCGACGCGTGCAAGAAAGATTCAACCGATCGATACTCCCCGAAACAGGAGGCGTTTATGGCTACAGGAAGATGGAATGCTCAACGTGGTGTATATTGTCCTCGCCAAGGCGTTTTCCCGTTTGGCAGCTTGAGAATTCACGCCGGTTCTGAACTAAGGTGGCGGTAAAACTTTCCAGCGAGGAAGAGCGCGCCGGCGAGGTTTCTGTCGTGCCGCCGCGACTGATCATCGATGACCCTGGGCCCGAATACGGATAGCCACTTTCAAAAAAATGCCGCTTTGACCGGGAGGAGACGAATGGACACGAAAATCGGGCTGGAAGAGCTTGCTTTGGAGTTGCAAGAGCTTGCGGCCGGCAGCCGTCGTCAGCTTATTGCTCTGGCGGGTGCTCCGGGTGCGGGGAAAAGTCATGTTTCCGATGTGCTTTTTTCCTTGATTAACAACAAAATGCCCGGGAAGGTTCAGATCCTTCCCATGGACGGGTTTCACTTTGACGACATGGTGCTTGAGGCGCGCGGGGATCTGGCGCGTAAAGGCGCACCGCACACATTTGATGTCGGCGGCCTCCTCTCGGCCCTCCAGCGCATACGAGCGGATGACGGTGCGGAAATCGCCGTTCCGGTGTTTGACCGCAGCATTGAAATCGCGCGCGCAGGGGCCCGCATCATCGGCCCTGAGGCACGACTGATCATCGTCGAAGGCAATTATCTGCTTCTGGACGATATCCGCTGGCAGCCGGTCACGGCGATGTTCGACAGGACGGTCTTCATCGACGTGCCGGAAAAGACGCTGCACGAGCGGCTGACGGCGCGGTGGGCACATTTGAGCCCCGAAAACCGTGAGCGCAAGATGGAGGGCAACGACCTGCCGAATATGCGTCTCGTCCTCGCAAAAAGCCGGCCCGCCGATTATCGCGTGGTGAATGGCTGAAAGGCCGTCGGCTTCATCGCTCCGCGCAGTGAATCACGCAGTCAACGCCTCTGTCTCCGGCCCCGGATGATGGCAGGCAAAACTGTGCTGAGAGCCTTTATCCGGGTCTGTGCGCAGCGGGGGCGTTTGTTCGGCGCATATGGCCGTCGCGCGCGGGCAGCGGGTGCGGAAAACACAGCCCGATGGCGGATTGAGCGGGCTCGGCAGGTCGCCTTCAAGCGGCAGCGCCGTCTTGTTGCGCTCGATTTCGGGATCGGGGATCGGCACAGCGGAAAGCAGGGCCTGGGTATAGGGGTGCTGCGGTGCGGCATAAAGTTCATCGCTCGGCGCCACCTCCATCACCCGCCCGAGATAGAGCACCATGACCCGCGTCGAAATATGCTTCACCACCGACAGGTCATGGGCGATGAACATCAGCGCAAGGCCCAGCTCGCGCTGCAACTCCATCAACAGGTTGATGACCTGCGCCTGAATTGAAACATCGAGCGCGGATACCGGCTCATCACAGATAATCAGCTTCGGACGGACGATCAGCGCGCGGGCAATGCCGATACGCTGGCACTGACCGCCGGAGAATTCATGCGGATAGCGGTTGATCTGGTTGGGCAGAAGACCGACACGGCTCATCATCTCCTGCACCCGTTCGCGCACCTCTTCCTTGCCTATCCCCTTCTGGTGGGTAATGAGCGGCTCAGCGATGATATCGCCGACCTTCATGCGCGGGTTGAGGCTTGCCAGAGGGTCCTGGAAGATCATCTGGATATCGCTACGGTATTTGAGCATCTCGCGCGGCGAAAGCTCCAGCAGGTTGGTCTCGCCGTTCCACAGCGCCGATCCCGTTGCCGGAACCATGCGGATCATCGCTCGCGCCAGTGTCGACTTGCCACAGCCGGATTCCCCGACAATTCCCAGGGTTTCCCCGGGGCGCAGTTCGAAGCTGACACCGTTGACGGCATGCAGCGACAGAGGCTTCTGCCAGGGCATACTGTTTGAACGATGGATATCGAACGTGACGCGGACATCTTCCGCCTTCAGCAGAACATCACTTGTCATTGCACATCTCCCCTGGCTTCGGCGTCGCCACTGGTCACCACGGCAATCGGCCGGTTGCAGGCGCGCAGCCGCCCGGGCGCAAACTCCGTCAGCGGGTCGAGATGGTCCAGACAGTCCTCATCGGCGAAATCGCAGCGCGGCGCGAACGGACAGCCCTGCTGCAGACGCGCCATATTGGGGGGATTGCCGGGGATGGAACGGAGCATGTCGTCGCTGCGGTCAACGCGCGGAATGGAACCGATAAGCCCGCGCGTATAGGGATGCGTCGCATTCTTGAACAACGCATCGACCGGGCCCTTTTCCATGACCTGCCCGCCATACATCACCATCGCCCGCTCGGCGGCACCGGCAACCACGCCCAGATCATGGGTGATGAGAATGAGGGCCATGCCGAAATCGCGCTGGAGGTCGGAAAGAAGATGCATGATCTGCGCCTGAACCGTCACGTCGAGCGCTGTCGTCGGCTCGTCGGCGATCAGCACTTCGGGGCGACAGAGCAGTGCCATGGCGATCATCACGCGCTGGCGCATACCGCCGGAAAACTCGTGCGGATAAAGGCTGACGCGCGATTTCGCATCGGGAATGCGCACGGCATCCAGCATGCGCACGCTTTCGGCAATGGCGGAGCGTTTCGACATGCCCTTGTGGAGCTGCAGCACTTCCGCCATCTGTTCTGCAACCCGCATATAGGGGTTCAGCGAGGTCATCGGGTCCTGAAAGATGATCGCCATGCGGTTGGCACGGATGGGGTTGATCACCCTTGGCGACGCATTGAGGATCTCGGTTCCATCGAACCGCACCGAGCCGGAGGCCGTGCCGTTGGCGGCAAGCAGGCCCATCATCGCGAAAACGGTCTGGCTTTTGCCCGATCCGCTTTCGCCGACGATTGCCAATGTCTCGCCGCGATCGAGCTTGAAATCGACACCGCGCACGGCAAAGACGGGACCGGAATTGGTGGTGAACCGGATATCCAGATTGGAAACATCGAGAAGCGCCATGTCAGCGATCCTTCGGGTCTAGTGCGTCGCGCAGCCCGTCTCCCAGAAAGAAGAAGGAAAACAACGTGACGATGAAGAAGAAGAGCGGGAAGATCAGCTGCCAGAGCGTGCCGTAATTCATCGTGGCCGCGCCTTGCGAGATCAGCGCGCCGAGACTGGTCAGCGGCTCCTGCACCCCGAGGCCGAGGAAGGAGATGAAGCTTTCCGACAGGATCATGCCCGGTACCAGCAATGTCGCGTAGACAATGACGACGCCCAGCAGATTGGGAACGATATGGCGGCGAATGATGGTGCCGGAGGCAACCCCCGTCGCCCGCGCCGCCTCGACATATTCACGGCCTTTCAGCGAGAGCGTCTGGCCGCGCACGATGCGGCTCATGTCGAGCCAGGACAACAGCCCGATGCCGACAAACAGCAGCACGATCGAACGGCCGAACATCACCAGCAACAGGATCAGCACGAACATGTAGGGGATGGCAAGCAGGATATCGACGGTGCGCATCATCAGGTTGTCGACCCGCCCGCCGAGAAAGCCCGCCGCAGCGCCATAGATCGTGCCGACGATCACCGCGATCGAAGCACCGATAAGACCGACGGCCAGCGAAATCTGCGTGCCGAGCACCGTTCGCGCGAACAGATCGCGACCGAGATCATCGGTTCCGAAATAATGGCCGTTTGCCAGCGACGGCGCGCCTTCGCGCACGATGTCGCCCATGACCATGAAATCGATCTCGTCGATCGACCAGCGCGCAATCCACGGACCGAAGGCCGCAAAGGCCATCACGAAGATCAGCAGACAGAGCCCGACCACGGCCTGCCTGTTCTTGAAGAATCGTATACGGGCATCCGCCCAGGGCGAGCGCCCCTTCTCCGCTTCATCGGCCATGGCCTCGGACAGGCTTTGAATTTTCTCTCTTTCGATCAGCATGGCTCAGTACCTGATTTTCGGGTCGATCCAGGCGTAAAGGATATCGACGAAGAGATTGAAGGCGATGGTCAGCGATCCGAGCAGAATGGTGATGCCCATCATTACGGCGTAGTCGCGGTTGAGCGCGGATTCGACGAAGAACTTGCCAATGCCGCCGGTCGAGAAATACATGTCGATCACCACCGAACCGGTGATCATGCCGACAAAGGCCGGGCCGAGATAGGAAATCACCGGCAGAAGCGACGGTTTGAGCGCATGTTTCATCACCACGCGACGCATCGGCAGCCCCTTGGCCTTGGCCGTACGAATATGGTTGGAGTTCAGCACCTCCAGCATGGATGAACGGGTGATGCGGGCAAGCGACGCCATGTAGGAGGTCGAAAGGGCAATCACCGGCATGATCATGTAGGCCGGATGGCCGAGCCCTTCCCAGCCGCCGCCGGGCAGCCAACGCAGCCATAGCGTGAAGATCAACACCAGGATCGGTGCCATCACGAAATTCGGCAGAACCTGAGCACCGACCGAAATGCCGACGGCCAGACTGTCGAGCCAGGTATTGTGCCGCACAGCGGCAACCACGCCCAGCGTGACCCCGACAAGCACGGCGACGATGGCCGACAACAGGCCGTAGGTCAGCGTCACCGGAAAGCCCTGCGCGATAATCGAGTTGACCGTCTGATCCGGATAAACGAATGACGGGCCGAAATCGAACCGCGAAACAATGCCCCAGATATAATCGACGAGCTGCTGCCACAACGGCTGGTCGAGACCGTATTTTGCATTGATATTGGCAAGGACCTGCGGCGGCAAAGCGCGCTCGGAGGAAAACGGGCCGCCCGGAGCGGCGTGCATCAGGAAGAAGGAAAAGACAATCAGCAGCAGGATTGTCGGGATCGCCACAAACAGGCGCTTGATGATGTAACCGGTCATATTCGGCTTGGCTCGGTCTTGTGCTCCAGCCCTCCCCTCATGCCTCAAACAAAAAAGGCTCGTCAGGTTCGGACAATACGGACGATGCGGCCCCGCGGGGCAACGGCAACTGCCGCCGCACCCGCGAGGCCGGTTTCATATCCTTAATTGGCGACGCGATAAAGGTCTTTCGCGTACCAGTTCTGAAGCACGTTTTCGACCGGAAGTCCCTTCAGGTCGGCAGGCACCATAACCGGCGTCGAATAGAAATAGATCGGCGCCAGCGGCATTTCCTCGGCCAGGATCTGCTCGGCCTTGTCGTAATCGGCCGACGGATCTTCCGCCGTCAGCGATGCCTTCATCACGGCATCATAATCGGGGTCGTCAAAACCACCATAGTTCATGCCGCCGGAGCGGAAATAATCGAGATAGGTGGACGCTTCGTCATAGTCGCCGCACCAGGCGTAACGGCCGATATCGAAATTGTAATTCTTGAGGTTGTCGAGATAGACCTTCCACTCGGTGTTGTTGAGCGTGACATTGACGCCGATGGCCTTCCAGAACTGCTGGGCGGCAATGGCGATCTTCTTGTGGTCGTCGGAGGTGTTGTAGGAAAGCGTCAGTTCCAGCGGATTGCTCTTGTCGTATCCGGCTTCCTTGAGAAGCTCGACTGCTTTCTCATTGCGCTCTTGCTGCGACCACTCAGAATAATCGGTGACCGGCGGCTCGAAATCGGCAGTGGCGTAATAGGTCCAGCTATAGGCCGGCTTTTCGCCACTGCGGGTGATGTTGTTGACGATGATGTCGCGGTTGAGCGCATAGGAGAGCGCCTTGCGCACACGCACATCCTTCAGCGCTTCCGGTCCCTTGTCGGAAAGGTTGAACAGATAGGCATAGGTGCACGAACGCGGCACGGCATGCGTCTGCTCCGGATATTCTTCCTTCAGGCGCGGGAACTGGCCGGACGGCAGCTCGATATAGTCCAGTTCACCGGCCAGATAGCGCGTCAACGCTGCGTTCTTGTCGTTGATCGCCTGGAAATGAATGCTGTCGATGACGGTATTGTCGTTGTCCCAGTAGTTCTCGTTGCGCTCAAGCGTGAGATCTTGACCGAGCTTGTCTTCAACCAGCTTGTAGGCGCCATTGCCGACCATGTTTTCCGGCAGGGTCCACTGGTCGCCATATTCTTCGACCACGGCCTGGTTGACCGGGAAGGTCGATGTGTGGGTCAGCATCTTGACGAAGAACGGGATCGGGCTTTCAAGCGTGACTTCCAGCGTGTGGTCATCAACAGCCTTGACGCCCAGTTCCGAAGGATCGGTATCGCCCGCAATAATGGACGCTGCGTTCTTCACATTCATCAGCTCTTCATACCATGCGTATGTCGAACCGGTCGCGGGATCGGCAAGGCGCTGCCATGCAAAGACAAAATCGCCGGCTGTCACCGGATCGCCGTTGGACCATTTTGCGTCGGGGCGAAGATGAAAGGTGTAGACGGTCTGGTCGTCGGAGACATCGTAATCGGTCGCCACGCCGGGAACGAGATCGCCCGCATTGTCCTGACTATAAAGCCCTTCAAACAGCTGGCGGGCCACATGCGAACCCTGGATCGTGCTGTTGAGCTGCGGATCCTTGGTCTTGATGGAATCAAGCAGCCAGTAACTAAGGCTCTGATCGTCAGCCAGCGTTTCATCCGGCTCAGGGTTCGCGGCATAGGCCGGCGCGGCCAGTAAAAGCGCAAGGCAGGAGGAAAGCAGAAGGGTCTTTTTCATCCGGACGGACTCCCATGTTTGTGGATTTTATGGCGCAATGAGAATGCTCAGGAACAGTATCTAACGTCATCATAGACTGACCAGAAATTCCATCGAACCATAGGCTCGCTGCATCGTTCCACGCAAGAGAAACAGAATCTTCTTCAGTGGTTTGATGCTTGTTTCTGAAGTTGCCAATGAAGCACAAGACTGCGCGAAACGGAAATTTTTTCGTGCAGTCCGTGGGGCATCCCCTCTCCTGGAAAGTTTTCCTATACAATTAAAAACAATTAAATAACAATATCTTATATTTTCCGTGACGCTTTTTCACTGCGCGAACTTCAAGAAACTTTTCAAATGTCGGTAAACAAACAGCGCGCTCCTTTCCTTTCGGAAGGGAGTTGCAATACCAACACGAGGCTGCAGAACGCTCATCAGGTTTGGGAGCATATCACCGAGCTTCAGGGCGCATTGGCGCTTGCCCTCCTCCATCGCATGACCGCTAAATCCGATCACCATCCCCCTGACAGGGTATATTTCAACACGGTCATATAAAGCCGTCGCCATATGCACCAGCACATGGCGACGGATTTTCAGCTGTTCAGCTCCGATCAGATCGACCGCGCGACCTCATAGGCGTCCCAGATCGCGTACATGATGTTGGACACATGCCGCGCATCGCCGAAGGTATAGACTTCCGGCACCATGTTGCGGACCTCGTTGTAGAGATCGCGGTTCGAGCTGTAGCCGACGGCCAGGATTGCGCTGTCGGCTTCCACCAGGGTTTCCGCATCGCCGGTTACAACCTTGAAGCCACCCGGCGCCGGGGCCGTGACCCGGCTTGAGGTCATGACGCCGATCTTCTTGAAATGCATCAGATCGTGCAGCATGTCGTGATTGGCGTGACAGAGCGGCCCGGTCAGCGCCAGAATGTCATCAGCCATTTCGACGATGGTGACCTTCTTGCCCTTGTCATGCAGCCACATCGCCGTTTCGCAGCCGACAAGGCCCGCGCCGATGACGATGGCGCTGTCGCCGGGGTCTTTCACGCCGTTCAGCACGTCTTCGGCGGTCAGGACATTTTCGGCGTCGCCGATCTTCAGGCGTTTCGGCCGTGCACCGGTGGCGACGATCAGCACATCGGGATCAGCCTTTTCGACGGCCGCCGGCGTGACGTCCCTGTTGAAGACCACCGGCACCTTCAGGTCGCGCAGCGCCCGTTCATACCAGTTGATCAGACCGTGATCGTCCTCCTTGAAATCCGGCACGCCGCCGGGAATGACGACCCCGCCGAGGCGGTCCGTCTTCTCGTAAAGCGTCACCACATGGCCGCGCAGCGCCGCAACGCGGGCCGCCTCCATGCCGGCAATGCCGCCGCCGACGATCATCACCGATTTCTTCTCCAATGCCGGGGTCAGGCCATATTCCGCTTCCCGTCCGCAGGCCGGGTTCACCGCGCAGGAAACCTGGGTATAGGCCGCCAGCCTGCCAAGACAGCCTTCCTGACAGGAAATGCAGGGACGGACCTTTTCGAATTTCTCCGCCCGCACCTTGTTGGGAAGCTGCGGGTCGGCCAGCAGCGGCCGGGCCAGACCGATAAAGTCGGCCTGCCTGTTGTGGATCGCGTTGACCGCGCGGTCGGGATCGTCCATGCGGCCGGCGGTGATCACCGGCACGCTGACCGCCTTTTTCAGTATTTCATTGTAAGGCGTGTAGAGCCCCTTGGCCTGATACATCGGCGGATGGCTCCAGTACCAGCTGTCATAGGAACCGACATCGCCGTTGAAGGCGTCGTAACCGGCGGCTTCGAGAAGCTTTGCAGCCTCGATGCCCTCAGGGATATCACGGCCCATTTCGGCGAAATCCTCGCCCGGCAGGCCGCCTTGTTTCCAGCCCTTGATGAAGCTCTTGATCGAATAACGCAGCGATACCGGATAATCGTTGCCACAACGTTCCTTGATCGCCTGCACGATTTCAACCGCAAACCGCAGCCGGTTTTCAAGGCTGCCGCCATATTCGTCGGTGCGCTGGTTGAACATCGAAATGGCGAACTGGTCGAGCAGATAGCCCTCATGAACGGCGTGGATCTCGATGCCGTCGAAACCCGCCTGCTGGGCGATTTCGGCGCTGTCGGCGAACTTGCGCACATAAGTCCTGATTTCCTCGACCGTCAGCGCCCGACAGATAACGCCATCCATCCAGCGATGCGGGATCGGCGACGGCGCAATGGCGACCGTTCCGATGACGGAAGGAACGCCGACGCGGCCGAAGCCGGCCGAAAGCTGCAGGAACAGTTTGGCGTCATAGGCGTGAATACGCTCGCTCATGACCTTGCCGGTCCGGATGAAGCTGTGCGGGTTCAGCGTCGGACAGGGCGCCGATGGCATGACGCATTGTTCAATCTCGTTTTCCACCATCGTCACGCCGGTCATGATCAGGCCCGCGCCGCCCTTGGCGCGCTCCACATAATATTCGACGCCGCGCTGGTTATAGGCGCCATCGGCATCGCAGAAGCCGACCGGCCCGATCGGTTCCATCACATACCGGTTCTTGATTTCCACAGAGCCGATCTTCATCGGTTCGAACAGAATTTCATGTTCTTGTTTCATTGTTGTCTCCTGTCACTCCGAAAGGCGGCGGAGAACCGGGCAAAAAGGCAGGCTCCGCCAGACGTCGCGCCCATAGCTACTCCCGGCTTTAAATCGATACAAAGACTTGCTAGTGCTATCGCCCATGCTTGCGAGGTATGGGCAGAATGGAACTTCGGCATTTACGGTATTTCGTCGCGGTGGCGGATGAAGGCAGCGTCAGCGAGGCCGCGCGCTCGACGCTTCACACGGCACAGCCTTCGCTGAGCCGGCAGTTGCGCGATCTGGAAGCAGAGCTTGGCGTGATGCTGTTTGCGCGCGAGACGCGCGGGATGCGCCTGACCCGCGAGGGGCAGATCTTCCTCGGCCATGCCCGGCAGATCCTCAGACAGGTCGACAGTTCCGTCTCACGCCTCAAGGCATCGTCGCTGCTGTTGCGGGTTGGGATCATTTCCGGCCTTGAAGCCGACATTCTGCCGCGGTTGCGCGGAATTCTCAAAAAGGAGGCAGACGATCTGGAAATCGTCGTGACCAGCCGGTCGTCCGTCGCGCTCTTGCAGGCGGTGCATGACGGCAATCTGGATTTCGCCTTCGTCCGGGGCGCGACGTCCCTGCGGGGCGTGCGCTCCAATTCGATCGACAGACACCGCATCGCCGCTTTCATGCGGGCGGACCACCCCCTCGCCGCCCGCGATGCGCTTTCCATCGACGACATTGCCGGTCACGCGCTGGTCGCCATCAACGAACGCGTCGGGCCTGCCCTGCGGCGGACAATCGACATCTGGTGCGAGGAAAACAATGTCATTCTCGAACCCACGCACAGCGCTGCCGACATAGCGGCAGCCTTTTCCCTGATGCTGGTGACCGATACGCTGACGCTGATGCCGGAATATGCAGAGCGGGTCATGCCCTCCTCGCTCACCATGCGGCCGCTGGTGGATGGCCCAAACCCGCTTGACCTCTCCATCGCCTGCCGCTCGCTGAGCTCGGCCGCAGTGCAGTCGCTCGTCAATGCGACGACGCGTTCCTGGCTGAGACAGGGCGCCAATGAAGCGTAGGAGTGCAGATAAAATCAAATGGTTTTGACGGTTTCAAAAGACGGGTTCATACAGCGCCGGCCTCTCGTTTGATCCAGCGCCGGAAAGCCGCGATCTTGGGAACGGTCAGCTTGTTTGGGTGGACGACCACGAAATAACTTTCCTTCGTTGGAACAGGCGCGTCGATTGCGAGAACCACGCTTCCGGTTTTCAGAGCGCCGGCAGCATAAACATCCCGCACGACGGCAAGGCCCTGTCCGGCACTGGCGCCTTGGATTAACATGGCGTCGTCGGCATAACTCGGCCCTTTCGATGCGTTGCGGCCGGCCTTGACGCCAAGCGCGCGAAACCAGGTCGCCCATTCGACCCGGTCGCGATCCTGCAACAGCGGATAACGCAGGCAATCGACCGGATCGGTCAGGGGGCCATCAAGCAGGAGTGAAGGACTTGCGATCGCGATGAGACGCGGTTCGAACAGCACGGTGGCGTCAAGACCGGAATATTCGCCGGAACCGTGCCGTATCGCAACGTCAACCATGCCGTTCTTCATGTCAGCAAGCTGGACTGATGTTTCAACCCGCACCTCTATCTCGGGATGTTGTGCGGTGAAACCACCGAGGCGGGGCGCAAGCCAACAGGCGGCAAAAGACGGCGTCGTGCTGACGACGAGAGAACGTGGCTTCGCACGACGATCTTCGAATACCTGAACCGCGGCATCGATCTGCTCAAATCCCGGCGCAACCATGTTGAACAGCCTGAGGCCATGTGCCGACAGCTTCACTTCACGATTGCCGCGCTGAAGCAGTTTGACGCCAAACCTTGTTTCCAGCGACTTGACCTGCTGGCTCACAGCCCCCGGAGTGACATTCAATTCCAACGCGGCGCGTTTAATGCTGCCTTGCTGCCCGACTTCGATGAAGGCGCGTAGCGCGCTGAAAGAAACAGGTAGTGTCATAAGGCAGAGTTTAGCTGAACTAAATCATCCGACAATAGAAATGATTTGTCCGACTGGTGCCGAAATGTATGTCTGCATTCATGCAAACTCATCCTCATCAACCTGATCACCTGCCGGCCGCTCTTGTTCGTCTTTTGGCGGTGGGGGCTGGCGCCTCCGTTGCCAACAGCTACTACAATCAGGCGTTTCTCGGCCATCTGACGACGGATTTCGGCCTGGCATCCGGGATCGCCGCCATTGTGCCGGTGTTGACGCAAGCCGGAAACGCGCTCGGCGTGCTTTTTCTCGCTCCGCTCGGGGATCGACTGGAACGCAAGTCTCTCATCCTCGCGACCATTGGAACTCTGGTGGCAGCGTTGATCGGCGCGGCCATCTCGCCAGGCTTCATATGGCTTGCAATCGCAAGCCTTGCGGTTGGCCTGTTTGCCACCGTTGCACAACAGATCGTTCCTCTCGCCGTGCATCTGGCTCCGCCTTCGGAACGCGGGCGCATTCTCGGCAAAGTGACAGGCGGCATCCTCATCGGCATACTGCTTGCCCGCACCATCAGCGGTGCAATTTCGGACCTTTGGGGCTGGACATACGTATTCTGGTTTGCTGCCGTCCTGATGACGGCGGTCGCTGTCGCATTGGCAATCTGGTTACCGCGCGTGCCGCCGACGACCCACTTGAGTTATCCGCGCCTGCTTGGGTCTCTTTGGACACTGATACGGGCGCATGCTGCTCTCCGGAGGGCGGTCATGGTGCAATTCCTGATCTTTGCAGCCTTCATCGGTTTTTGGTCAAATCTCGCATTGTTGTTGTTTGAACCGCCCTATCAACTCGGTGGCACGGCGGTCGGTCTCTTGGCGCTTGTCGGCGTCGCAGGCGCGCTTGCGGCTCCCATTGCCGGCGGCTTTGCGGACCGTCAGGGGCCGGCTGTTGTGGTCTCGTTCGGCGCGGCGCTCGTGGTGCTGGCCTTTCTCATTTTCGGTCTTTGGCGCGGTTCCATCACCGGTTTGATTGTAGGCATTCTGGTCCTGGACCTTGCGGTACAGTCCTCGCAGGTTGCCAACCAGGCACGCGTCTATGCGCTTGATCCGACTGCACGCAGCCGACTGAACACGGTGTTCATGGCGACCATGCTCGCAGGAGGCGCTGCTGGTGCCGGTCTCGCCGGTGCAGCATATGCCGCCTGGGGCTGGACCGGGACATGCGTGTTCGGCGCGACGTCATCGGCGCTGGCACTAATTTTGTCCCGGAAATCGAATTGAGATTTCGGAACTTGTTTTGCGGCAGGATGCCTGTTTCATCGATACGCGACAATTATAAAGCCAAGGGAATGCCCATCCCGGAGCGGCAGGCTATGACGCGCTCGCCCAAAAACCGAAAGTCACTCCTGGCCCCGATGTAGCCGCCGGTTTGTAGCGCCATCGATACAGCGTTGGTCCTCACATCGGGAAGAAAAGGCCGATCGCGAAAACCGACGTCAAGCCGACGATGATGTTCATCGGGATTCCCATTTTCAGGAAATCGCCGAACCGGTAGTTGCCAGCGCCATAAACGAGCGTGTTGGTCTGGTAACCGATCGGTGTGGCAAAGCTCGCACTGGCTGAAAACATCACGGCAACGACAAACGGTCGGGGATCAAGGCCGAGCTGGGTGGCAAGCGCGATGACGACGGGCGTGTAGACAACCGCAACGGCATTGTTGGTAACGGTCTCCGTCAGGATGGAGCCGACAAAATAGACCGCCAGCAGCATCAGCATCGGTGACAGGTTTTCCAGCCATGGCTTCAGCATGTTCACGACCAGCTCCACGGCGCCGCTGTTTTCCAGGCCGGAGCCCACGATCAGCATCGCGAAGATCAGAACAAGAATGGACCCGTCGATGGTCTTCCAGGCTTCATCGCTGTCAATGCAGCGAAGCGCGAGAATGACGGCAACGCCCAGAAGAGCAAGGATGCCGATTGGCAAGACATTGAATGCAGCAAGGGTGACAATGCCGATCAGGGTCAAGACGGCGATCGGTGCCTGACGACGACGAAAGGCGCGGCCGCCGGGCTCTGTCACGGAAACCACATCGCCAACCCTCGACAGATCGCTGAACCCTTCCGACGTGCCTTCAAGAAGCAGTTTGTCGGCCGGACGCAATTGAACATTGGGCAGGTCCGGCCCTGCCACATGACTGGCGCGATAGGCCCCCAGCACGCGCATGCCTGCGCGCCGCCCGAGCGCCAGGTTCGCTATTGTCGTGCCGGAACTTCTGCGCGATGGCGACACGATGACCTCGGCCACCCGGACTTCGGCGTCCGGTTCCAGCAAGACCGAGCGCTGCAAGCCGACCTGCAGACCGGCCTGTTCTTCAAAGGTCAGAAGTTCGGATGTCGGGGCGATCAGGATCACTGCGTCACCCTGCTTGAGAACGTGTTCTGGCAAACCGCTTCGTTCGATCTCACTCCCGTGCCGAATGCCTGTCACCCGAATGCCGGACCGCTGGAAGTCGCTGATTTCCGCAAGCGTTTTGCCAATACCCGCATAGTCGGACAGAACCGTGACCTCGGACAGGAACGGCGTCTCTTCATCGCCGACATTCTCGCCGGTTTCCCGGTGCGGCAGCAGAAACCTGCCGAGCGCAAAGACGGAAATGCCGCCCACAACCGCCGAGATGATGCCGACAGGCGCAATCTCGAATATCGAGAACGGCTCCAGACCATTCTGTTGCGCCACCCCCGCCACCAGAAGATTGGTCGACGTGCCGATCAATGTGCAGGTTCCGCCCAGAATGGCGGTGTAGGAAAGCGGTATCAGCAATCGCGTGGGCGCCATGCTCAGGCTTGCGGCAAGACGCACCACCACCGGTATGAGGACAAGGACAACCGGCGTACTGTTCATGAAGGCGGAAGCGGATGCTGCGATAACGATAAAGATCATGATCGCAAAAACAGGGTGGGATTTGGCCCGTCCCACGATGAAATCGGCAAGTGCATCCAGAACGCCTGTCCGCAGCAAAGCCCCCGACACCACGAACATCGCTCCGATGGTAATCGGGGCGGAGCTGGAAAAGACACTCATCACATCATCCGCAGACACCAGGCCAAGGACGATGAACAGCGCCGCACCGATGACGGCAGTGACATCGGGCGGATATTTTTCGATCGTGAAGGCTGCGAAGAGAAGCGCCAGAAGCACCAGTGCCACAATGGCGGGGGAAACACCGATGAACGCGATCATGACTTTCCGTTCTGCTGTCCGGTTTGGACGCAAATGCTGATATTGATTTCCTCGCGTTCAGATTGTCACAATCTCGACAGCGAGAAAACGGCCCGGCTGCGCACAACCGCCGGCAATGCCTTCTGATGGACCAAACCGAAGCAGGCCAGACGCGCGAAAACCGTTTTGAAAGAACGTCGCTGGACGGTGACCGGTTCCAGAGCCTTGAAGACAAGTCAGGAAAACATCGATTTTTCAGGCAACCGACCTCAGGCGGACGCCGCCGTCGAAGCGGCGGCAACCACATGGTCATAGTCGATGGAGCATTTCTCGATAGCGTCCGGTGCAATAGCTTGCGGGAGACGGCGCTGCGGCCACAGATTTCCGGCCGCCCCGCTCCGTGAGGTTTAAAAGCCTGCAAACCAGTCACGCGTCACAATGCCGGTCTGCACCATGTCGGTAAAGCTCGCGCCGATCGATTCGACCGCTCGCACCGGGGTCGCGTTGGACAGCACGACAATCCCGACATCACGTGAGAGGAGAAGCGCGAAATAGATGGCCGCCCAGAATGGAAGCGCCGAAAAGGGCGGATTAAAGCTTAACCCGCCCCGTAACCAATCCCGATCTAAAGTATTCTAGAAGCTGTAGCCCAAACCGATCTGCACGCGGTTTTGATGGGACTTCACGCTGAAACTGTTGTCGAAACCAAAGGGATGATCGACCTTCGGGAAATGCGAGTATCGATATTCAACACGGCCGAACAGGTTCTTTGTAAAGGCGTATTCAGCACCGGCACCGATGGTCCAACCGTTGAATGCCTGGTCGTCTGTATCGATGCTTCCACCGGGCCCCGAAGCCTTCAGGCGAGCGCCGACAACTTCCCAGCCGCCTGTGGCATAGATGAGTGCCTGATCAAAGGCGTAGCCCGCGCGGGCACGGATCGATCCACCCCACTGGAGATCAAGCTTGCCATTCATTGGCTGATAGGAACCGTTCAAAAGAACGTCCAGGTTTTGATCATCTGCGCCAAAATTATAATCGAGCTCACCTTCAACACCCAGCACGAAATTATTTTCGAACTGGTAATTGTAACCGACAAAACCGCCGATCAACCCATTGTTTGAATCAAGGCTCGACTGACGTATCCTGAATGTGTTGGGTTCCGCTTCGGTCCACACCCAGCCGCCGACTCCACCGACATAAAACCCCTGCCAGTTGAAAGCGGTGGGCACATCCCTCATCGGAGGCACCTCTTGCTGTGGCACGGGAGTCATAATGATATCGGCCGCATTGGCCGAGACGCCGCTCATCAAAGAAGCCAACGTAATCAAAGCAATTTTACGCATATCTGCCCCCTCTTTCAAAGAACGCGTTCAAACGCGTTGGGTAATGATCTTATCACGATCGTCTAAATTAGTTAAAGACGCATAAATGCGACAAATTTTAGTCGAATTATGGTTACAATGCATAAAGTGTAGATATGTTCCGTTATGAATAAATTTTATTTTACTCGCGAATTGAGAGATTTATTACAAGACACATACTTTAACGTGTGGGTCGATAGCCATAATTTTAAGGAATGGAATCCCCGGCAGCGCTTTGTCTCGTTCATAAGGCGTCGACTGATGTGGAGGGCGGCATGATTTTCATGCCATCGCTTCAATCGCAATGGCATTCAACTTCATCAAATCCGCCGGTACTACCTAAGTCGATGGCGCCCGCATAAATTCTCTATTGCAAAAGCATATGCAGGAATGGCGCGCCCAGCACGTTCACGACGCCCACGAGGACCATCATCAGGCCGGCGACCGAGCTTTCTTCCTTGCCAATCTCCGTAGCCTTGGCCACGCCCGCGCCATGGGCCCCCATGCCGAACAGGGCGCCGCGCGCCAGCGCAGAACGCAGCGGCAGAACATGCAGCAGAACCTCGCCGATCAGCGCACCGGCAACGCCGGTGATAACCACGAAGACGGCAGTGAGATCGGGAATACCGCCGATATCTTCCGAGACGGTCATGGCGAAAGGCGTGCTGAACGAACGCGGCATGAGGCTCAATCGCAGGCTTTCGTTGAGGCCCAACAGATCGGCCATGCCCCAGGCCGAAAGCATGGCCGTGCCGCTGCCGGCCACCACGCCGATCAAAAGCAGGGGCCAGTAACGCCTGATCATGTCTCTCTGTTCGAAGATCGGCAGCGCAAAGGCCACCGTTGCCGGGCCAAGCATCATCACCAGCCAGTGGGTGGCATGAATATAGCCGGAATAGCTCTGACGCAGGATCAGGGCGACGACAATCAACAGCGCCGGCGTCAACACCAGTGGCGCCGTCAGCGGTGAGGCAAAGCGGCGATTGAGCTTCTTGGAGACAATGTAAAAGGCAATGGTCAGCAACGACCAGAAAACCGTTGCCGTAAGCATTCCGAGGAAGGGCATCACGTGTTGTCCGAATTCAGCCTTGCCATCAGCCGGAAACCGAGATCGACGGAAAGCGCGGTCGTAACCATCACACAGACAACGCCGCACAAAATGACCGCCATGATTTTCAGGCCATCAATGCCCAGAAATTCGGGATGATCCAGCACGGCCAGAACAGCGGGTACGAAGAAGAGCAGAAGTTCGGCAATGAACCAGCGGGCACCGCGCCGGATGCTGGCGGGCTGCACAGCGCCGGAGATCAAGGCCATAAGCAGGAACATCATGCCGACCACGCTGCCGGGGATGGGCAGGCCAAGACCGCGCGAAATCACTTCACCGGCAATCCAGATGCAGAAAAGCGCAGCCATCTGAGCAACCAGGCTCTGGCGCAGTTTGCGCCGGAAAATCACGGACGTCTTATGAAATGACGCCGGGTTTGTTTGCGGCGCGGGGGTGAGCAATGCCATTACGCGGTCCTTTCACACACATGATATAGAACCCCGGCTGCCCGGTTAAAATTGAAGAGATGGCATGCACACTATGACGTCACAGCATAGCTCCCTGATTTTTATCAAGAAAACGGTTCCCTAGCCGGCACCGACTGCCGTCCTTATGAAGGAAGGTCATCAATTCTGCGGACAGTTCTTCATCGATTCACGAATTTGTTATCGGTCCGCATAGGGTCGGCGAGTTCGTCACAGGAGCGCGTGATGCCTGGAGTTCAGGGCCTGTCGGGCTTTCATGAATCCAGCACATGACCGACTTGTGAATCTGAAGCATTATTCTGAAAATCCCGGGAGCCATGTTCGGATCGTGGTTGGAATTCCAACCCTCAAGGTTGCGCCATCAGGCCGCCCCAGTGTTCACGAACAGGAGACGACCGGAAATGAAACGAACCCTACTCACACTTGCTGTCCTTCTCGCCGCCGCCCCGACGGCCTTCGCACAATCAATGGAAATCAGCCGCCACGCGGAGCGTGCCGGACAAATCGGCGATGCCGAGGTCTTTACCGGAACCGCCTATGTGGCGCCGGTTTTCCCGCCGGTAATGGGCGACGTCAATGCCGGTGAGGTTACCTTCCTTCCGGGCGCCCGCTCCGCATGGCACACACACCCGGCCGGCCAGATCCTGGTCGTGACCTCCGGCACCGGATGGGTGCAGGAACGCGGCCAGGAAAAGCAGATCATGAGCGCCGGCGACGTTGTCTGGTGCCCGCCGGATGTCGAGCACTGGCATGGCGCGACCGATACGACTTCGGTAACCCATTACGCCATTCAGAAAGCCGTCGATGGCTCGGCCGTTGACTGGGGCGCGCATGTTACCGATGAAGAATATGACGGCTAAATCCGCCGTCCTGCTGCGCGGCCTTTTCAGGGCCGCGCTTCTCCCGCCAGCGCCGTCGCTTCGAAGCCGGTGCTTGAAGACCGCGATTGCCCGTAAGGCAAGGAAAGCATGATCGAAGGTCTGGATCGCTACGGCTGGTTGTCTGCGGCAGATAGGCCACAGCCCGAATTCGGCGCCGGGTCGAAAACCAAGCTGATACCGTAGTCCGGCATGTCCCGCCGCGCTCCGTTGCGAGTTTCTCGCCCGGACGACAACAACGGCATCAGACAACACAATAGCACTGGCATTTCGGCTCATTGGCCGCCGGCTTTGACACAAGCGGCCCCTCGATGAAATCATTCCCAGACACTTCGACGCACCTTCGCACAAAGATGCCGGGTTGACTCAAGGTCAGTTCAAAGCCACACCTTGGCTCATGAACAACACGCGTTTCCATCTCCGCTCTCAACGGGTTCGCCTCATCGTAGGCAAATAGCCCCCGGCCTGGTCGCGTCGCGCCCCGGTCGCGGGGCACAGGCATTTTGCCACCGGGCGCTCGAAACAGCGCCTGTCAAGCGACACAAATCCCTAAATAGCAGAGATAACGCCCGCGCTCGCGGCGTTCATTTTGCTGATGATCTCAGCAAGGAGATGGACTATGCCTTCAAACCAAAAGAAACTGCGCAAACCTGCAATTGTTCTGACGCAAACCGACCACAAGCGCCTTCTGCTTCTTGCCGAACGCTTTGCCGATCAGAATGCAGAGATCGCCGATTTTCTTCTCAGCGAACTCGAACGCGCTCGTATCGTTGAAGACGAACGCATTGCTACTGATGTGGTGCGTATGGGCTCGTCTGTTCATTTCACGACCGATCTCGGCGAAGACCGACAGGTAACGCTGGTTTATCCCGGAAAGGCCGATATCGCTGAAGGCAAGATTTCCGTTCTGACGCCCATCGGCGCAGCGTTGATCGGTCTGAAAGCCGGGCATTCAATCGACTGGACGACACGAGACGGCCGGGTCTGCCGCCTGACGGTGGAATCGGTCAACCAGCCGCAGGACCCGGCCGAGCTTTAGGCCCTGCCCTCTTTGAACACGCTATCCGGTTTGTTGCCCCTGAAGGGCAATGGGCTGTTCATCCGCCGTGAACGATCAGCCCGCAAAGCCTCAGTCTCCAGACGCTCTTTCGAGCGAGAACAGAAACACAATGTCTGCTAACCTCAAGCTGGATCAGCCCCGCAGCCGGGCAGAATTTTCACAAGGCCTGATATGGGTCGCACTGAGCATGGCCGCTTTTATCGGGATGTCCGTTGGCTCCCGCGAACTCGCCACGTCATTATCCATCAGGCAGGTCCTGTTCTTCCGCGCACTGGTCGGCTTGGGCATCATTATCGTCCTGGCAAGACAATTCCTGCCCGAGATAAGGCAGGCAAAAATGGTCCGCCTGCACATTATCCGGAATGTCGTCCACTTTACCGGGCAGTATTTCTGGACAATCGGCGTCGTCCTCCTGCCGCTGGCATCGGTTTTCGCGCTGGAATTCACAATGCCAATCTGGGTCGCGTTCTTCGCCTGGCTTTTCCTCAAGGAGAAGCTGACCCGTCCACGCATTCTGGCCACCCTTGGCGGGTTCCTCGGTGTATTGGTCATTGCACGCCCGGGCCTTGGAATGATTGATCCGGCGGCGAGCCTCGTCCTGCTGGCCGCTGCGTTTTACGCCCTGGCTCTGATCTGCGTGAAAGAGCTGACACGCGAGTGTTCGCCCGGTGTGATTGTTGTCTGGATGATCCTGATCCAGCTACCCTTGGGTTTTGTTTTCGCCCTCACGGACTGGCAGCCGGTCAGCTGGACCGATGTGCCGTGGATGCTGGTCGCCGGCATTGGCGCCCTCAGTGCCCACTTCTGCCAGGCGCAGGCCCTCAAAAGGCTCGAAGCATCGGTCGTGATACCCATCGATTTTCTGCGCGTGCCCCTGGCGGCCATTGTTGGTTACTACGCCTATGGCGAAGCCATCGACCTTTGGGTTTTCCTCGGCGGTGCAATAATCCTGCTCTCGAACTATCAGGCGGTTCTCAGGGAACGCAGGAGATACACAGGCAAATAGGATTGTTGCATGAGCCGTGCTATAAGGCGGTACCTGATTACGGAAATTGTAAACCAGCCCGTAAACCGGCTACCATTTGTGCAGCGCAATAAGCCTAACCACCTGAAAAACTTGGCGACCCCTGCAGGATTCGAACCTGCGACCGTCGGCTTAGAAGGCCACGATGAATCCCCTTGAGCGCAGGGGCTTTGGACAATCTAGCTGTAAACCGCCCTTCACAGAAACATTGAACTTTTTGTAGGTCGTGTAAACCAAATTGGCCAGAATTCCCCTATCCTGCTCACACGTCAGAACAAAGGGTAATTCCGTTCCTGCGTATCATCGGCGCGATCGACAATGATCACCTCGCCCACTGCCTTTTGCCCACCGCTGCCGACCGTATAGTCGAGCTTCACATCTGCAAACTCGAAAGCCGAGAAGATTTCCCGCACTTCCGGCCGATCATTCAGCGAAAGAATAAACCGTCCCTTGATATCGGCCAGCCGTTCCGCCATTTCGGCAAAATCGGCGCGCTTGAAGCTGTCCCTGCTGTAGTCGGTCTCGCAGCCATAATAGGGCGGATCGAGGTAGAACAAGGCCCCTTCCCTGTCATAGCGATCGATGAAGGCGCGCCAGTCCAGGTTCTCGATGACAACACTGGATAGACGTTCATGAATTTCTTCGAGGATAGGTCCCAGACGCGTCAGATCGAAGCGGGCCGGCCCATGGCGATCAACGCCGAAACTGCGGCCCATGATCTTGCCGCCGAAGGCAAGGCGCTGGAGATAGAGAAAGCGGGCGGAGCGCTCGAGGTCAGTGAGCGTTGCCGGGTCCGTCGCGGTCAGCCGTTCGAACTCCCGCCTGGAGGTGAGCTGGAATTTCATCACTTCCAGAAATTGCGGATAATGCCGCTGCAGTATCCGAAAGAGCGTGATCACGTCGCCGGAATAGTCATTGATGACCTCGCAGCGGGCAGCGAGAGAACGACGGAAGAACACGCCGCCCATGCCGACAAAAGGCTCGGCGTAGAGGTCGTGCGGGGTCTGTTCGATGATGGAGGAAACGCGCTTGGCGAGACGTTTTTTGCCGCCAAGATAGGCGGCCGGCGGCGACACGGGCCGCACCGAGATCATTCCTTGCATTGTGGGATATGTCCGAATCTGCCACACACCGCGTCGCCTGCGCAGGCAACCGGGTGCGGTGAGGATTCTGTGTGCTTACCGGACGGGGCTACGTTTGGCGACTGTGACCCGTCGCTTGCAGCCTTGGCGGGCTGCAGGCCACCCGGGACCCGGGCAGAGAGAAAGGCCGGTAAAGTGTTCGCTTCACCGGCCTATTCAATTTCTAGAAATGCGAAATGCTGTCTTGCGCTATGAGTTCATAGCTACGACTAAATGGAAGCCGATTGCTGACGGTCGGCTATCCACCTCCGCGAACAAGAAAGTGGACATTCGCATTTGGTGGCGCGTAGTTGCTTTCGGAGCTATATCTTGACCTGTTAAAACAAGCTGAATCACTTCATATCGAGTTTGACAAGCTGCAAGTTGCCGCGCCATAGATCATTGAAATGTGCCGACAGGCGCACGATTAAGCCCTAACTTTAGGGGAACGAAGCAAAAATGTTGATCATTTCAGTTGTAGTCGCTGTTCTAGTTTTCATCGGGTTTATGTCGCTTGTTGGCTCGCCGTCCGAAGTAGAAACAATTATCGGCTTGGTGATCGCAGCTATTGCCTTCCTCGCTACATACATCATTGCATGGCGCATGAGGTCAAAAGCTCATGAAGAAGATAAAGATGAAAAGATCGCTGCGCTCGAGCGCGAACTCGCGTCATTAAAGTCAAAAAAATAGTTTACCACACCAACTCGGATCAGTTGGTGAACGCTTCTCTGCACTTGGTGCCATACCCCGCAAAGTCTCAGCGGTTGCAGGACCAACAAGCCGCACCTCAATCGCTCAGACAATCTTTGGCTAGGCTGTGTGGACGGATATGATGGGGTTGAATGCTGCGGCGATTGAAACGGTGGCTGAAAGGTTGCGTTTAAGTTTCCCGACAGCCTGCTTGATGCGGGCGCGGCCTCGGTAGATGGCCTTGGCAAAGCGGGTGGATTTGTCTTTCTCGTTGGTTTTATGCGGGATCACTGGAATGAGGCCACGAGAACGGGCTGTGTTGCAGTTAGCCTTGCTAGCATAGCCTTGTCCACGACAGCCGCGCGATGTGTTGCATCAGGACCGAGGTCTAGCAGGATCCAGAGATGCGGAGCATCGCCTTTTTTGCCTCCAGTCAGATCGAACGCAATTAGCAACCCGTCGAAATCCGTCTTCAGATAGATTCTGGTCGTGAAACCGCTGCGTGGCCGGCCGAGTGCCTGACCTTTCTGCCGCCTTTTGCGCCAGCAGCCGAAACATGAGCGCGGACGATTTTAGAATCGAACATCTGAGCCAGACCGGCCGTCGAGGAAAGTGATGCCAGATGTTCGAAGAAGAGATCGAAGGTGCCGCGGCGTTTGACAAGATGACCAGGCCGAGCAAACCTCATTCCATTCAGGGGAATAGGTGACGTTATATGTTGAGCGAAAATGCATATCGAGACAGCGTTCGAGAGAGGGACCTTGACAACTTTCTCGTCGAAGAGCTTTCGTCCTCCGACGATTTTCGCGATTGGCTTCTCAGCCGCATCACGGCCGCTTTTGTGCCGCCGGAAACCGGTGATATCCGCGTGCGCAAAAGCCCTGTCCGCGCCAGCCTCGACGGCCGACAGACCGATGTCGAGTTGGGCTGGTTCTCCGGCGGCGATCAGCAGGCCTGTGTGCTACTGGAGAGCAAGGTCACCGCCGAGTTCCAGACCGGCCAGGCTGAGTCCTATCTCGGCGAAGTCCAGGCGCAGCTTCGCAAACTAGGACCCAAGAGGGCGGCCGCCGTGCTCGTGGCACCGGCCGGCAAGATGGCAAGCTTACAGCACAACGGGGCGTTCGCGGCGGATGTGACGATCGAAGAGATCATCACCTTCTTAGAGAGCCGCTTAGTGGATATCCAAGAAGGGGAACTGTCGCGGCGGCTGTCGGTGCGTATCGAGCTTCTTGAAGCCCTGGCCGGGAAACGGACGTCGGGTGGCTGGGTCGCGAGCCCCGTGGCAGAGAAGAGCAACTTTGCGATCGCCTACGAGCAATTGGCCTCGAAAATCCTGCCCGACGTGAAGGTGCGGCCTTCGACGAATGGACCCCAGGCGATCACGCGCATCTTCGATGGGATGCTCATCCCGGCGCTTCCCAACATGAAGCTGAGGCACGAATTCGGAAACCAAGTCGCAAGTAAGTACACCAATGCCCAGTTCCCGCATCGGGCAAGCCAGGTTGGGGTGGTACGTTCAAGCGGGCTCCTTAGGGGGACGCCTTATCAGGTGGAAACCGCGGGGCGGAGCCTCTCCATTCGCGCCAAGACGCCCGGCGTAGATCCTATGCGCCCCTTCGAGCAGGAGGAAGACAAGGTCGAGGAGGGCCTCATCGCGACCCGAGACCTTCTAGCGTGGATTCGAGCCAATGCGGCCGAGATCGCTCGCCTTCTTGAGCATCACTGAACGATCTCCACCGCCGTCTCAATTGTCCTTTTCGCGCATACGCCCGACATAGGAGGCGACATGCACAACGGATACGACACGATGGATGGCAAAGCAAAGAGAGAGCAGTAGACCTTCGTCTGTGCGAGGATGCATGCAAGCTAAAAAATGTGAAACCGCGATTTCGCGCTCCGAGGCGAGGCCTCAATCTCGTGTACGGAAAAGGCTCGAGAATCCACCAACGACAGAAATGGGCGCGCAATTCAGTCATTCATATTGCCGCCTAGAAACAGCGCTGTTGAACCCAATATGCTTCACCCGCCCTTCAATGCCTTCAGCACCTGCATCAGCCCATCGGAAAGCCACACGCCGAACCCGGTCCCGGCCATGGCCGCGCCGAGGATATAGCCCCGGCCGATCTGCTTGATCTTCTGGTATTCGGCAACGAACGCCTCGGTTTCTCCGAGGCGCTCTGACAGCGCCTTGTTTTGTTCGAGCAGGCGTTCGTTCTGATACTCAACATGGTTCAGCCGGTCGTGGATTTCCTCGTGGCCGCTGCGGTTTTCGTCCACCTTGCGGATCAGGGCATCGAGCTTGCCCTGAACCTCTCCCAGCTGACGCGCGATCTCGACCGTCATACCCTGCCCCGTTTACTTGATAACTGCTTTGAAGCCGGCGACGCCCGAGCCGATGTAGAACACCCACTTGACCATCGCGGCATAGGCGTCCTGCAATGCACCGGTCGGCAGGTCAAAGACCTGCTGATCCCCGAATACCCCCCTGAGATACGGGATACTGTCGATGACAACAGCCATTTCCCAAAGGATCAGCGGGCCGGCGACGGCGAACACCAGAACCCAGAAGAGCGGAAATGACAGCTTGGCCTTGTTGTAATCCGCCATGATGCGGGTTTCCTCGACCACCTGCCGCAGATATTCCGCCGTCAGTTCGGCCTGGATCCTCTCACGGTCGTTTTCACGTTCGGCCCGCTTGTCGATGAGCGTGATGGCGCGCTCGACAATGCCGCCCGCGCCAAGCTTGACCAGCCATGTGATTATGGTCGGAATCATACCTCCACCTCATGGCCCGTCAGCGTATTGATCCGGCGCGTGATCACATCGCGGTAGCGCCAGGCAAACCAGCCAACCGCGATGATGACAACACTGGTGACGATCCAGCCCACCGGCAGACCGGAAGCCCATGCGATGGCGCCGGAGGCGGCGGCCGAGGCACCGGATTTCTGTGCCGCATCCCTCAGCGCCTTCATATCGCGGCGCAGCTGGGCGATGGTGGCCGGGCCGATGATGCCGTCATTGATCAGATGCGGGTGGGCCATCTGGTAAGACAGAACAGCTTTGCGGGTGTTTTCACCGAACCAGCCGTCAATCGTGCCGGGATCGAAGCCGCGTTTCTTCAGCATTCCCTGCACATCGCGCACCACAGGATCGCCCGTTTCCGGTGCTGTGTCGGTTGCCTGACGCGGCACGCCTTCCGGTGCGCTCACAACGGTGTCGACGCCGGTATAGATGCCCTGTTCAAACAGCAGCGCCTCTTCCTTGCGCCGGCGCACGAGGCCGGGCAGGCGCTTGCCCTTGGAGGTGTTGTAGTGGCTGCCAAGATAGTCGGCCGCTGCCTTCAGCCTGCCAGCACGCCAAAGCTTTCCGAAGCGCCATTTGCTGACAATGCGGCCACCGAGATTGAAAGCGGCCGAGGTCGCAGCATCCATCTGGTATTGCGTCCGATCGGCAGGCGAGTTGGCAACAACCTCTTTGCCATAGCCGTTGTCGATGACCGTGCGCAGGATCCGGTCGGACTGTTCGGCGGTGATTTTCGTCCTGCCGGGAATGAGTTTTGTAATCCCGAGCTTTGCGAATTCGCGTCTGCAATAGGCAGAATTCATGGTGAATCCGGTCCCGATCGTCGGCGTGCCGGTCGGATCGAGATAGGCGGTCAGCGGATTGCCTTCATGAAGGCGCACGAAAGCGCGCCCACGGCTGGATACCGTGGTGATTTCCATGTTCGATTGTCCTTTGAGAAGAGTTAGTGCCGGTCAGTCCGGCCAGTAGCTGTCGTTTTCGTAATCGGCAGGGACCGGATCCATATCCTTGATCTGCCGGGCTGCCAGCACATGCGCCTGTTCATGTGCCAGAACGGCCTCACCGAGCGCGACCATGGCAGGTGCATCAAGCTTGTGTGTGGTGTTGTCTGCCGCGATCCATGCAAAGTCATAGTCCTGACCGTGCCAGCGATAGTCACCGGCAACCGCGCCTGCCTCTGTTGCAGATCGGGCAGATGCTGCCCAACGCGAGATCTTGTCGATATCGCCGGGGCGGGATTGGTAGACGACACCGCCGAACCGGAAGCCATCTGCAATGCGCCGGTCACGTTCGGCATCCACGGCGTTGCGCAACATGCGATTTTCTCGGCGTTCAACAAACGCCGCGACGGCATCCCGGTGCTGATTAAGCATGGCATGCAGATCATCCGGCGATGGGAAATCCGCATCAACGTTCCATTCGAGGATCACTGCCGAGCCGAGACGCCCGCCGGTATCATCATCAACGATATGACCGGTGCGGAAATCCCGACCTGGCTCAGAGCCAGGATAGGCAAGTGTCAGTAGAAAGCCGAGCGTATCGTGATCAAGGTCCGGATTGAGCGCATTGGCGCTGTCGGGCGTGATTGTTGTCGCCATTATTGATTCCTCGCATATTTGGCACGAACATAAATTTCTCTGACAGCCCAGTCCCAGTTCTGACAACGTAGCCCTGTAACGAACATCCCTCCCGAACAGTCAACTGTGTTACCGGAGGTCGTCACTGTACCGATTTCATAGGTGCCACTATCATGCTGGACACGGGCACCGGCGGTGGCCCGGCCGTTTACCCGGTCTTCGATGCGTTTACCGATAGCGGTGTAGGCATCTCCAGCACCCCAATTATTCCAAACCGAACCCACTGCATTGCCGTTTGTCTCGAAACGCGCAGCACCGACTTCAAAGTTCGTGTTACATCTCGCTCTGTTGAACCAGACAAAACCGTCCGAAAGGCGCACCCGGATCGCTCGCGTGTCATTCCATGCCCCATTCTGATCGCCAGAATTTGTGATCATCAGATAAATGTCAGTTGAATTCAGGTGCCAGAACACACCCCGGTCACCGTTCATCATTCGGAAGTTTCGATCGTTACTGGCCTTGATCTCACCGGTCACGGTGTCACCCGACTTTGCCACCGCCTCCAGCTTGTTGCGGGCCTCTGCTGCATCGCCTGCGGTCATCAGATCATTGGTGTAGTCTGTGCCACCGGCACTGACGAAATCATGGGCGTCAGGCTTCAGCTCCCCGATCACGACATCATCCGTGCCGTCATAGACGCAAAGCTTCCACGGGCTGGACGCTGTGCTGATCCACATGGTTCCGGCACTGGCATAGGATGGCCGCTCGACACCACTGTGCAATGTCAATGCGGCCTTGCGCCAGCTGTTGATATTGGCCGCCAACTGCGAACCGTTGGTGACGGTCGGATCAATCGTCACATTCTCATATTGCGTCATGAATGCACCTTTCCGTAGCCAACGGCCACATAGTCAAACGAGCGTTGAACCGACGCGCCGGACTGATCCTTGAACACGAGGTCAAACCCGCTCTCATCCTTGTTTGCGATTTCGTAAAAGTCGCCGAAGCGAAGGCCCTGCGCCGAGATCGAAACACCGGTCAGCCCGTAATAAGGCGGATCAAAATCAATCCGCTTTCCGGCAACAGGCACGATGATATTGTTGCCGCTCAGTATCCGGTCGGGCATATCGACCGTCAGTGCAGCCCGCGCAACAATTGGCGTGATGTTCTCATCCGCCGATGATAGCTGAAGCCGCATCTGATAGGCCCGTGCGGCCACATCGCCGGTCGCCGCCTCATGCCAGTCTGTCCAGACTGCATCAGAGGCGTCCGGATCATCATCCGTGGTGCGGATCTCCATTACGGCATTCCACTTCGACGGATCCGCCCCGACCATGCCATCGAGGTTGATCAGCAGCGGCCATTTATCCATCGTCTCATCCAGTTCCTGCCCATAGACAGACAGAACCGGCGTGATCCGCGATGTATAGACAGAGCCAAGATCAATGGTGCGGGCCGAGACATAGGTTCCGGCCTGGACCACGGCGTAGATATCATCTCCGGCATTTGCCAGCCGCAGGCCCGGTTCACCGGCAAAGCAATTATCCAGTGTCCCGGACCATGTCGGTTGCTCGACAAAGCGCTCAATCGCATTCGTCGGCGTTGCCCCGACCGTGGTCTGAATGAAGGTGGCAGACGGGCTTTCGATCCCCTGCCGGGTTACCGCCTTGATCAGGTAGGTTCCCGGCCGTGTCGGGATCTGCACACTGGTGGCGTCGACATGACCAAGCTGGGCACCGGACGAGCGCCACGTCACGCCCGTCATCTCCGGCGAATAGCGGATCACATAATGCGACAGGTTGAGTGCATCGACCGGCGACCATGTCAGTGTCGCCATATCCCCGATCACAGCAATGTTGAAGCGCGCGACATTGCCCGGTGGCGACAGAACACTCGACAGATAGATCGCTTCAAGCACCGTCCATTTTGATCGCTGATTGAGCGAGGAAAAGACGGAACGAACCCGGAAGCTGTAAACACCGGGGTCGAGGTCCTGCAGATCGATCGAGACACTGGTCGTTGAACCGACCGGCAGCCAGATCCCGCCCTGCTCACGATATTCGACCTCATAGAGCGTGGCCCGCGTATCATCCGGCGCCGACCAGCCGATGGTGACGGCCCCGCGCACGGAAACGCCGCCAGCCAGGTAAAGATATTCCGCAACATTGATATGCGACGGCGCCAGAAGCGGCCCGGTCGGATAGGTCGAGAACGATGGCGGTTCGAGCTGCAGTCCTTTCTCGACGCGATCCCATTTGGTTTCGTCATAGATCAGGGCCGAGACATCGAACTGGTGCTTGTCGTTTTCCGTGATCGACAGAACCCGGAATGGCCGTGGTGCCGCATCCGAGCCGGTCAGGATCCACATCGCACCGGCGACCGGTCTATCCGGCAGAGCTGCCGCCAGCGCCAGAACATCGCTTTCCCCTTCCCCGGTCGTAACCGCCCTGTCAGCCAGCGAACCATCCGGCATGACGGCCGTCAGCGTGTAGGCCTCGCCATCATTCAGCATCACCGGGGCATCGACCGTTATCGCCGTCAGATCATCGGAGACGGCCTTGATCCGCCCGCCATAGCGCACGCCGGCATAGGACGGATCGGCCACCAGCACGATATCGCCGGGCGCAACGTCGGCATGATCCAGTCCGGCGCGATAGGTCACCACTTCGGTCGAGTTTTGCTCTGTATCCAGCAGCCATGCGCCATAGCGATGTGCCTGCCCGCGCGAGCAACAGCCGATGGCCTGGATCTCTGTCTGCCGCGATCCATAGCGTGCAACCGCATCCGGATCCTCGACCACTTCGATCGCCGGCTTGTAGTTGTTCTCAGGATCGAACCAGCGGACCAGCACCTGCGTGTGGCGAGCCGAAAGCGCCGATCCCTGATAACTGAATGTGCCGTCCACCACATTGGCCTGCGATACCAGCTTGACCGGATCGGCCGGCTTGTCGCAGACGGCCGTCACCGCACCGGTGCCCCAATAGACCATGCCCCGGAACACACCGGCAAAGGCCGTCAGGACATTGATCGCCTCATCGCGCGAGGTGATCGCACCATTGAAAGTGTAGCGCGGTTCCTGCCCGCCAAAGCCATCATCGACCGGCTGGTCGCAATATTGCGCAATCTCGTAGAGCGCCCACTTCGACACCTGCCCGACATCGACATACTGGCCAAGGCCATAGCGGTCATTGACCACGAGGTCATAGAAGATCCATGCCGGGTTATCCGAGACAGCGCGTTTGAAGGTGCCATCCCAGACACCGGCATAGGACCGCGTTTCCGGGTCGTAGTTCGATGGCACGGCGATTTCGATACCGGACCAATCCACCGAGACGGTCGGGATCGCGCTGCCGCCGAATTCGGCCGCATCCAGCGTGACGCCGAGAATGGCGCTATCGGGATAGGTCAGCCGGTAGTCTTCGATGACCGTATAGGACGACCAGTAGGTCTGGTTGTTCGACGTGGTGCCGTTGGCGTCCTCGGAAAGCCGGCGCACGCGGATATACCACGGCCCTGCCCCGTCCAGCGGGACCCGGTAGGCCCGGACATAGGGCGAGGTGCACTTGCCCGAGATCGTATCGGTGCGCGCCTCCTGCCAAGTGCCATCCTCTGTGCGCCGATCGATGGCAATATCGACCGAATTCTCTTTGACATTGCCGTTATCGGGATCGGTATAGATCAGCTGCGGCACCTGAATGGAGACACGCACGGCCGTTGCCGACAGATTGGTGATCGCACGCGTTGCCGAAAGATCCTGTTTGATCTCGACGCCGACGCCCTGCTCGTTCTCGACAGCCGGAAATCCGGACAGGGCCGCCTGATCGGGAAAGCCATTGCGGGTCTCGAACGTACCGCCTTCGAAGTTGAAGGTGTCATCGCTGTTTTGCACCGGCACATCATCGAAATAGATCGACTTTGCGCCATCCTTCAGCCCGCCGGTCACGCCCTCGCTGACCAGAAACAAAAGCCGCATGGTCTGTTTCGAGCGCAGTGTGTTCGGGGCCTCGTTATAACCGCCCGAGCCGCCACCTTTGCCGCCCTTCCCGCCGCCCTGGCCGGAAATTCGCATATGTTGCATGATGTATTCCCGATAGATCAGAGTGCCACGTCTTCGGTGGAAAGCCCGGCGGCGATCAACACCGGCGAAACCCGGAATTTTTGGCCGTAGACAAGCGGCACGGGACCGCCTTCCGTGGTCACGTTGGCACCGCCGTTGAACAGGTAGGACGACTGGTCTTCCGCGTTCCCGGCCATCTTCGGAGCCGGTGACAGCATCTGGCCGAGGCCGCCCATTGCCATGGCAATGCCCAGCCCCTTCATTGCACCGCCGACCGTCGTGCCGAGAACGCCCACCCCTGTCAGCGAGGCAGGCATGAAGAATGCCGCCCCGATCAGGAAAACGCCGGCAATGACCTTGCCCAGCCCGCGATTGCCGGCGCCAGCCACCACCGGCACGATATGCAGATCTGCGCTGCCCAGCTGAAAGCCCAGCTCATCCGGGCCGAGCGCCATGCCCGTTTCCGGATCGCCACGCAGGACACGAAAGTTCCGGTCGGTGACATAGTCCCGAAACCCCGGCACCACAGCGGCCAGTGCCTCACCGGCCTCGCCCGCGCTGGAAACATCAAGGCGATAGGTCGGGGCAAATTCCCGCGCGAGTGCACCGTGAAGGTGGATGGTTCTTTTCATTATCTACCCAATACGTATTTTTATGCGCATAAAGCCTTGCAAGTTAGTTCGCATAGGCGTATATATATACGCATAAAAGGGATTGAATTGATGGACACCAACAGCCGCAAGATCATTAAGCACTTGGAAAACGATGGCTTCGAACTGGTGAAAGTCACAGGTTCCCACCACAAGTTCAAAAAGGGTGACAAGACCGTTACGGTGCCTCACCCCAAGAAGGACTTGCCAATCGGTACTGTGCGGAACATCTATAAACAGGCCGGTTGGCTGTAAGGAAAGGAAAGCGCCATGCGTTACTACATTGCAGTTGTTCATCAGGAAGGTGACAGCGCTTTTGGCGTACACTTCCCGGATGTTCCCGGTTGCTTTTCAGCCGCCGACCATATGGACGACCTTCTGGCCAATGCCAGTGAGGCACTGACGCTCCATCTGGAAGGGGAAGCCCTTCCAGATGCACGTTCGCTCGATGCTGTTCGCGCCGATGATGAAGTCGCCCATGACCTTGCCGAGGGCGCGTTTCTTCTGGCCGTTCCTTTGGTTCAGTTGAGTGGCCGGACCACGAAAGCCAACATCACCATGGATGCCGGCCTTTTGGCTGCCGTGGATCAGTATGCCAAGTCTCATGGCCTGACCCGCTCGGCATTTCTGGCCGATCTGGCGCGTCGTGAAATCGCTGGTTGACTGCACTTCGATACCGTAGCCAATGCGTAACCCGCTTCAGCCACGGCCCGACCGGCTCACGCCGTGACAGCCTGCCGTCGAGGTGATGCAGGCAAAGGCTGTTTTCCAGCAGAATACCGGAATGACACGGCACCTTTGAAACAAGCTGCATGAAGAACACATCACCGGGGCGGGCTTCACCGACATCGATCTGCCGAAAGCCCGCCTCTTCAAAATGATCGGCCAGAAGGCTTTCACCCTCTTCCCACCAGACCTTCGAGCGCGCAAAGTCCGGCAGACGGATACCGCGTTCCTGCCAATACCAGCTGCGCACAAGCCCGTAACAGTCAAAGACACCCGGCACGAATGACCGTCCCAGAAGCGGCGCGTCAAGGCAATGATCGCCCCACCACAAAACCGGCGTGGTCACCTCACCGTCACAGCTGACGATACCGAACGGAATGCCGGCAACAATCTGGATTTCCATATCAGCCCTTGAAGGGCAATGCGGGTGAAGCTTTGCATTGTGGCTGTGGATCACCGCCTCCGGCTGATAGTTCAGCCAGGTCTCGGCAGGCATTTCAAAGCTGTTTTCCGGATCCCCGGCAATGTTCGGTATCCGTTTATACTGGCCACCGGACACCACGCCGCAGGCTTCTTGCGGCCAGACCTCGAGCGCATGCGCACGGGCATCCCGCACGACATCATCGTCAAACATGATTGCTGCCTTCTCAGGTATTGGCTCGCCCGACACCGGGAAACGCCCGCGTCGGCAGATCGCCATGGCCGAAACGCTTCACACAGCCCGATTGCAAAAGCTTGCTGCAACGGTCCTCCGACCGCGCCACGCTGTTGCCCTTTGCATCGAAACAGGCCGAACCGGCATAAGGGCATGTTGCTTTCGAATAATCGAACGTGCCGGTCTCCGGATCAAAGCGCCGGTAGGTATGGGTGCAGGCACTCTGGATGACCTGCCGGCCCGGCAGCTTGCGCCCCTGTTGATCCATCGCGGCCGCCAGCGTCCATTCGATATAGACGCGGTTCTGGTTGGTCTTCTGCTCGATCCGATAGACATCGATGGGGAAATGCGCATCAGGATCCGCATCCTCCATTCCATCCAGAAACCGCCGGAAGGTGCGAATACGCCGAAACGTCGCCCCGACCAGATCGCCGAATTCGTTGACGACGGCAGACAATACGCCCGAGACATTCGCAACTTTCAGCGTCGGACGCGGCATGGTACCCTGCGAGGACATTTCCCAGCCGTCTGTTTCAATCGGGGTCGGTTCATAGACATGACCGCCGCAGGACACCGGTGCTTCTTCGAAGGCTGAGGACGTAAAGCGATAGATACCCCCGCCGATCACCGAGGCATCCAGTTCATAAAGATGGATGATGTCACCAACGGCAAGCGACTGCGCATTTTCGGAAATCAGGGTCATAGGTCGTAAACCCTCTCAATCGTCGCGTTGATCGTGTCATGACCGCTTCCACGAAAGCCGCGTTTCCACGTCTTGCAACGATAAAGCCGAGGCCTCGCATCACGCGGCGCTTTCCACTCAAAGGCACGATAACCACCATGTGCGCGAAAGAAGGTTTCGATCTGATCGGCCTGCGCAACAGACAGAACAGACCACACCGCATTGAACGTCACGCCTTCGGCATTCAGACCTGCTCCGGCGCGTTGGCTATAGCCATCACCGAAACTGCTTTCGAGCACGCGAAACTCTGTATCCCGCGTGCTTTCAACTGACGGAGGTTTCGGAGGATTGAATTTGTCTGCCATCAGAACGGCCCTCCGGCGAGCATGCCGCGTGCACGGCTGTTGTCCTGAATCCGCGCGTCGATGGCTGCATCGATCTGTTTTCGGAACGCGCGACCCATAGCGGCAGCATCCTTCGGATCCGTGCTTTCCGGGACCGTCACATTGATGTCGCCAATATTCACCGAATTTGACACCGAACCGCGCGATTGCACTGTCCGTAGGGCCTTCATCGGCAACCTTGGCAAAGCGGCATTGTGAACGATGCCGCCATCGGCGAGCTTCAGCCCTTCACCATTGTTGATCGCTTCCAGCAATGGCGCATACTTGCCTGCGGCCCTGGCATTGATAACGTATTCCCCATCGGAGAGCCACGCCGGTATCTTGTCGCCACGCGATCCACCGGGGCCGGTCAGGCTGCCGCCGCCCGTGGCGTCAATGCGTCCGCCTGTGGCGGCATGAACCGCACCACCATCCGCCTTGCCGATGCCACCGAAAATGGCACCAAAGAAGCTGCCAAGCCCCGGTCCGCCGGTATTGAACAAGTCGTTCAGCGCAAGATCGAGCAGTTTGTCACCCACCCGTCCGAGCGCATTGGTCAACGCATCTGCAGCGCTGACACCGCTCATCAGGTCGGAAACAAAACCGCCGGTTACTTCCTTGGCCGATGCCTTGAAGTCATCCACCGACTGGCGAAGATCTTCATTCTCACGGGCAGCCTTTTCCGCTGCAGCTGCAGCCTCGCCATAACCATGCGCCAGATCCTCGATAGCCTTGCGGAGATTGGCATCGACATTCAGGCCGGCAGCCTCGGCAGCGCTCAACAATTCATGCGCGGTCCGGGCCTTTTCCAGCGAATAGCCATAGTCCTCGACAAGAGGGTTGAGCGCCAGCTGCGCCTCTTTTTCGGCCATGAGAGACGCCGTGCGTTCCCGAATTGACTGCACGGCATTGTCATAGGCGTTTTCACTGCCACCGCCACCGCCACTCCCTCCAGCGCTTCTGCGGGCATTGGCTGCCAATGAGCTCTTGGCAAGATTGGCGATTTCATCATCAGGAAGGAAGCCGCCCTTGCCCTCGATGTCCTTCTTGATCCTGGCCTTTTCGCGATCCAGTGCCAGCTGATCTTTGGACAGGCTGTTCTGGCGCTCGATTTCGTCGGCATAGTCTTTGCCGATCTGAACCATTTTCTCGCCTTCAGAGCGGCTTTGGCTGTACTGCTCGTAAGCAGACACCTGACTGCCACTCAGTCCACCCGAAGCGCTGACATTGGCAGCATCCAGAAGTGTCATGAACTCCCGCGATTTATCGACAAGCTTCTGGAGCATTCCGAAGATCGGCGCCAGCTTGGCTATATAACCGGCGGCATCAGGGTTGGCGTCGGCCATCGTTTCAAGCGCGCGTCGCGCTTCGGCCGCGCCTTCTTTTGTGCCGTCGAAGTCATCGAGAATGTCAGCGATCGCCTCGCGCTGGTCGAGCGAGATGGGCATCGCCTGACTGAAGTCCAGCAAACTGTTGCGTGCTTCCTCGAGTTCACGTTTCAGGCCATTCACCTCGCTGGCGGCCTTTGCCCCGTTGAGGTTCTGGAGCTTCTGCGCCGTCCTTTCTGTCTGATAGGCAAGATCTGCGACCGGCTGAGAAACTTCTGTGGCCCGGATTTCCCGCATCTTGTTGATGACGTCCTGGAACCCGACGCGACCCCGCTCAAGATCGCGGGCCATGTCATGAATACCAAAGACAGCATTCAGATCGACCGAACCGCGTTCAAACTGGTGCGTCAGGTCCTTTGCCTTGTCGACAATACCGCCAAGAGCATCGTCGTCGCGGAACCAGCCGAGAAAGCCCTCGCCCATATTGCTCAGGCGGTCGTACTCGTCGGCAAGCATCTTCACCTTGCGGTAAATCTCGCCATCGCTGAGACCTTCGGCCGCTTCCGTTACACTTTCAAGCTTCGGTACGGCTTCCTCGGCAACAAGGCCCAGCCGTTTTAGTTCGGCATTGACGGCTTTGGTCCGGGCTTCTGCTTCCTGCGACTGGCGCGAATAAAGCGTCAGCGCTCCGACAAGCGTTCCGCCGATCAGCAGGCCAAGCGGCCCGGCCGCCGCGCTCATACCCCCGAGGGCCGTGGACAGGCTACCCGCAGCCATGGCCGAACGCATGGCGGCTGCAAATTTCGTCAACGCCGTGCCGGCAAGGCCAAGCTTGACCAGCATGCCCGCAATCGAGCGACCGACCAAAGCACCGGCGATCACACCGGCAAGTGCCAGAACCGTATCGGCCGTCTGATCGAAATTGTCAGCCAGAGCGTTAAGACCGGAAATAAGCCGCTGCGACGCTCCAAGGCTGCTATCCGTCTCACCGATATATTTGGTGAGCGCATTGTTCACTTTCGTGACGCCCTGCGCGATCGTCTGGGTCGAGTTCGCCGCCATCTTTTCGATGGTCGGGAATCCCCTCATGAAGGCGTCGAAGAACGCCCGCCCCGACACTTCCCCGTCACTGACCAGTTGCTTCAGCTTCGACACCGAGCCGCCGGCCTCATCGAGGCCATTGGCGACCGCGATCAGAATGGGCCGTGCGCCCTCGTTGATCGAATTGAATTCCTCAGCCTGGACACGGGCCGAGCCGAGCAACTGACCAAGCTGCGTCAGAGCACCGGAGGCTTCCGCCGCCGATTTGCCCTCAACCTTCAGCGCGGTGGCAATCCCATCGGTGAACTTGAGCAGCCGCGCCTGCGACTGCTGAAGGTTGTCATTGGCCTGCGACGCCTTGCCGAACAGATCGGCAAGCGCCGTGATCGGCGCGGCATTATCCTGAGCGCTTTGATACAGTGCATCAAGCGTTCGAACCTGATCCTGGCCGACAACGCCGGCAACAGCCAGCGCGTTCTTTGCTTCCGTCCAGGCGTCGGCATAGCGGGCGACTTCACGTACTGACAGCGCCGAGGCAAGCGCCGTCGTGGAATAGAGCAGCCCCTTGAACGCATTCGCCCCGAGGCCCTCAAGACGGCGGTCCATGGCAACGGCCTTTTTCTGGATCGCATTCAGGTGCTTGTTGGTGATGCCGTTGGCTTTGGCGAGCCGCTTTTCGTACTTGTTGACGTCAGCGGAAAGCTGCACGACAAGCTGTTCAAGGTCCGTGGCGGCCATGTATTCACCTTCGGACAACCAGAGGCTGTCCGCTTTTCTGTATCCAAAAATTGAGAAGAAGGGAGGCGCAAAGGGCGGCTATTGCCCTCTTTGAGTACCAGAAACGAACTGACCGTCACCTCAAACACACTTGAGGTCGCGCAGTGCAGAGCGCACTATTGCGAACCATTCTGAGGCGCTCAACCACAAATAAAGTTATGAATTCGATTTCGCAGACACTACGAAAGATTCTTATATCTGTGCGTACGGCCACAAAGCAAGAATGGGGAATAATAGTATTTTATCCTCTATTTCTTGCATTCTACCTTCTCGTTGTCGAGAAAGGAGATTATCACGGATACTCATATCAAAGATTGAAATCCATGATTTACACGATACCGATAGTTATCGTTGTAATAATTATTGTAAAAACCATATTTATATTTAGAAAATAACTAGAACATAAATACTCGTATTCAACTTCTAATCCAGCTCCTGAAGCCAGACCCAAATTTCTTCGGCCTGACCGTCTGTCAGCTTTGTCTGATCGTTTTCTTCGGCCGAATTGGCCTTGATGTAGCCGTCTAGCGCTGCAGAGAACTGCCAGACGCTCATGGCATTGACCTCTTGCGGGCTGAATCCCATTGCCGCGCCAGCGCCGTAGATTTTCGCCATGCGGATCTTGCCGTTTGGCAGATCATCAAGGCGTTCTTCAGCGCCAGCGCTGGTCACTCCCCCACGGTTTCATCCGGGGCACCGGCCAAACCGGCGAACACGATTGCCAAGGCGAGTGGGTGATTTTCAAGCGGCGGCCGATCCTTCACATAGCGACCGGCCAGCTTCAGAGCCTCTTTCGGCTCGATACCACCGCCGATCAGGCCAAGGCGGACGGTCTCGAAAACGTCTTCAATCTTCCAGTCACCGGATTGCAGGCGCGAAAGCAGCCGCATGGGGCCGCAATCGCACTTTTCCTGCAGTTCGGTGATTTGTCCGTAGCCGAGACGGAACGGATAAGTCCCGTCTCCAAAGGGCTGTTCAATCCGCGCGTCACGCATCAGGCGGCAACCCATTCGTTTTCGATGGCACCGGCGCTGTCCATCTGGATTGCAGACTTCACCTTCGGATCGCCGCTCTTTTCGCCGCTGATCTCAAAACTGGTGACGTGGAAGGGACCGGTCCATTTCATGGTGCCGGTCGAGTACTGGATCGAAAGCTCGCAGTTGATCGCCTCGGTACTGGCAAAAGCCGCCCACCACGGCTGGATGGACGAGGCTGCCAGAACGCCGTCACCGGAGACTGAGGCCGAGAGACTTTCGGCGTTGCGCTCCAGCCAGGTCACCTGATCTTCATCGTCACAATCGACCACCAACGTTTCGCCGGTATTCTTCGAAAAGGTCAGCGACTTCGAGGTCATCCCGCAGGGCTGTGCAAACACTTCCGGATCCGCGCCGTCGCCCAGCTTGATCAGCAGTTTGCCGAATGTCGTGGTTTTTGCTTCTGCCATTTTCCATAGCTCCAATATTCCGCCACCGCATATGACGGCTGGCGATTGCAGATTTCAGATTGTTGGGTGGTTTCAGCCGATCTCGACAAACGCCGTGAACGACAGGGCTGCATGGTTGGTGATGCCGTCCGGCTCCCGCATGATCCGGGTGGCGCGATGGTGAAGCGACAACAGCGCGTTGTCGGCAAGCCCGAGGCCTGCATCGTGAAAGCTACGCTTCACAGCGCCGGCGAGCTTCTTGACCTCGGCGGAACCGAAGGCTTCTCCAGCACCCTGAGACCAGCAATCGATCTGAATGCTGATTTCCTCACCGTCGATGCAGTCGGCATCATCCGGCAGGCTATCGCTCGGGCCCATGGAGATATAGGGAAAGGCCGGTTTCGGATCGGCGGGCACCCGGTCGAAGATGCGCGTGCCGGTGAACCGGGTAACATCCGGGGCAGTTTTCAACGCCGCAATGACCGCCCGGCTCAGTTCATAGTTTGGATCCATCAGTGACCTGCTGCGACCTGTTTGGCCGCCTTTGTGAGCGATCGGGATATGCGTGATTTCACGCGCCGGCGCTTGGCCCGGTAGGACACATAGAAGTAAGGTTGCGCCGTCATGTCCTGCCGGCCGAATTCCACCCATCGCGCCCAGAAGGCATCATCATCGCCAGCATAGATCGTGATGGTGAGTTCGGACCCGAGCTGGGATTTTACGGTGGCGGCAATACTTGCCCCTGTAGGGGTCCTGCCCCATGTCCAGCCGATGCTGTCGCGAAGCGCACCGCTGTCGACCGGGACAAGACTTTTCATAAGCGCGACAATCTCATCTGCAGATTGCTCCATCGCGGCCTTGATCAGCTTTTTCGCAACGACCGGCATGCGCTTCATCTTCCGTTCAAGAGCAGCACGCCCCTGAATTGTCGCACGCCGGGCCATCAGCTCGGCTCGCCTTCGGCAACCATCATCTCAACCCACCGGTTTTCATCATCGACATTGACCGGCGGCGCGGTGATCGCAAACACCCTGCCGGGCTTGCGGGCATCCACGATGCGCCAGTCCGCCGTCACTTCGGCGGCCTGTGTGCTGTGGCGGATACGGACCGTATAAGGCTGAACACCTTGCAGCCTTTCGGCCATGACCGTTTCCGTACCGTTGCGGGCAATCATCTGGGCACGCTGGGTAAAGACCGTTTCGAACTTACCGGCGACCGGATTGCCATAACCATCATCCGTGGCGCCGCGCTTTTGGAAATGCAGCCGGGACCGCAGCTGGCCGCCGCTATTCGCCGGCCGTGCCATTGTCAGCCTCCGCATTCATTCGCCGGGCCGCGCCCGCGTTCAAGGCAGTCTCAGCACAGGCTACCCGGACATTGTATGTACCGCCGGATCGATAGGCGATTGTGATTTTCGGCCGTTCCGGTGGCGACCACCGAAAAGGTTTATCAAAGACAAGCCAGACCATGGTTTCACCTATGCGTTCAGACGATAATTGCTCAGCAAGGACCAGAACCCGGAGCTGTCCGGCAATTCCGCAGTTATGGTGCCGGTGATGACCTGCTCCCGGTTTCGGTACCACGTGCCGATCAGCAACAGCATCGCCTGACAGACGGCGGCAGGCACTTCATCAAAGCCCGCGACCACATCAACGGCGATGCGGGATCCCGACTGAATGGCAGGCCACCGCTTGCCCGGCCTGATCACGATCGAGGCCCGCAGTCCTTCAAGGCGCGCTTCATAGGTGGATGGATCCAGAGTGCCGTCGATAGCGTCAGGCCCAACATAGCGTACTGCAACCACCTCTTTGACCGGCCCCACAGGCAGGCGCTGCAGGTCCCCGAAGCTATGGCAATGAAGCTTTATGGTCTTTTGCGTGACGACAAGCCCGGCAACCTGCTCGACATGATCGCAGGCAGTGGCGATCAGCCGCTGGATGAAACTGTCATCATCGTCAAAATCGACGGTCAGCTGTTCTTTCGCGGTCTCAAGCGACAGCGCTTCACCGTTAGATGGCGCGATTATAACCGGCTCTGACCATCCCATGCGGCTCATCGCCGGGTCTCCGATGCAGACGGCTTCACCATCGTGTTGAACCGCCGTTCACCCACCGGAACCGCCAACCCGGCCTTGATCAGAGTAACCGCCTTATCTTTCGGAAAGTCGCGCCGTTCACCGGGCGCAAGAATATAGTCCGGGCCGGTATATCCAGCCAGCATCTTGATTTCCATGATTGCACTCCATCGGAGAAGGTCGGCAGGCGCGATCAAGCGCCCGCCGTTTCAGCCTGAAAATCAGGAAGCCTTCATCTTGAGGTGTTTGACGGCATTGGCGTCGCCCAGCTCACCGTCGAAACGGATCAGACCGGCGATCCCCATGTCGGGCCAGAACCGCTCACGCATCACGCCAACAACCGGCACACCAACTTTCCGAACGAAATAGCGGGAAAAATCACCGAACAGCATCGGCTTGTTTCCCGCACCGATGTCGGGCATGGCCTGATTGATCGAGTATTTGCGACCATTGAAGTTGGCGGGGATCCCCGCCTGGACATCGCCCTTCTGCCAGAGATAGTTGCCGTCGCCGTCTTTCAGCTTACGGATCGCCAGAAGCGTGTTGTCGTTGAACATGTAACGGACCTTCGGGCTGCTCCGGTAGGCCGGATCGACCGAGTGCTCCAGCGCCATGATCTCATCGAATTTCAGGCTGGCAGCAGCGGCCGCCATCAATCCCTGACTGGAAGCCGTCAGAATGCCGTTCGGCGCGTTGGTGCCAGTACCCACCGTCAGCTGGCGGTTCGCGATGCGGCCGAGCCGTTCACCGATCAGAAAGCCGAGGAAGGATTCCATGTTGACGATGCCGTCCGTGTCGAGCTCGAAAGACCAGCGAACGAAGGGCGTGTTGTAGACATAGGCGTTCAGAAGCTTCTGCCCGAACTCAACGTCGCCGCTGCCGTCATCCTTCAGTTCCTCGCCTTCCGTGTGCAGATCGGCTTCATTGTCGGTGTCATCGACCGTCGGCACCTGAATGGGATTGCCGCCTGCCGTGTTCATGACCGTGGCCACCTCTTCATCGTACATCGGCCCCCAGGCCTTCATCGCCTTGATGATTTCGCCATGAAGCTCAGTCGGGACCGTGTAGCCACCGGCGGTATTGCTGCCGGTTGTCTGTGCGCGGTTTTCGAATTTCGCCGCCCCGGCCCGCAGAACATTGCGTTCCTCTGCCGTCAGATCGGAGATCTCGGTCCCGCAAATCACGCGGGCAAACACGTTGCGATATTCCGGCGAAGGATCTTCACCGCCAGCACCCCGTGTTTCGACATCATCGCCGGTCGGACGGTTGCGCGCACGGCGTTCTTCAGCACTGCGCTCGATTTCGAGCTGTCGTTCCTCGCGCTGGATCTGCTTTTCGAGCTTGTCATATTCGGCCATTGCCGTGTCATGTGCCGCTTCAAGCTCTGTCGCGCGGGCTTCATCGGTGTTGTCGTTGATCTGGTTGAGACGTTCACGGGCCTCTTCGGCAATCGTTTCCTGCCGCTGCCGCAACTCTTTGATGCGTTGCACCATTCTAGAGCTCCATTCTTGATTTTCAGTGAGGTGGTTCAGCGCTTGGCGGCCCGCCTTACGCCTTACTCCGCGATCTGAGATCGAGGGTCGCTTTCATCCGCAGCCGTCGGGCGGCTGCATGAAAATTGGTTCGGGCGCGGTCTTTTTTCGCCGCTTCGAGATCCCGCATTGCAAGCTGGGTGTCGTCATAGGCCGGGAAGGCCACGGCGCTGACTTCCATCAGGTCGGCTGCAATAATCGTCCGTTTCCACGGTTCGGCCGTTTCGTCCCATTCCTGTTTGACGACATGGAAGCCGAACGACATACCCGAGATATCACCGCGCTCAAGCAGGACTGCGAGGTCTCGCCCGTCTGTCGTTTCCGGCAGGTCGACTTCGACGCGCAGCCCCTTGTCATCTTCGGTGAGGCGCAACGTGCCGGCAGAAGTCCGGCCAATCACCCGCCCCGGATCATGATCAATCAGCGCCCGCACATCGTTGTTTTTCAAAGTGTCGGTGAAAGCACCCGGTGCGATACGCTCGACAAACAGGCCACCGATATCGGCATCACTGTTGAACAGCGCCGCATAACCGACAGCCGTCTTCGTGTCGCCGTCGGCCCGTATCTCGGGACGGCGGACGATCGCTCGCTTTAGCAGCGTCATATTCATTCTCCGGTGGTAGGTTCGCCCGAAACTGGAGCCGAGCTGGGAGAGACCGTGCCCAGCGGGACTGTCGCCCCCTGAATATAGAGGGTGTCGCCGTTCGGCTTGTTGGGCCGGTTTTCCTTCTCGCGCGCCTCGTTCGGCGTGAGAATGCCGGACTGGACACCGCGCGCCAGACCTTCAATCCGGCTCTTGAAGTCACCGCGCATCAACGCATCCAGATTGTGTTCCGCATATCGGGAATTGCGCATCTGCCCGAACAGTTTGAGATTGATTTCCTGCTCAAAATTGCGTGCCCATTGCGCAATGACGTGTTTGACCAGATGCAGGTCCTGCTGCTCCGAATTGTTCAGCGTGGCGTGGATCAGATCCTGCAGGAAAAGCGGTGGCAGATTGAACAACCGCGCAATTTCCTCAATTTGGAACCGGCGCGCCTCGGTCATCTGGCCTTTTGCCGGGTCAAACCCGACCTGCTTCAGCTCATAGCCCGGCGGAATGGAAAAGAAGCTGTCACCAAATTCACGGGCATAGTCGATAGCCCGATCGATATCATCTTTCGCGCGCTTCATGGCGTTCGCACCGGTCGGCATCGGACCGGTCAGGGCAAGCGGTGGGATACCGCCATTGGCAAAGAAGTTTGAGCCGTATTCGTTCATCGCCAGCGCCAGCTGGATCGCGTTCCGGCCGGTCGCGACCGGTGCATAGGAGGAAATCATGTCAGACTTTCGCAAGAATGCGATGTCGATCACGTCCTGCGCATCATAGGTTTTGCCCTCATAGGAATAGCTGACGCGCCCGCCGGTTCTGCGAATGGTCACCTTGCCCGGCTCCATCGGCCAGATCGCAACCACCGACCGCCCGGCCCGCTCAATCCATGACAGCGAGCGGCCGGACGTAAACACTTGCGACCAGCAATATTCCCGCCAGCTGTAACTGGTCCATTGCGGGTTGGGCGCTTCATTCAAAAGCGTCTGCACGCCACCCTTGATCTGGCTTGCGCCGTCCTTCCCGGTTTTGAAGGCATGAAGCGGCAGGTTTGCAAGGCTCCCTGAAAGGAAACTCACCGCCGCCGAGAACGCCGGAACGCGCATTGCATTCTCGATCGTCACGGATGGCAGGTTGCCCGACTTGATCCCGAAGAACTCAAGAAAGTTCGAAGCACTCACCTTGACCTTCGGGTCTTCGATATTCGCCGCACGAACCTCCCGACCGGGCTTTCTGCTGAATAGTCTCATGATTGCTTCACCAGCGTGTATTCCGGATCATCCCAGGGCGAGACCGGTTCCGGTTCTTCATCGGTCATCGCAAGCCCGATCCCCATGACCGTGGCGACAACACCGTCGATTTTGTCGAGTGAATGTTTCTTGTCCGGCACGTAGTTGAGGTTGACGTCAAACCGCACCGAGCAGTGCCCGGCCATCCATGCCAGAACCGGGTGGCCGCCGTGCTCGATATCCTGCGCAAAAACCAGCCGTTCAAATTCTTTGGTCGGCGCGCTGAGATTGGCCGTCGTCTGGCGCATATCGACCAGCAGTTCGGGATCCAGCCCCTCATGCTGCAGGTCCCCGATCAGCTTGCTGGTGCCCCATGGGTCATAGCCGATCCGCTCGACGTCGAAATGCGCACCGGCATCAAAGATGGCCCGCATCAGAAAGTTGAGATCGACAAAATCACCGGGCGTTGTTTCCAGCGCGCCGGTCTTCACCCAAGCATTCCAGTTGACCCGCTTGTCCTCCTGCGCCCGCCGTTCAAGCGTTTCCTCCGGAACCCAGAACCGGGGAATGACAACCCATTTGTCATTGTCCGCATCCGGCGGCAGGATTGCCACAAGCGCGGTCAGGTCATTGACCGACGACACATCGAAAGCCAGAAGCGCGCGCCGCCCCTTGTTTTCTTCCCATAGGCGCGACCACGATTTCGCGTCCGTAGTGCAGGCCTGCCATTTCGAACGTGGCAGCCAGCCACCGATCTGATCGACCCAGCGGTTGAGGTGGTAACACTGAAAGATCGCCTCTTGCGCCGGTCGGCCCTTGGCCTTGCGAAACTCCGTTTGCAGATAGTCCAGCGTCGGTGTCAGGCCGAGGCTGGGATTGGCCTTTCGCCAGATCGTCTCATCGGTCCAGTCGTCTTCATCTTCGATCCCGAAATAAACCACCAATGTCGACGGATCATCGATCTCGCCGCGCATGATCGAAAGCGATTCCTGAAACCACTCAAAACCCACGCGGTTTTCGCGACGGCCAGCGGTCGAGGCATAAAGCTCAATCGGCTGAAGCCTTGCGCCGGTCCCCTGCCGCAACGTGTCGGCAATTTCGGTGGACTTCCATTCGTGGATCTCATCACCCACCGTAACTGAGAACGGCGGTGCAAAAGTCGGCCACGGAAGCGGCGGAATAGACCGTCCGCGGGCGGAGTAAAATCCGTCCACCTATCTTCCTTCTGCAATG
>NZ_JBEPLY010000020.1:0-60947 GCF_040545495.1 Martelella mangrovi
GTTGCCTCAAAAATATAACGCGGGGTGGAGCAGCCCGGTAGCTCGTCAGGCTCATAACCTGAAGGCCGCAGGTTCAAATCCTGCCCCCGCAACCAAAACTGTTTTATCAACTATATCAAAGGTTTCACTCTCAACGGGTGAAGCCTTTTTGTCGTTTGTTGCCGAATGACCCATTGCGAGATGCAGCAGCCCCGCAATCGCACCATAGAGGTCGATATCGAGACCGGCGCCGTCTGCCGATGGTGTCAGGACAATCTTCTCGATCAGATCGCGAAGCGCTTCCTTCGAGCCGAGCATCCGATCAGCTTCGCTCAAGCCAGCGATGAGCGTTGTAACCTGCTCGCGATAGCGTGCCGCCATCGACGGGTGGAACAGGACCGGCTCCGGCGCCTCGATGGATGCGAGCTCGTATTCAAGGGCCTTGCGGCGGCGATCGAGGTCGTTCATGCGGTCCTTGATCTGATCGGCTGGCACGCCCGCGACAATCGCATCAACCAGTTTGGCGTGGTCGTTCTTGACCCTGGCCAGCTCTGCTTCCTTGGTTTTGCGATCTGATGCCGCTGAATTGGCAAGCCGGTTCCGTTCCGCGGTATATTCTTCGCAGAAAATCCTGACAGCTTCCGGCTCCATCAGATTGTTGGTGAGCGCTTCAAGAACACGGTCCTCGAGATCTCGCTGCTTTATGGTGAGCATGTTGGTACAGACGGCGTTGCCCTTGTTGCGCGCGGCGGAGCATCCGAAAGCATCTTTCTGTATTTTGGAAAAACCGCTGCCGCAGCAACCGCAACGCATCAGACCGGAAAACAACGTGCGAGGACGACGCCGGTCCCAGACGGCAGTCCCTGTTCCCTTCGATTTGAGCGCGCCTTGCCGGGCTTTGGCTGCCTCCCAGACGCCCTGATCGACGATGCGGAGATCGGGGACTTCGGTGATGGTCAGATCCTCTTGTCTGTTTGGACGCGACACTCTCTTTCCCGTCTCGGGATCCTTGATATAGGTGAGGCGGTTCCAGACAAGCCTACCGATATAGAGTTCATTGTTGAGAACGCCGGTGCCTCGTTCCCGGTTTCCATGGATTGTCGAGGCGCCCCAGTGCTTTCCGCGGGGTGCTGGAACCTGTTCGCGATTCAGCGCTTCGGCAATCTTCTTCGGCGAGATGCCATTCGCATAGTCGCGGAAAATACGTCGGACAATGGCCGCTTCGCTCTGATTGATCGCGCGTTCTCCATGAACGGGCTCGCCCGTCTGATCGCGTTTGGCAACAACATCATATCCATAGGTCTTGCCGCCGGCGGATTTGCCCGCCGATGCACGGCCGCGAAGCCCTTCGCGTGTCTTTTTGCCAAGATCCTTGAGATAGAGCGCATTCATCGTGCCTTTTAAGCCGATATGCATCTCATCGATGCTGCCTTCCGAGATCGTCTCGATCATCACCCCGGCAAATTGAAGTTTTTGATATAGGCTTGCGATGTCGGCCTGATTGCGTGACAGACGATCGAGGGCGTGCGTGATCACGACATCGAACTGCCGCGACTGGGAATCGCGCATCAGCTTCTGGATTCCGCTGCGCATCAGGCTCGCGCCGGACGTTGCGCGGTCGGAATATGTCTCGACTACATCGAGACCCTGACGCGTTGCATAGTCATGGCACGCGCGAATCTGGTCATCAATCGAGGCGTCCCGCTGAAGGTCGGTCGAGTAACGGGCGTATATGACAGCGCGGATGGGACTGGACATCGCTGGTCTCCGGATAGCCTCTCACCCCGGATCGCGATCATGGTCCTTGCGTGCCTGATCACGAGCGAGAGCGCGGATGAAATTGTAGAAGTCTTCTTTATGGTCTGAAGGAGCAGTCGCATTGTCAACACGCAAAGCACGGGTGGCACCCGCTGCCTTGTTCCTGATTTTGGCATGCCTCGTCCGTTCTCGCGCCATAGGCCCCGAGTGCTCCAGTCCGGTGGAGGCCTTGCCTCCGCTGTGGTTGATGGGAGCACTTTACCCGGTGTGCGAAAATGTTATCCAGTCCAAATAACACGCAAAAATGCGTAAAATGTTGATAACTAAGAGAAATCTTATGAAAGATTTCCCTTATAACGCGAACGCATGTCGTTTGCGTTGAAACGCCTTCACGCTTTATCGACTGCGGCCAGATCTTTCTGCCATCGGTCGAGAGCCCGACCTTGAAGCCCCAGATGTCCACTGACGCCATTCTTCCCTCCTGATTTCATAGGTAGGGAGAAATTACCATCTGGCGATTTGGCTTCGATAGCCCAATTCTCAGGGGCTCGATGCAACGCTTACGGACTAAAAACTAGGCCTGCCCAAGTCTTCCGCAGGCGTCTTTTCGGTCAAGATACGGGAGGGACCTGCTGAGCTGGCACCCGTTCTTCTGATCAGCTTCAGAAACCGTGCGAAAAATTTTCTTTCAGGAGTTGTCCGGAGGTCTGGATTCAGGAATTTCTTGAGTTTTTCGGTGATATTCGGATTCGAGATTTGGAAGCCCCTTGGGGAGAAAAATATCTCGCCCCGTTCCGCTGCAAACAGCGTCTCCTCCATAGCAACCTCAAGCTTATCAAATGCTGAGACCCTGCCGGTTAAGTTCTTCTCTCGCCGCACGATTTCCTCTTCACGAAGCAAAAGCCGCGCTTCCCGTGCTTCAAGGTTCTTTACGAACGTCTTGGTCTTGTCCGCGATGTTTTGAGCCTCTGCCGCCGTTTCTCGCCGCATGTGTTTGACGTTCTTGATATCCTTTGCAAGTTTCGCGGCTTGTCGCTTGCGGGTGGCATGTTCGACGGTCGAAAGTCTCTCTTTGCGCGGCCCGTCGCGCAATAGTCCGCAGGGCTTTCCAACAGCATCGTGATAGTGGTCCTGAAGAGCACGCATAGCATCGTCGTAAGCCTTCATTTCTGGTACGTGCGTGCGGTGCTTTCTCGCTTCGCGAAGATGGGCACTATTTTCTTGGTGCCACAGCCGGAGCCGTTTCTGGTTTTCCTGATGGATTCGAGTGCAGGCTTGCTCCCATTCAAAGATGGCAGTCTCGTACTTCCGTTGATTTCGGACTCGCGTTTGCTGTTTTCTGGCCAGCTTTGGTTTTCGTGGTCTGCGCGAGCGCGGCAGAAGCTCTGGCTTTGGAAGCGGTGGGATCGCCGAGGAAGTGCCGTGTGCTGCGCGATACCTGGATGCTGCATTCTTGCCGCAATGCAGGCTGGCCGCATTGAGCTTCGGGTCGCCTGCATTGATGGCCAAGATGTGTGCGTGGACATACTCTTCGTCACGGTGCAGGACTGCGCTCCATTCGATACCAGACGGCATACGGTTTTCGAAGTCCTTAAGCAATAGTGTAAGCCATTGGTTAATTATAACCCGATTTTGCTCGTAGTTTTCCTGGAGCACCGAGCACTTCATAGGGTGAGAGTGAATTTCCGTATAGAGAGTTTGAGCATCCTTCCTCAGGCGGCGCTCATACGTTTTCCGTGTCTTGGACACAACCTCTTCGCGGATTGACAGGAGTAGTTCGCTCCGTCTCCGAGCGAGTTCCTCCACTGTGTGTGTACCACCCACGCAATGTGCTGGAAGCGGGTTGTCGACGTGCAGCGAGTAATCCGGCAGACGCATCGCCTCGCCGAACACCTGTTGTGCAGTGTTTACGTGGTTTTCGTTCTGCCCCACGCTTCGAGCGCTGTCACCGTATGTCTGTATATGAATAAACTGGTAGCTCATGCTGCACCTGACCTGTATTCCTATCCTCTGAACAGAATACGGGCCGGTTGTGAAAATCGAAAACGGGATGACTGACTTTTTGGTCGACGTAAAACTATCTACATTGACAGACTGTCGATAGTTTTTCGGGAGACATTTTCCGGGAGAATTTGAGAGGTATGTTCGGTGACTGGGGCCAGCCCTATATTCCCTTCAAGGTGGAGCAGGGACCCGGAACGGCCGTTTTGTCGCCCCGAAAGCGGGATGCGGGCGCGCGGCAGAAATGTCTTCTTTCTTTCCAGTCACCGAAGTGATCGATTGGCAGTCAGACGTGCCGCCAGTCGATCATAACGCCTCGGTGCGCTCGACGCCCAACGCACACGCCGTTCATTTTGGCGACCTCTGTCAGTGAAGAGCAATGTTATTTTGTAATACTGCGGAATCCGTCTCCATCGCCAATGCCATCTGATTTACTGATGAACCCACCGTTGTTCAGTTCGCGCTGACCGCGCAAGGTGGTTCCTTCCCCGCGCTCTGGCTCGACACGACCCAGAAGGTCTTCGAGCTGACGACCACTGAGTTCTCGCTTGCTTACCAAGACTTTGGCCATATCCTCCAGTAGTCTTCGATTGCGTTCGAGGATCTTTTCGGCGGTCATCTGCGCATCTTCCAACCGGCGCCTTACGCGCTGCATCTGATAGTCGTCGTGGAGCATGAGGGTGGCAGTTTCACTGCGCCAGACCGGACCGGCCGCACCAAGCCCGGTGCTGGTATCGATCTTCAAAGCCAGATTTGTCGCGATCGCGAGGTCTGAACCCGAGGGGCCGCCTGAGCCGGCGGACACATCTGCGAGCATGAGTTGCTCGGCGGCGCGCCCCGCCAGGAGAAATGTCATCTCCGCCTGGATATCTGACAGCAAGCCCTCATTCTTCTGAATCAACTTGTAGGTCTCGCCGCCTTGGGGTGTAATAGCGATGCGAGAAACCTCTCCAAGCTGCAGAGCCACCGCGACGATGGCATGTCCCACCTCATGGAGAGCGACACGTTGATCAAGTGCTGGAAATGTCTTTGTGCTGATATTCAGAGTGGCTCTGACATCATTCAGAGTGAATGTACGCCCGGCACCTCGTGCTGTGGATCGCGCCTGCCTGATAGCCGCATCGATCTCAGCGGCCGTTAGGCCGACAGCCTGACGTGCGAGCGGTTCAAGTTGATCTTCACTGCCAGCATCAGGTACAGCGCGCTTGAGCATGCCGATAAGTTCGGCAATGCCGGGACGCGGGACTTCCAGTTTGAGGTCGAACCGGCCAGCTCTAAGGATCGCCGGATCAAGCGCGGAGGGGTCGTTGCAGGCGCCGACCAACAACACGCCCTCATGCCGCATGATCAGGTCGATTTGCTCGAGAACGCCGTTGATTACCTGCCTTCTGTAGCTCCTTCCGTGATCGTCAGTGTCGAAACGGGACCCCGCGGAGTCGACTTCGTCGATGAAGAGAACTGCCGGTGATTTGCTTCTCGCTTCAGCAAAAGTTTGCTGCATGGCGGCCAGGAAGTGGCCAAGGTGTCCAGCCGCTTGCCATTCTGCGAGGCTGCTTTGAATGAACGAAACGCCGGCGCTATTGCCCATGGCTCTCGCAAGATGGCTCTTCCCGGTGCCTGGAGGGCCGTAAAGCAGAACGGATCGAGTCATATCATCCCAACTGCACTTGCCGTCTCGCCAAAGCATCAGGTCAGCGACCATGGATCTGGCGGCCATCAGGGCAGGGGACGAACCACTGAATTCCTCCAGTGTTGGGCTTTTTGATTTTCGAGGTTCGGTTCTCGATTTCAACGCTGCGGCCACGCCCCTTGCTGTCGGGTTTCGCAGAGCAACCGCGATCGACCTGAATGGCAGGGATGCCATCTCCTTGTCGTCGGGAAGCTGCGCTTCGACTTCGCCCATGTCGTCATTCTGGATGCCGTGACTTTCCCTGAGATGGATCGCCATTCCCTCACGAAAAAGCGGCGAAACAGCGATGGGGGCAGGTAGAAGCTCAAGCAGGTCGCCGGGCAGTGTCAATGCAGTCGGCAAGATGATTAGGCAAGGTGTCTGTTGCTCCAGAGCCGCGTAGATGTTGCTGGTGAACTGACGGAAATTGAAGTCTGAAATCTTGCCGTCTTCATTCTTTGGAAAAAGGAGGATGAGTTCGTAATTAAACCCGGTGAAATGAGACGGTTCGATTGTCACTGGGCAGTTGGACGGGATCAGCGTCACCGCAATCAACCGGTAAAGAGTGTCGATATCAATAGGATCCGTGCACGTTAGGACCGCCAACTTGCCCTGGCCAAGGCACTTCTGGTCAAAAGAAGCGTCATCCCCAAATGTCTGGGCAAGCCGGATTGCAAGTGACAGTGCGCGCGATGGGAGCGCATGATTGCTCGGTGCTTCGTCGTCGACAAATAGATCATCGGCGTGGTCTTCGCCATCGAAGTGTAGTGGGGCAAATGCCTTTTCCTCGATGGCGTTCAACGCGGCGATGAACGAAGGGGATTTCGCCTCCTCCTTTTGCCGTCCACCTCGGAGTGGTCCGGGATATTTGCCTTCAAAGAGTTTCAGGTCCGGATTCTTTTTGAGGCGCTCGATGAGCGTTGCGGCATAGAGCTGCCAGTCTGTGTTCTTTGTTGATGGAAACATGGAAATCTCCTTTTTAAAGGGGGAGTGCTTCAGCTAAACGGTGTGCGCCCGACGATGATGCGCGGTTATCGTGCACATGACGGGCGGCTTCGGACACGGTCCGTTTCGGGGTGACGGTTTTTCCGTTTCGTTGTCTCGGACCCGGAACAAGGCCTTGAGCTTTTCATTCCGGGTTCTGCGCTGACCCGGAATTTCAGTCATTCCGGAACGGATGCCTCACGGCTTCTTCTTGGTCCCGGTTTCTGTGATCTTCCGGATCCGCGTGGATGCTGATCGGGAACGCAAGCTTTTCCGCGTTGGCCTTGAGGAGGCCGGAACGCATTCGTGTCCTATTCTGACTTCCCGGAAGGTCCGGATGAACGGTTTCGTTCGATTTCCGTTTTCAGCAGACGTTGGATTTCAGTCAGGATGCGCGGACGATAGATCTCGCTCACGACGTTGACCCATCCGGAAAGCTCGCTTGCCGGTACCACCCAATCCGGAAAGCGCTGCTTCAGTTTGCCGTGCAGGGCCTTTTCCGTTTTCTGGGCGATATGGCCGGTCCGCATGGGAAACCGATACAGGAAACTGGCCTCAACGGAACCCGGAATGCCCAACTGATAGCGCAAGCGGCTTTCCGGATCGCGCGAATAGCCAAGTTTGATGAAGCTGCCCTTGTGTGGAACTTCGAAAGCGAGAACATAGATCTCGCTCGGTGCTGCGGACCAGCATGTGCCGCATTGCTCGCATCCGGCGCGACCGGTGATGATGTTGGCGATAGCGATCCTCTGGGTGTGACCGCAGCTATCATGTCTATATGAGCGGTAGTTCGGATTTGCGTCCGGATCTGGTCCAAGCAGTGTCCATCCCCGAGCGGCAGCATCCGAACTCAGTCTGGCTGCGTAGCAGGTCGGGCAGTGGAAGCCCGCTCTGCCGGCGGCCTTTCCCTCGCGCGCAAGTCGCTCGACCCGGCCGAATTGCAAGCGCGCGGCATGGCCGCATGGTAGTCGGTAATGTCCATATTTGTGGTGCATCTCGTCGCGCTCGAGCAGTGTGAAACCGCATTTGGCGGCATCCTGCAAACGGCGGGTCTCAAGGCAACCGCCGCAAATGGGTTGGGCTGTGCGCAGCACATAAGCTTTCTGGACCGTATCAGCGCCGCATTCTCGGCATCGAAGCACAACGTGGCTACGATCACGGACGCGGCCGACAATTGAAAAACCCTTGGCTGCAGCGATGTCCTGCCATTGCGGCGGAACCGGACCGGGATAGGTGTGCCGCCACTCGCTGTCCGGCACATGCCGTGATCGATGCGGGATGTGCAGGCGTCGCCGGGAGTGGCTGGACGATGAATTGCGTTTGCCATATGACTGGCGACCTTGTCTTTTTGACATGATTGTTCCTCCTGAACGCAGGATGAAAGGGGAGTGCACACCGGGCCGACCCGGTGCGATGCTTGATCTCTTGATGGAATAGTCGCGGTCGCCACTTCCAACCGGCAATGCTGGGTGGCCGGAAGGGCGCGACGGGATAAGCCCGGCACGCATGGCGGAAGCCGGAATGCGTGCCGCCAAAGGAAAGCGGTGTCAGGATCAGGAAAACCGACAGGCCTGTGCCGTCTATGAAGCGCGGCTATCCGGAAAACGTTGGTTCCGTATTCAGGGAAGGCTCGTTTCCGGCAGCATGGGCTTCCCGGAACAGCGCCAGTGTCTGCAGCGCCTCGACCAGGCACGTGCCTTGCTGCACGAGCCGGAATGCCCGGTGTCCCTCGGATGTCGTTGCGGTAAACTGCAGCAGGTCGGGCAGGCAGATCGCCTTGACGCGCGCAATTGCCGCTTCATTCGCGGTTTGCGCACTGATGAGCCCGGACAGGATCCCCGTGAAATGCAGCAACACGCCATCACCCTCGCAAAACTTCGGCAGAAGCTGCAGGGCGGCAACCGTATCGGTCAGCCGGTCCAGTGCGTTTTCCGCGTCATGCAGCCAGGCAGCGCACGCGGGATCAAAGACCCGGGCGACGCCGTCGATCTCGTGCTCGGTTTCAATGAAAACCTCAAGACGCAACAGCATGGCCGCAAAAAGCAGTGAAATCGGAGAGCTGGTGAGTGTTGATGGAGAGTATAAGTCTTCATCCGCCGCATGCGGCGTGATAGGAGCGTGAATAGCCATGATAACCTCTAGGCAGGTTTGAGTGGTCAGAGCGCTGGTCGAGGTTGCAGCCTTGCCAGCGCTCGTTTTTTATGCCATTACGCGACTCTGATGTCAACATCAAAAGGTGAAAAAGCGATGGCGCCTCCCAGAAAAGACAATATTCCCCTCACGCTTCGTGTTTCTCAGGAACTGCTGAAGGCGATTGACGACCGCCGTCGCGAGGAAGAGGACATACCGACCAGACCGGAAATGGTCCGCCGGATATTACAGGACTATTTTGACAGGGGCCGGTAGTGTCCCGCGACCACATTTATCGGCTTTTATATGTCGTTCGGGTTGTTCCAGCGGGTTGATGCTCATGCATCCTGCGTCAGAAACCCGAACAACGACAGGGCGGTATTCTCGTCAAGCGACGTCGCCAGCCGGACGATTCGGTTTCCGTGTCGCATGTTGATCCGGTAGTTGATCGATGCCCCCATGCGCGCGCCAAGCCCAATGATCCGGGAGGTCGTGTCGGCGGCCGTGACCATCGACAGTGCGGCGGTCATGCCGGCAGGCCCGCTCCCCGCCACGACAAAGCCCGGCACAATGCCGCCCGATGCGAATGTCTGCCCCTTCATGTGCGGATTGTCGATGAAGATCTCGCCGATCTCCCGGTAGGGATAGAGTTTGCCCTCCCGCTGCAATCCGGATGGCAGCAGACGGAATGCGAATCGCGCGCTTTTCAGTCTGTTGATCCCCCACAGCACCGCCACGTTGATGAGCACACCCAACGGATAGCCGGCGTTCTCCGGCAGGAATCCAAGCGGGCCGTTTACCAGATAGAAGGCGGTAGGCATTGCCAGGAACGACAGCGGGACGAACATCAGGATCATTCGCCCGATCGAAAGCCCGGCGCCCGTGCCGGTGATGAGAAGGCCCTCGCCTTGCTCCTCGATCTGGAAACCGCGATCGAACGTTGCCGCGTTTGTCATGGGAGACTCCTTGAAGATGCCGGCAGCGGACCGACCGAGTATGGAAATCGGAATGAAGTGAGAGGTCAAAGCCCGTGCCGGGCAAAGACCGGAGGGAGGCTGTCGGCATCGGCGCCATAGACATGCGGTGTGCCGTCCACCGAATGAGCGATCACCACCGATCCGTCGGATGCCTGCACCGCGACGGATGTGAATTCGCTGCTGCAGACATGCGCCCGGCATCCGCCATGGACATACCAGCCGTCCTTCTCTTCGAAACCGCCTGCGCTGACTGCCGATGCTCGCTGCAGCGCTTCGATATCGGCATTGCCGATGACAGCCTTGATTGCCGGGAGGAACCTGTCATCCTCAAAGATCTCGTAGGCCGTCAGACCTTCCATATCGCCGGGCAGGATGCGGTGGCCGGCAAGGTCGGCGGAAGCATGAGCCGGGACCGCTAAGTCCCGCGGCGCAAGCGTGAAGATCAGCGGCGTACGGTCCTCGGCGCCATCGACCGCATAAAGCGTGATCTCATGGTTGATGGTACCGCCCTGCCAGGGATCGGTCGGGCGGATATATTCCGGCGATCCTCCCATGTCATCGCCGAGGATGTAGCGCGCCGCGACTGCGTGTCCGGACGAGAAATGCTGCCCGCCCGTATCGCCCCGCAGCCATTCCGGATGATAGGCAATCTCGACATCCGAGCGCAGAAAGGCATCGACATTGTCGCCGAGCATCGCCTCGATGGCGGCGACATGATCTGCCCCGGGCAGGTCGACAACGCCTTCGGCGCGCGTCAGTTTCCATTCATCCTCGATCCTGTCGAAGATGAGAACTCCGCAGGCATCCGCGAGATGCGGTGTGCCGCAGTCAAGCCCTCTTCCTGTCGGATTGGTGTCGATCTCGCCGAGGGGCAGACGCGCCCGCGCCATGAAATCCTGATTGGCGAATATCCCGGCGACCATATCGCCATCATTGCCGAAGCCGACGCGGAATTGCGCAGCTTCATCCAAATCTTCTTCTTGGATCCGGCCTCCGACCATACGGAACCGGCCATCATCGTAGGCGCCGTTATCGCTCACCGCGAAACCGTAGCCGGCCGTCAATGCATCCCGGACAGCGCTCCAGTCCGATCCGATCGGCGGCAGGGATGCAGCGGCAAGAATGTCTGTCTGTGTTTTCTGGACCAGCGCCTCGACCGCCACGTCATCAAGCGCCGGCGTTCCCGGGGCATGAGCCATGCTGGCAATGATACCGCCATCGCCATCGACATAGTCGAACTGGTAGAGCGTGGCGAGCAGCCCGTTGGCATGTCCCGGATCGCGACGGAAGTCGCCCGCGCGCAGGATCGCCGAGTTCAGGGAAGATGACGCCTCCCGTTCCCTGATAGCGCGTCCTTCTTCCGGCGTTGCCGGCAGGATCGCGTAGTCGCTGCCGTTGGAGAACCGCAGTCCGCCCCCGACCCGCAGATAGGTGCCCGGTGCAAACAGGCTTACCGGAAATCCGCCGCGCGCCGCGTCATAATCCCCAAGCCTGACGGATGCCCGGATCACCACCTCCGTCTCGGGCCCGATCGGCGAATGCCGTGCCTCAAGCCGCGCCACCTGCTCGGCCAGCACCCCATCCCGGGAGAACTCATCCGCAGCCCTGTATTCCGGCGTCCGTTTCGCCAGCACCTCAAAATCCGGCCCGTCACCGGCAAACGACTGCGTCAGAGCCCGCCAGAAATCATCTTCGGGGAACTCGATGGTTTCTGCCTGCGCCGGCAAAGACAGAAACGCCAGCATGCCAGCGATAATGAGGGATGGAAGTCGCATGGAATGGGTCATGTCAGGATGCTCTGCTATCTGGGATCAAATTACATAAAGATGAGTATACTCCGTGGCTATATACTCATCAACCCATCGATGATCCGGATCATGGAAATCCGGAAAATCTTCGCGCAAAATCTAAAAGCAGCCCGTAAGGCCAAGGGTCTCTCCCAAGAGGAGCTTGCGCATCGGGCGGGCATCGACAGGACCTATGTCGGCGCCCTTGAACGATGCCGTTACGCCGTAAGCATCGATGTCGCGGATCGGCTTGCGGTGGTACTGGAAACTGAGGTGTGGAGGCTTTTGCGGCCGACGGACTGATCTCGGAGTTCAATCGGAGAACGCGCCCTAAGCGGTTCTGAACGTCCATGCGATGGTGGATGTCAGATATTGTTTCATGGATCCGGGAAGCCGGCAATCTGGTGGCTTCATCGCATCATAGGAAGACCACACTTATGGGATAAATCTTTGATAATACAACATTATCAATCATTTTATCAAAAAGACAAGCTGTGCGGTTTATGTCGAAAATTCTAGATTAAACCGCGCATATGATGTAGCCTTGCCTGCATGGATTCGCGCGCTGAAACACATGGATCAACCTTGACGGAACCCGCCCGGTTGCCGGGCTGGGCTTTGCCGCAAGCACTTGAAACGACGGAGGCGGATGCTGCCTTTTCCGCAGGTATCGCCTTGAAAATGCTGGATGATCTTGTGCGGTCCGATTCCGTTTGGGCCGGCTGCTGGCGCTCTCGTCAGGCGCTGAAATGTGCGGCAACGGCGCTGCGGCTGATGGGGCGCAGGGAGGATGAGCGAGGCCTGCGGGATGCCGTGTTGCTGCGGTCCGTTGACGATGACGCTGGGCCTGCCGGCCGCGTGTTTCTCGGCTATCGCAGAATGGCCATGCGTCGTCCCGCCCTGTCGGCGGACGCTATTGCTGTTCTTGCCGACCATTTCGGTCTGGCCGTTCCGGATGACCGGCTTGCCGTTATTGCAGGGCATGCGGATGCCGCACTGCAGTCGGGAAGACCCGCGCCGTTTGCCGCCGCCGCTTTGATCACGGCCATCTGCCACGATGCTGGCGAAGACGAACCATTGGCCTTTGCGCTGGCCGACATGCTGATGGCGGCGATGCTGGGCTGGAGCCGGCCCGTGCCGCTGCTTCTGGCCGAGCGCTATGCCAGTGCGTTTCGGGTCGGCGTGGGTAGGGGACGCGTGGGCAGCGGCGATGCCGGTTTTGACCGGGCCGTCTGCCTGGCTGTGGTGTCGGCGGCCGGACACGCCTTGTCTTCGGCGCGTGACATTTCCCGGCGGGCGGCAACGCTTCTGGCCGCGGCGCCAAAGATCAGGACCAAAGGTGCCGATGCCGTTTTTCGAAAACTGCTGGAGGAAGACGCCGTGTCCGCCTCCGGTACGGATCTGTCGCGCTGGGCCTCGGCGCGCCTGTTCGAGCGGCTGGAAGGGTTCGGCGCCGTGCGCGAACTCTCCGGGCGGTCTTCTTTCAGAATTTACGGGTTGTGACGATGACGGGTTCCGGTTCCACGCGCGGCAAACGACAGCCGAAAAAAGGCGAGGGCGGCGAAGGCCTGTTCGACCGGGAACTGGCGGATATGCCGCCGGCGCTGCGCTGGCGCGAATGGATGCTGAGGGTCGAAGCGGTGATCTTCGCTTCGTCCGAGCCGGTGACGCGTGATGTTCTGGCACGGGTCGTCGGCACGGACTGCAGCCTCGACCTGTTGATCGACGATCTGCGCGAGGAACTGCGTGACCGTCCTTATGAGCTGGTCGCGGTCGCCGGCGGCTGGCAGCATCGCACGCGGCCCCGTTTTTCCGAGGCCATTCGCGCCTCGGCCGCGCCGACCCGCGCGCCCGCCGCAGCGCTCTCGGAATTCGAGTCCATGGTCCTGATGGCCATCGGCTATTTCCAGCCCGTCACCCGCAGCGCCCTGTCGGATATTTTCGGCCGCACGGTCAGCCGCGACACCATCGCGTCGCTGCGCAGCGCCGGCCTCATCGCCTCCGGTCCCCGCAGCCCGACCCCCGGCGCGCCCTATACGTATGTCACCACCAAGCAATTCCTCTCCGCCTTCGGCATGCAGACATTGCGCGACCTGCCCGATATCGAGGCGATGGAAGAAGCGGGGTTGCTGAGCCGTCAGGCTGTGCAGGAGGAGGCGATGGCGGCCGTGGTGGAGGGCGAGGAGGAATAGGGCTGCTGCCGCAGGGCTCTGGCGACGCCTTTATCCTTCAGAGTAACTGCCATTTCGAACCCGCCTTCAGTTGAAGGCAGCCTGAAACTGGGTCGCCATCAGCGAAACATGGGTTTCGAGTGGCGGCCGGAGCTCGAATGCGCGCGCATTCCGGGAAAAGTCGAACAGACGCACCAGGCTCCATTCATGGCGACGGGCCTCTGCGACCGCCAGCTCGTTTCGCGAGATATAGAAAGGCGTGCGCTCCCATCCATTCGTCGTTTTCACCTCGATCAGTCGTGGCAATCCATCGGGTGCGAAACTGGCAATATCATAGCCTGCGCCATCACCATCCTCCTGGGAGACCCAGCGGACCTTCGCCGCCAGATCTCTTCGACCCGAGGCCGCAAGATGGGCGCGTTCGTGATGGAAAACGCGCTCTTCGCCAGCTTTGCCAAGCGAGCGGTTTCGCTCATCCCTTCCCGCCACGTCAAATCTGCGCGCGATCGCCTCGATCTGTGACAGTTCGGCCGGAGGCGGTGCATTCTTCATCGTCGGCGGTACGCCGAAAAACAGGGGTGGGGCTTCCGCGAAACCCGAAGGCAATTCGGCCGCGCTTGCAGTCTCGAACGACGGGTTTCTGACAAGCCATCGCGAAACGGCCTCCGCCAGCGCCATCTGAAAATTGAAGCGGGGTTGGTAGCCGCCGATGTAGGGCAGCCCGAAGCCGATCAGCGTGGCCGAGATGTTGCTGTTCTTGAACTCAATCGAGCCTTTGGACCGGCCAAGAGACTGCTGCAGGCGTCGGTTGTTCATCGCCTTGTTATAGGCGCGACCGGCCAGCTCCTCCTGCAGCATGTCGAAGTAGACGGCGACGATCGCGTCGTTTTCTGGATCGGACCAATGCTCAGCGTTCATGACGTCAGGCTATGATGGCAAAATTGCTTTGTCACGGGAAACCCGTCAGCTGAGCATCTGCAGCCCATGCTTCTGTACCAGCGACAGGAGCTTGAGCGCCGGCCCGCTCGGGCGTTTGGCGCCGGTTTCCCATTTCTGCACCGTCGACGGGCTCGTGTTGAGATAACGCGCGAAGACCGGCTGGCTGACATGGTTGTGTTCGCGCAGAGCCTTGATCGCGTCAGGCGTCAGTTCTTGCGGGACTACAAGGCAGTCCTCATCGAAGATCCGCATTGTTTCCTTGTCGATGGTCCCGGCTGCTGCCATGCCTTCGACTACACTGTGGATCGCCTTGAAGGCATCGCTCTTGAACCTGCGCTTAGTCGCCATGATCTATCTCCAGCAGGGCGCCGATCCCGAGTTCCGCCTCGAGGTCGGCAATCGTCTTTCGGCGGTAAAGCTCTGCGAGCTTCCGGAATGCCGCAAGCTCGTCGTCATTGATGTTTGCCCGGTCCCTCTTGGGGAAGAGATAGGCGAACACCCAGAACTCACCGGCCTTTGCCAGAACAATGGACCGATGCATGTTTTCGTTGAGCCGCTTCTTGAAGACGCCACCACCGAGATCCACATTCGCGCGGGCTTGATCGGTCGTTTCAACGCCTTCGGTACCGCCGAGCGCCGAGTTTCTACGCGTGACTTTGCCTCAGCCGGGGACAGGGCCTTCATGTCCCCAAGGCGACGTCTCCATCGACGCCGGTCCGATGCCTAGGTTTGGATCAGTTCGCAGACCCATCGTTGCTTGTCTTTCGGCGGGTCGTCCATATTCCGGCAATTGTTGTAGATCGGGAATGTCCGGCGCTGCGCTTCGACATGCATCTTCTGGTTCCCGAACCGCAGCGCGACCGAGGCCCGTGTCTCGTCATGCATCTCAATGCTTTCGATCGTCACAGGCGTGTGGTTCGCGCTGGCCTTCAGGTGGTGGCGCACCGCCGCTTCGGCGGTCTGTTCCAGTTCCGTCAGGGCGGGGTTGCCGCTGTAGCAAGGCAGATAGATATGCCCGCGCTCGACGGTGGCCAGAAACTCCGGCACCATATCCGGTGCCAGCCTTCCGTATCGCTGGCGGTCAGGCATGACGATGACCGAAGGGGCGAGATGGCAGCCGCCGATATGGGTGCATTGCAGGATGTCGATGCCGAATGCCGGAGCCGCGGCGCTCAGCGCCTTGAAGAGCGGGAAACCGTAGCGCGCGCAGCAGGCGTCGGTCTTGGCGTCGGTGCAGCACAGGATGGTGCGAGGGATCTTCTCTCCGTGCAGACCGGCTCCGCTGTGCCAGCGCTCGACAAGCTCCGTCGCATGGCGCTGGTCGCGCGCGATCACGCGGGTCGCATCGGGAAAGGAGATCAGTTCCAGAACGGCCCCATCCACCAGACCGACATAGCGACCCTCGCCCGAAGCGGCTTTCAGGGCGCTCCGCAGAGCGTCGTCCAACCCGACGGCGTCCAGACGCGGGCGCCGCCATTTGCCCTTGGGCCAGCGCAGGAACAGGTGCCGCTCGGCCAGAGCGGCCGTGCCGGCGAGCGGTTCACCGCAAGTGCGGGCGTGATCGGTGCAAAACGGGCGCATCAGGTCGGTCGATTGGAAATATCCTTGCGGTCTTCATGAATGCAAGTCCTGCCGAAGTCAACCTGACTAAATTTGTCACCTTTACAGGGCGAGGTCGATGGATGTACTCACGGGCCATGACATCCCCGTCCAGAACTGAGCGGTCTTCCATCATTTTGGGGTGTGCCCGATTGCTGCTTTGAGAAAGGATAAAGAATGCTCTTTTACACTGGTGTGTTGCGCGCCCTACTCGTGACGGCAGTCACGTCTGCGGCCATGGTCGGAGCTACGGCATTTGCCGGTCTTGCCCAGGCGCAGACCCATGTCATGACCCATGCGCGCGGCGAAACCGAAGTTCCCTCGACCCCGCAGCGGGTTGTGGTCCTGGAACCTGTCCAGCTCGATACCGCAATCGCCTTGGGCATCGTTCCCGTAGGCTCGCCGGTCGTCAATACGGCTGCGGGAATTCCGGCCTATCTGGGGGAGGCTGCCGCCGATATCGCTGTGGTCGGCACGTTCACCGAACTGAACCTCGAAGCGATTGCGGCGCTGCGCCCCGATCTGATCATCGGAACGGAACTGCGCTTCTCCGCCCTCTATGACCAGCTCAGCGCCATCGCCCCCACCGTCTTCATGGCCGCGCAGACCGATCCGTGGCGTGACAATGTCGATTTCACGGCGCGCGCCCTTGGCTCGACGACCGGTGCTGACGAGCTGCTTGCAACCTACGACGCCCGCTGCGCCGAGATCAAGGATCGCTACAGCGTCGAAGGCAAGACCGCCCAGTTCATCCGCCCGCGCGACACCGTGCTGAGCATCTATGCCCCCACCTCTTTCGCGGGCGCGACACTCGAGTGCGTGGGCTTCACCATTCCGGAGCGCGACTGGGACGATGCCATTTCGTCGGATATCTCGCCCGAGAATGTGCTGGGGGCCACCGCCGATTACGTCTTCGTCTCCTCCACACAGCCCGAGGATCCCAATGCCATTCCACCCTCGATACAGGCCAATGCGGAATCCTTCCCCAACCTCTTTGCCGTGCAAATGGGCTATTGGGTGTCGGGCGTTGGTTCGGTCGGCGGCATGGCCGTGCTCGACGATATAGAGAAGGCACTTGCTGCTGAGTAAGATGGTGACGGCGCAAGACAAATCGGGGGGCAAGCCGCCCGCTTCCTCCCGCTTTTGCCAGATGATGGTGGTCACACTGGTTTTGCTTGTCGTGATCCTGTCCCTGTCCATGCTGGTGGGGGCCAATCCCTTGCCGCCTCGGGCGATCTGGGAGTCACTGCACGGGAATGGCTCGACCGAGGCCGATTTCGTCCTGTGGACCCAGCGCATTCCGCGCAGCGTGGCGGGCATCATGGTGGGCGCCGCCCTTGGCGTGGCGGGCGCCTTGGTGCAGTCTTTCACGCGCAATCCTCTGGCCGATACCGGCCTTCTGGGGGTCAACGCAGGGGCGGCCTTCTTTGTGGCGATCGGCGTGGTGTTCTTCGCCATTTCCTCGCCCGCGGCATATGTCTGGTGGGCCTGCGCCGGCGCTTTCGCCCTGACCGCGATCGTCTATACCATCGGGGCGGGAGGCGGCCCTGCGGCGGGCCCCGTGCGCCTGACCATGGCGGGAGTGGCGTTGGGTGCCGTTCTGTCAGGACTGACCACGGGCATGACCTTGACCAATCCCGATGCGTTCGAGCGCATGCGCGGATGGAGCGCGGGCAGCCTGCTGGAACGCGATTTCACCGTTCTGGTCCCCATCGCGCCCTTCCTTTTGATCGGGCTGGGGCTGGCGGCCGTGATCGCGCCCAGACTGAACGCCCTCAGCCTTGGCACCGATGTGGCCCGCGCGCAGGGTGTAGATGTCGGGCGCACGCAGATCATGGTTCTGGCTTCAGTCACGCTTCTGGCGGGCAGCGCAACCGCGATTGCCGGACCGATGGTGTTTGTCGGGCTCGTCGTTCCCCATGTCGTGCGCTGGTGCGTCGGCGTGGACCAGCGGAAGATCCTGCTCGGGTCGGTACTGTTCGGGCCGTGCCTTCTGCTGCTGTCTGACATCATCGGACGGATTGCGGTCCTGCCCAGCGAGATGCCCGTCGGCGTCGTCACCGCCTTTGTCGGCGCGCCGGTCCTGATCGGCCTTGTGCGGCGGGCGAAGGCCACCGGATTATGAGCGGGCGTTTGCAACAGGGACCGTCTCCCGCAGTGCATGTGCTGGGCACCGCGCGCCATAATGTGCTGGTGGACCGCCGTGCCGGAGCTGTGGCGATCGGCGCCGCGCTCATCGCCTTGCTGTCTTTCCTTTTGGCGCTGGTTCTGGGGGATTTCCCGATCACATCTGCGGATCTACGCGATGTCCTGTCGGGACAGGCAGAGCCGCTGATCCGCACCGTCGTCCTTGAATGGCGGCTGCCGCGCGCGCTGGCAGCTCTTGTCTTCGGCGCGGCGCTGGCAGTGTCCGGGGCCATCTTCCAGACCATGACCCGCAACCCGCTGGCCAGCCCCGACATCATGGGCTTGGCCAACGGATCCTATACGGGAATGATCCTGGCGCTGTTGTTCTTGGGGCCGCAATGGCACCTGCTGACAGGGGGGGCGCTGTCGGGCGGACTCCTGGCAGCGGCAGTAATCTATCTTCTGGCCCTGCGCGACGGATTGCAGGGGTTCCGCTTCATCATCATCGGCATCGGCGTTTCGGCCATGCTGGCCTCGGCCAACACATGGCTGTTGTTGCGGGTCGATGTGGATGTGGCGCTGATGGCCACAGCCTGGGGGGCGGGAACCCTGAATGGCATGTCCTCTGCGGTCCTCTGGCCCACAGGGATCGTCATCCTGATCCTGATGTGTTGTGTGCCGGCACTCTCCGGTCCCTTGCGGCAATTGTCTCTGGGCGATGATGCGGCGGCCGCGTCGGGGGCGCATGTCAGGCGCGCGCGGATTGCGGCCATCGCCATCGCGGTGGGATTGGTCAGCGCTGTGACCGCCGTGGCCGGCCCCATCGCCTTCATCGCCCTTTCTGCCCCGCAAATCAGCCGCCGTCTGGCCCGAACCGCCGAGGTGCCGATGGTGGCCACGGCGCTTGTCGGCGCGGTGCTGCTTCTGGGCTCGGATATCGCGTCGCAACATGTGATCTCCGTGCCCATTCCCGTGGGGGTGGTCACGGTCGTTCTGGGCGGGATGTATCTGGTATGGCTGCTCATCAAGGAAGCGCGAAAAGTGTCATGACAAACCGAATGCCTGCGCCCCTGCAAAGCCTCTCGGCCACCTTGGCCTATGACGGACGTATCATTGCCGAGAACCTGTCTTTGGATGTGCCCGAGGGGTCCTTCACGACGATTATCGGACCCAATGCTTGCGGGAAATCCACCCTGCTGCGGGCGATGGCCGGTCTATTGTCCCCTTCGACGGGGCAGATAATCCTCGACGGCAAGGATATTGCGCGCATGGTCCCGCGTGACATCGCGCGGCGGCTAGGGCTTCTGCCGCAGACAGCGATCGCCCCCGAAGGCATCATCGTGTCCGAGCTGGTCGCCCGTGGCCGCTATGTCCACCAGCGCCTGCTGCGGCAATGGTCGACAGGTGATGCCCGCGCGGTGGCCGAGGCGATGGCCCTGACCAATGTCGGCGATCTGGCCGAACGGCGCGTCGAACACCTCTCTGGCGGACAGCGCCAAAGGGTCTGGATCGCGATGGTTCTCGCACAGGACACGCCGGTCATCCTGCTTGATGAACCGACCACCTATCTGGACATCACGCACCAGATCGAGGTGCTGAATCTGTTGCATGCCCTGAATGTGTCGGGGCGCACCGTGGTTGCGGTGTTGCACGACCTCAACCACGCGGCGCGCTATGCCAGCCATATCGTCGCGATGAAGGCAGGAAAGATAATTGCCGCAGGCGCACCCGACGACGTGATCACTGCGGAAACTGTCCATGAGGTCTTCGGCCTGCGCGCCGATGTCCTTCCCGATCCCGTGACGGGAAACCCTATGGTGGTGCCCCATGACATGCGCGGGAGATAGTCCCCTTGTTTCATGCGGCTCGGATTTCGCCAAACCGAGGTATGCGATGAGCACCTGTGAGCGGAATGATGTGCAATCCAAGGGTTTGATGGGCGCTGCCCTCCTCCCCTGAAATGCCCGCGGTTGCCTGCTCTTGTTCTGACCCCATAAACGATATGCACATTCTCCAACGCGGCCCGAAGAATTCCGATGCAAAGGTCGGAGCATTGTTCTGTGAGTATTGCAAGGGCTTCTTCCTGCTGTACCCTGTCGGCGGGAATGTATATCGTGACGTTCGGCATGGAGGTTGGCCTGCCTTTCCGGCAGCGGTGTTGCCATCCGGCGCTTCTGGGGCGAAGCGAAGACGCAGTATCCTTGAATGACCTTCCGCGCCTTCATCGGCGATAAAGCCCGGATGCCTGGCAAAGCTATGCGCAGGAAACCGGGATCGTACTCACCAATCCCGCAGTTGGTACCCGTTACGATCTTCATGCTATGCAGATCGAAGCCGCGCTGGCCGGTCTCGGCGTTGCCCTGGTGCCACGCCTCTATATCGAGACCGAGTTGGCCGAAGGCCGTCTCGTCGCGCCCTGGCCTGACGGCCGGTCGATCTCCAAGACCTTTTGCCTCGTCCTGCCAGAGCCGATCCGTTTGAGTGAGGGGCCGGTGCAGGTGTTCGCGAACTGGCTTCTTGCCGAAGCTCGATCATCCGATCCGATGACATAAAAACCTTACGTTTGCAGGTACCGTGTCGCGTCCTCGAGCTTTCATTCGATGACGGACCTTTTTCGGAAGGTGCTGGGGGGCAAGCCCACGCGCTGCGAAAATGCGCGCGTCAGGTGTGTGGAATCGCTATATCCGAGTAGATGGGCGATCTCGGTCACCGGCATGTCAGTGTTGACGAGCAGCGCCTTGGCCCGCTCTATCCGCACTTCGGTAACAAGCTGCCGATAGGTGCTGGATTCTGCCCGCAACCTGCGCTGCAGGGTTCTTGGTCCAAGACCAAGACGATATGCCACTGTATCGATTTGCGCTGCACCTACTAAAAGATCGATATGGATCGTCTCGCGCACGAGTGACGAAAACGTTCTGGGCGGACCTTTTGTCACCATGTATTTCAAATGATGGCGCCGGATTAGAGACGCGCTTGCATTCTGGCACTGCTGCGGCCGATCAAGAAGTGCCGGAGAGAAGGCGAACGACATGGCCGCACTGCCATGGCGGATCGGGACACGGAGCATTTTCGCAACTTCCTCGACGCGTTGATCATAGTCGACATCCAGTTCGATCCAGTCCGGCCTCCAGTCGTCGCCGGTATAAACCTGAAACGTCTTGAGCAAGGCGGGGATCGTGTGTTGCAGATGCTGCAGACGATCGGCAGGTCGCTTTCCAAAGATGCGATAGGAATAAAGCGTCTGCCCACCGTTGGTCGACAGCGCCAGCTCAGTGCCGGTCTGATGGTATTCTATTGCCTTAGAAGCACGCGCCAGACATGCGCGCAGTGTGGGGGCCGTGCGCGAATAGTCGACCCAGGTGCCATAGTCGTCGATCATTTCCTGTCCCGCCTTCAGTCCGAACAGCGGATCGCCGGTCATAGCGGCGGCGGCCTCGTAAAGCGCGATCAGGCTATTGAGCGGCAACATCCGGTCGGCTTCCCGCGCCACATCGACTGGCAGGCCCACTTCGGAAAAAACATGATCGGCCGCATAACGGCCTTCGCGTCTGTCGATCAGCGCGGGAAGCGGGCCGATACCCCGAACCGAGGTCATCGCGATTGAAGTTTCCAATCGAGGCATAACGGAACTCTGTCGTGAAATGGCAGGCTAATATTTTTTGATTCTAATAGACCTGAATGCGGGTGCGGCGGTCAAGGTTCCGCTTTTAGGGCGGAAAAGCCTGAAGCGGGACGATTGTGTGTGTGATCTCTGACGCGTGTTTGGCGGGGTTTGCCCGGGCTTTTCGACTGCACCCGCAATGTCTTCCAGTCTTGCCTTTGGAAGGGCGCCATTCTGGGTTCGGGGAATTTCGATATGCCAATGCCATCCATTGCCGATCGCCATCTTGCGCTTGCGCCTTTTGCCGGGGGCGAGCGGCATGCTTTTCGGCCCAAGCGGCTGCAAGCCGTTCTTCTCGCGACTGCCGCAGTTTCGGCGCTTGGCGCAAGTCCGGCCTTTTCCGAAGGCGGGTTGCCGGTTGGCGCCAGCGTGGTGTCCGGAGCGGCCAGCATTGAAACGACGGGATCGGCCATGACCGTCAGGCAGGGCTCAAAGCGCGCCATCGTCAACTGGAACGACTTCAGCATCGGCCAGGGCAACAGAGTCGATTTCGTGCAGCCGGATGTGCATTCGGCGATCCTCAACCGCGTCACCGGCAACACCCGGTCCTCGATTGCCGGCGCGATGACCGGCAATGGTCAGGTCTTCCTCGTCAACCCCAATGGCATTGCAATCACGCCGACCGGGACGGTCAAAGTCGGCGGCGGTTTCGTTGCTTCCACACTCGATATCATCAATGACGACTTCATGTCCGGCAACATGGTGTTCCGCGGCAATGGCGCATCAAGCACGGTTTCCAATGAAGGCGTGGTCACGATCGGGCGCGGCGGTTATGCCGCGCTGATGGGCGGCAAGGTGAAGAACAGCGGGTTGATCGCGGTTCCCTATGGCAAGGCCGGGCTTGGCGCTGGCGAGGAGATCACACTTGATCTCTCCGGCGACGGTTTCATGCAGGTGGCCGTTCCATCCTCTCTCGTTGATGACGGCGAGGCGCTGGTCGAGAATTCCGGCAAGGTGACGGCCGAGGGCGGCGTGATCGTGATGAAGGCGGCAACGGCGCGGGTGGCGGCCCGCAATGCCGTCAATCTTTCCGGCGTCGCCAAGGCGCGCTCGGTTTCCGGCCGCAATGGCAAGATCACGCTCGGCGGCGGCGCGGGCGGCAAGGTCAAGGTTTCCGGCACGATCTCGACCCGCGCCCAGCAGGCCGAGCCGAAGACGACCAAAGGCGGCGCGATCGAAGTCACTGGGCTTGAGATTAATATCGATGATGCTGTCATCGACGCATCCGGCTATGGCGCGGGCGGCAAGGTGCGCATCGGCGGCGACTGGCAGGGCACCGGCGATATTCCGCATGCCGACATCCTGACGGTGAGCGCCGGCACGGTGATCAGCGCGGATGCTGTGAGCGAGGGCAATGGCGGCTCGGTGGTGCTGTGGTCGGATCACCGCACCGCGTTCGCTGGCCGGATCAGCGCCACCGGCGCGACCGGAACCGGCGGCGATGCCGAGGTCTCCGGCAAGGCGGTTCTTTCCTATACCGGTTTTGCCGATCTGACGGGCGCTTCAGGCTTCGGCTCGCTGCTGCTCGATCCCTATAATGTGACCATCTCGAACGCCGCGGACCAGACGTCTTCCGGCTTCACCGCTTCGGGTGATAACAGCGTCATCAATGTCACAACGCTGCAAAACGCGCTTGCCGGCGCCAATGTCACGGTTTCGACCGGCGCGGGCGGCAGCCAGGACGGCGACATCACCGTGGCCGATGCCGTGACGTGGAACTCGGGCTCCACGCTGACGCTCTCGGCCTATCGCAACATCGCCGTCAACGCCAGTCTTTCTGGCGGCACGGGATCCAGGATCGTGCTGCGCGCCGATAGCAGCGCCACCGGTAGCGGCACGGTCAGTTTCGGTTCCGGCATCACGGCAACCGCCGACGGCGGCGTTTCCCTCTATTACAATCCATCATCTTACAGCGCGCCGGTCGATTATGCGGCCAATGCGGGCGTCGGCACGACGCTGACGGCTTACATGCTGGTCAACACGCTCGACAATCTCCAGGCCATCAACGCCACCCCCGAAAGTCTCGCCGGCACCTATGCGCTCGGAAAGAACATCGACGCCAGCGCGACCGCCGGCTTGAATGACGGCGCAGGTTTCGAGCCGATCGGCACTTACCGTACCCGTTTCAAAGGCACATTTGATGGTGACGGGCATGTGATCACCGGGCTGACGATCAATCGCTCCGATACGGATTATGTCGGCCTGTTCGGATATGCCGGTTCCGGTTCGATCCTGCGCAATGTCGGCCTTGTGGGTGGCAGCGTTTCGGGCAGCGGCTATGTCGGTGGGCTGGCCGGGTACAATTATGGCAAGATCAGCAATGCCTATGCGACCGGCAGCGTTTCGGGCGGCAGCTACTATGTAGGCGGGCTGATCGGGTACAATTTTGATGGCAAGATCAGCAATGCCTATGCGACCGGCAGCGTTTCGGGCGGCAGCTACTATGTAGGCGGGCTGGTCGGGTTCAATGATGATGGCACGATCAGCAATGCCTATGCGACCGGCAGCGTTTCGGGCGGCGGCGATGTCGGCGGGCTGGTCGGGTTCAATAATGATGGCACGATCAGCAATGCCTATGCGACCGCTAGCGTTTCGGGCGACAGATATGTAGGTGGACTGGTCGGGTTCAATAATGATAGTGGCACGATCAGCAATGCCTATGCGAGCGGCAGCGTTTCGGGCGACTCATATGTCGGTGGACTGGTCGGGTTCAATGATTCTGACACGATCACAGCATCCTATTTCGATACGGACAAGACGAACCAGTCGAATGGCGTCGGCGGAGGCTCCGCTGCTGGCGTGACCGGCTTGACGACGGCCGAGGCACGCACGCAAGCCGGCTACACAGGCTTCGATTTCGACAACACCTGGTATCAGGCCGGCGATATGCGGCCGATCCTGCGCTCCGAAGCGGCCGCGTCCGTGGATGGGGTGATCACGGTTTCCAACCTGCACCAGTTGGCGCTGATGGGCGCCGATCTTTCCGCAAGCTACCGGCTTTCCGGCGATATTGATGCCAGCGCCACGGACGCCGCAGCCGACGATTACGATGCGAGCGGCATCTGGGGTGCTGGCGGCTTCGTGCCGATCGGCACGAGTTTCAGTTCGGCTTTCGCCGGCACGTTTGATGGTGACGGGCATGTGATCAGCGGGCTGGCGATCAATCGTCCCGATACGAGTTACGTCGGCCTGTTCGGGCTTGCAGATTCCAGGTCGATCCTGCGCAACGTCGGCCTTGATGGTGGCATCGTCACGGGCAACTTATATTTCGGCGGGCTGGTCGGGGTCAATGCTGGCACGATCAGCAATGCCTATGCGACCGGCAGCGTTATGGGCAGCGGCGACTTTGTCGGCGGGCTGGTCGGGTTCAATCGGGGTACGATCAGCAATGCCTATGCGACCGGCAGCGTTATGGGCCGCGGCGAATTTGTCGGCGGGCTGGTCGGGTACAATGAAGGGGGCACGATCAGCAATGCCTATGCGACTGGCATCGTTACGGGCAGCGGTAAAGCTGTCGGCGGGCTGGTCGGGTACAATGATGGGGGCACGATCAGCAATGCCTATGCGACCGGCAGCGTTGCGGGCGGCTCCAATGTCGGCGGGCTGGTCGGGTACAATGATGGAGGAACGATCAACAATGCCTATGCGACCGGCAGCGTTACGGGCGGCTACGATGTCGGCGGGCTGGTCGGGTACAATGATGCTGGCACGATCAGCAATGCCTATGCGACCGGTAGAGTTACGGGCAGCGGCTACTATGCCGGCGGGCTGGTCGGGTTCAATCGGGGTACGATCAGCAATGCCTATGCGACCGGCAGTGTTTCGTCCCCAGACCATGTCGGCGGACTGGTCGGCGGCACTCTTTCTGGCACGATCAGCTATGCCTATGCGACCGGCAGCGTCACGGGCGGCTCCTATGTCGGCGGGCTGGTCGGGTCCAATTCTGGTGCCACGATCACAGCATCCTATTTCGATACGGACACCACGAACCAGTCGAACGGCGTCGGCTCAGGCGACGGCGAAGTGACCGGGCTGACCACCGAAGAGTTTCAGGATACGGCTGAGTTCTACGCACGGGCTTTGGCCGCCGGCTGGAATTTCGAGACGGTCTGGGCGCCGCCGAGCGAAGGCTATTATCCGGAGCTCTACGCACTTTCCGATGTGGTCTTCGTCAAGACCGACGGCCAGACGATCACCTATGGCGATGCGCCGGGCACACTCACCTATAGCGTTTACGGTGGTCACAGCGGCGCGGGCGTTTTCGCGCCGACGCTGACAACGGATGCCACGGCGACATCCAATGTCGGCAGCTACGCCATCACCGGCCAATCGAGCCTTGTCGGCGATGACGGGATCATATACCGAACCGTCTACGGGCCCGGCGAAATCGAGATCAGCCCGCGCGCGATCACGGTCACGGCCGACGACACCTCCAAGATCTATGGCGATACGGCCAGCCTCAGCTACAAGGTGACGTCGGGCACGCTCGTCAACGGCGATACGCTTTCCGGCGCGCTTGCCAGCGATGGCGCGGCGGCAACCGCCGACGCCGCGGACTACCTCATCACCAGAGGCACGCTGGCCAACAGCAATTATGCGATATCGTTCGTGAACGGCAATCTGCAGGTCGACAAGGCCATATTGACGATTACAGCCAATGGCGGATCGATGGTCTATGGCAACGCCGTTCCGAACGATCTCGGTTACACGACAGGCGGCTGGAAAAACGACCAGACGAGCGCGCTTCTTTCCGGCGTGACGGTCGGCAGCGATGCGACCGGCACGTCGGATGTCGGCGCCGGCTATATCACCATCGCATCGGGCGGCATGCTTTCAGGCGATGCGGCGGGCAATTACGCGTTCGATTATGTGAATGGCAGTTTCGCGGTGACCCCGCGGGCGCTCGTCGTAACGGCTTCGGACGCATCGAAGACCTACGGCGATGCCTTCACGCCGACGCAGTTCGCCGTCACCGGCCTCGTCAATGGCGACCAGGTGGATGCGGTCACGCTGACAAGCGCGGGCGCTGCGGTCGCCGCCAATGCCGGCAGCTATGACATTATCGCCGCCAACGCCACGGGCTCGGGCCTTTCCAACTATGCGATCAACTATGTCGACGGCACGCTGACGGTCGCAAAGGCCAAGCTGACAGTAACGGCCGATAATGGCGCGATGATCTACGGCGATGTTGTGCCGACAATCGGCTATTCAGTCAGCGGCTGGAAGAACGGACAGGGCGACGCGCTTTTGACCGGGGTGAACGTTGCCACGGATGCGACCTCGACCTCCAATGTCGGCAACGCTTATGCCACGATGGCCGCTAGCGGGAATCTGACCGGCGCGGCTTCGGGCAATTACACGTTGGAACATGTGAACGGCAGTTTCGCTGTGACCCCGCGGGCCCTGACAGTGACGGCATCGGATGCGGTCAAGACCTATGGCGATACGGCTAGCCTGACCGGCTTCACCACCACCGGGCTCGTCAATGGCGACAGCGTCGCCGCCGTTTCCGAAAAGAGCCTGGGCGCGGACGCAGAGGCTGATGCCGGCGTCTACGACATCATTGCCAGCGCCGCGACGGGCACGGGTCTTTCGAACTACGACATCAGCTACGGCATGGGCACGCTGACGGTCGACAAGGCGGCGCTGACGGTCACGGCCGATAACGGCTCGATGATCTACGGCGATGCCGTGCCCATGATCGGTTACGCGGTTTCGGGCTGGAAGAACGGCCAGAATGGATCGCTTCTTTCCGGGGTTGTCGTGACGACGGATGCGACATCGTCTTCCGATGTCGGGACCGGCTATAGCACCGCCGCTTCCCGGGGCGCGCTTTTGGGTGCCGCGGCGGGCAATTACGACATCAGCTATCAGGACGGGTCGATGACAGTCGAGCGCCGTGCGATCACGGTTGCGGCCAATGCTGGTGCCAAGACCTATGGCGATCTCGGCCTGTTGACCTACACGGTCGGCGGGATGGGTCTTGCCAATGGCGACAGGCTTTCAGGCAAGCTGGAGAGCGACGGCCAAGCCATGCTGGCGAATGTCGGTTCTTATGCCGTCACCCAGGGTTCGGTGACAGACGCCTTCAACCGCAATTATGCAATCAGCTATCGTGCAAATACGCTCGCCGTCACGCCGCGGCCGATCACCCTGACTGCCGACGATGCCGTCAAGCAGCTTGGCACGCAGGCAGGCGTCCTGGGCTGGCAGGTCACGGCAGGCAATCTCGTCGATGGCGGCGCATCGCTGAACGGCAGTCCCGCAAGCCGCGGCGCACCGTCCTCCGCGACGGTCGGCACCTACGCTATTACCGCAGGCAGTCTCACGGACGCCGAAAATCCCAACTATGCCATCACATTTCTGCCGGGCCAGTTGGAGGTGCTGCCGGTTCTGGCGCCGTCGGCTCCTGCTGGCGGCGTTCCGCTTCCCGGCCAGCAATTCGACCCGTACACGCTTGCCGGCGGGTCGCTTCAGGAGGCGCTCTTTGCCGACAACATCAATCCGCCGGGAACGCTGATCGTCACCGATCAATCCCCCATTTCCAATGCCGCCTGCGATGCAGGGCCGCAAGTCCTTTTCATATGCCCATAGACCTCGCGGAGCTTAAATATCAACGGCTCTGATCTGCGGGCAAGCAAAGAATGCTGGAGTGACTTCCCATGCGAATTTCCAGGATCGCCGTTCTTTTGGCCGGTACGCTCATCCTAGGCGCGCTCCAGTCTCACGGGACAAATGCGCAAACGGCAGGCCAAGTCGTTGAACCTTCCTACGCCCCGCCCGTCATTCGAGAATGGGGGGGCGGGCTGACATTGCCGCAATTGGCGGGACAGGAAGCGCCGGAAGGCGCGGATCAGCTGTTCGTAACGCCCTCGGGCCTCGATATAGAGGGCGGGTTTCCAGCGCTTGCCGGCGAGACCGCCCGCATCGAGGCGGAGTTCGCCGACAAGCGCGTCAGCGCCGCCGACCTGTTCCAGGCCGCAAACGAGCTGGAGCTTGCCTATATTCGTGCCGGCTATCCGCTGGTGCGGGTGTCGCTGCCGCCGCAGACGATCGAGGACGGGCAGGAACTGAAGCTGGTGGTCAGTTCCGGCTATGTCGAGGGCGTTGACGCATCGGCGCTGCCGCAAAACGTAGAGCGCCGTGTGGATGCCGTCATGGCGCCGCTGGTCGATGCCGAGAATCCGAGCGACAAGGAGATCGAACGCCGTTTGCTGCTGGCGGGCGATACGCCTGGTCTCGACATGAAATCCACCCTCAGGCGTGGCGATACGCCCGGCGGCACGCTGATTGAGATTTCCGGGCGCTACGATCCTGTGACCGGTTTCATCGGCGTTGCCAACGACCTGACCGAAGAACTCGGCGATTACTCCTTGAGCGCCGGCGTCAACTTCAACAATTTGCTGGGCCTCGGCGAGGTCGGTTATCTGCAGATCGGCGGTTGGCCGGGCTTTTCGGAAGGCAACTTCTTCTCAGAAGATCCGCGTAACCGCCAGATTGTGGCGGGCTTTACCCTGCCAATAGGAACGGATGGTGTCTGGCTCAATGTAGAAGGCGTTGACAGCCGCACGCGGTCTGAGACCGGTCTCGGCTATGACCTGCCCGATCATTACCAGCGGCTTTCGACCAATATTGGCTATGACTGGCTGAGAAACCGCGCCGCCAACGCGTCGACCACCATCAGCTTCGATGTCATCGATGAAGAACAGACATTCCGCGCGCCGGGGCTGACCACGCCGTTCACACTCGATCGGCTCCGGGTAATCCGGCTGACCCAGTCCGGCGACTATGTCTTTACCTCCGGCGCAACGGTTGCGGGCTCGGCGACGCTGTCGCTTGGTCTTGACGGGCTCGGCGCTTACCAGCCGACCGTGGCACTCCCGATGTCGCGCGACGGAGCGGAGCCGGACTTCCAAAAGCTGACGGCAGAAGGCAGTTATCTTCAGCCGCTTGGCGAATTGTTCAATCTGTCGCTCACGGCCAAGGCCCAGACCTCGTTCGGACAGCCGCTGGCCTCATCGGAACAGATGGGCCTCGGCGGCCTCAACTGGGTTTCAGCCTATATGGTAAGCGAGATCGAGGCGGATAGCGGCGCAGCCATGCGCGCCGAGTTTGTCTACCCGACCACGTTCCGCCCGTTTGAAGCTCATTCCGAACTCGCGGTCTCGGCCGCCCCTTACGTGTTTGCAGCCGGCAGCATCGCCAAACTTCAGCAACCGACCGTGCTCGAAGACGAAATTACCCGCGCCGGCACTTTCGGCCTCGGCATTCGCTTCGCCGCCGCCGAAATCGGCAGTTCCTATGACGGCAGCCTGACGCTCGAATACGCCCACGGCGCCAGCAGTGCCGACGGACAGGCCAATCGCTTTAATCTTAGCTTCGTTAGCCGGTTCTGAGCGGCCATTCTCGACTTGCCCTTCAAACGGAGAGGTGGCTCAGCTTGTTTGAACAGTTTCGGGCGTCTTGTTAAGTGGATTTCCGCCTCGATTATGCTGCCAGTATTATCGGTACCAGCCCGCGGGCGTCTTTGACGGGAACGAGATCGCACCCTTTATGAAGACTGGTGGTCAACTTCGAGTATGTCCAGGGAATAGCGATCCGACAGCGCGTCATCCCTCAAATGGCATTCCAGATTGGCAATGCAATCCGTCAGGAATGGCGCGGCGCTTCCGCTGCGGGCAATCGCCGAAAGGCCGAAGGCGCCAAATTTGTCGATATCCGCCCCCGAGCAATTGCCGATCTGGGTCACGACACGGCTCATCGCGACCCGCGGAACCGAGAGTACGCCGTGTCCGGTTTCCAGCAAGCTAGCGTAGCTGTGATCCCATGGCCCGATGACGCAGCCGATCAGCGGCGGGTCATGACGCACCATCATGTGAAACCCCATCGTCATAACGTTCGGACCGGTGCGACCGTTCGTTGTCACCAGAAGAACCGGCCCCGGCTCGATCAACCGAAAGCTCTGCCCTCGATCGATCTCATGCATGGCATCACTCCTTGGCAAAGAGCCGCCGCCGGTGCGAGCCGGCGGCGGTGGTAACTCACCAGCCCTGTTCGGTGGGCATGATGAACATTTCCGACATGTCCATGCGCTCTGGTGCCTTCAGGGCGAAGAGGATGGCGGCGGCGATGTCTTCGCCTTCCAGATAGGTCATGCTGGCGGCGAGATCGTCCATCTGTTTGCGGTAGCCCGGATCGCTGATCTGTTCGTAAAGCTCGGACTTGACCGCGCCGGGCTGAATGCTGGTGACGCGGATGTTGTGCTTGGGCGCAAGTTCCATGCGCATGCCATCCGACAGGGCCGCAACCGCCGCCTTGGTTGCACAATAGACAGACAGGCCGGCAAACACCTTGCGCCCCGCAATCGAGGAAAGGTTGAACACATGGCCCGATTTCTGCGCGATCATCTGCGGCAGCACAGCAGCCGAGACATTGAGCACGCCGGTGATGTTCACATCGACCATGCGCTGCCATTCGTCTGTCTTGAAACTGTCGATGTCCGACAAGGGCATCAGTCCGGCATTGTTGACCAGCACGTCGATCCGCCCATGGGCCGTGATCAGCGTGTCGGCTGCCTTTTTGCACGAGGCCATGTCCGTCACATCGGTTTCAAGCGCGATGGCACTGCCACCGTTTCCTTCGATTTCCGTGGCGAGCGCATCGAGCCTGTCGCGCCGGCGTGCAGCGAGCCCGACAATGACGCCTTCTGCGGCCAGCTTGCGTGCGGTTGCCGCGCCGATACCACTGGAAGCGCCGGTAACGAGGGCGACCTTGTTCTTGATGTCCATGTCTTTTCTCCGTCTGTGGTCCCGAAGGGCCGTGAATGACGTGAAAAGACCTAGAGATTTTATCCCCGCCGCGCGTTCGCACTCTTGCAGAGACTGTCGCGATTTTGCGCAAATCTCACATGGCGCGATAGGCCGTGGGGCTCAGGCCCGTGTTTTTCCGGAAGACCTGGGAGAAATGTCCGGGACTGTCATAGCCCACGGCCATGGAGATTTCGATCACGGGCATCGTAGTTTCGCGAAGCAGCGACTTTGCCTTTTCGACCTTGCGCGCCATGAACCAGCGTGAAGGAGACTGGCCCGTGGTGTTGCGAAAGGCGCGGCTGAAATGGAACCGGCTCATTGCACAGAGTTCCGCAAGGACATCAAGGTCGAACTTGTCTGCAAGGTGCGCGTCCATATGGGCTAACACGCGTCGCAGCAGCCAGGCGGGCAATCTGGCTTGGGAGCGCCCCCGCACCGCGCTGTGTTCAGAAAAGTTGCGCAGCAAATGTACGCAGAGCCCCCTTGCCAGACTTTGCACGAAATAGGCATTCCCGTCCGGGCCGCGCCGAAGCTCATCCGCCAGCGCTGCAAGAATGACGGCGACAAGCGGATCGTCCCCCGCTGAGATATCCCGCAGCCGCGTTGCCGAAAACTTCAACCCAAGCGACTCGGCAGCCGCCTCCATCAATGCGTGGCCCGGATAGAGTTGCAGCACCTCGAACGGGCGGTCATCCGACGTCCGCCAGCGCATGTGATAGGGCTCATCGGCATGGGTCAGGTAGAAAGCGCCCTCGCGCACCCTGGCGCCAATCCAGTCGCCATCCGGGTCGCGTTCCTCGACGAAGGCCTCACCTGACAGAATATAGACCACGAGCGGTTCCGCGACGGCTGGAACCAGAATTTCCTTTTCCTGAGCGGGACGGGAGAATATCTGGGCATCGAGATCGCGCCAGGCATCGCCACTTCCCTGAGCGATTTTTCTACCGGGGAGATAGTTTTCCAGCCCGGCGCCCGAACTGCGGACGAGGTGAGCGTAAATCCGCTGTTCTGTCATTTTGTCGTTCTCGAGGTCAAAAAGGAATCCTCCAGTATAGGAAAGGTCGATTGTTGCCTCACCATGATATATGGCGTCGACCGCACCATTTCCGCCCACGAGGGGCGTGCGGATGCTGCGCACGGCGTTCGGCCCGGGCATCGCCCGGTTTCTGCAAGACGCCTTCGTCGTCGAGGTGATGCTGAACCCGGACGGGCGTATCTGGATCGATCGACGGTCCGAAGGGTGGAGGACACGGGCGAGCATCCGTTGCTCTCGATTGACCTGCTGCTCGGTACCTGACTGGGAACAGCCATTCTGGCCTCACCCTGAAAGCGTCGGGCACATCGGCCCACGGTTTCCCGGTGCGAAAGTGCCAGAGGATTGAGCCTAACAGATATCATATAGCTACCGGATAGCTATCCGACAGCAAATTGTTACCGACAAAGGGTACTCGTCAGCTATGAGATGCCATACTGCTTCGCCTCTGAACCGCTTCAGATTTCGTGTGCGGCGATGATGGCGTCGGAGATGCTGGCGATGCTTTCCTTGCTTTGCATCGATCGGTCGCGGATGCGCTTGTAGGCTTCCGTTTCCGAGATCGATCTGCTTTCCGCCAGGATCTGCACCGCCCTTTCGATCTTGCGGCGGGCCTTCAGGGTCTCGTCCAGCGATTTCACCCGCTTTTGCAACCGGGATTCGTGCCGAGCCAGGCTGATGGCCGTTGTCAGGGCCGCCAGCACCCCGAACAGGCGGATCGGCTTTGACAGCACGCCATGAACGTGCAGACGTTCGAGTTCTGCCAGAATTTCGGGCGTTTCGAACGAGATGATGCCGATGCGGGCGATATTCTCCGCCGACGCCATCCACGATATCGCGCCCTTGTCGTGAATCCGGTTGACCAGAAACAGCACGACATCCGCCTCTCCCGGCAATGAGGAGGGCGCGGGCCACATGCTTTCGACCTGACAGCCGATCCGCCTCAGATGCGCCAGAAACATTTCGCGTTCGGCGTCATCCGGGTGGATCACGAGAACGCGCATGCGCCGCAGGCGGCGCAGCAGTGTGTCATTGCGAAGCGGCAGTTCATCGCTCATGCGCCTGCGTGCTCCACGATCGAGCGGTCATAGCCGACGAGATAGGGGTCCGGGCGGATGACGCTCGCGCCGCGCCAGACGATGTCGAATGTGCCAGCCCGCGTGGCCCGGCCAATCAGCGGGCGCAAAGAGGCATGATTGGTTTCCGTGTCGAGGAACAGATCGCCCGCCGGCCCCTTGAGCACGGCGCCGGAAAGCGCGGAGAGCAACGCATCCGTCTCGTCCGAACCTGCCTGGCGAACCGCGTCGGCAAACATGTGAACCTGCGAATAGCAGACTTCGCTGTAGACGCCCGGCTCTTCATCCGCGCCGAAACGTTCGAGAAAGCCGCGCCGGAAGGCATCGTTTGCGGGAACATTCAGGGTCGAGAAGTAGGAGGTGACCGAGATATGTCCTGCACGTGCGGCAGGCTGCATCGCCGCAAGCTCCGACTCCGTCGCGGTCAGGGAGGCAATTGGCAGTTGCCCGCCCTCAAGCCCCTGCGCGGCAAAGGCGTTATAGAGCGTCACGCTGTCCTCGCCGACCACGGTGGAGATGATCGCGTCGGCCTGCGACGGATCGAGACGCGACAGGACGACGCCGAAATGATCCGCGCTCGCGCCGATCGGCAGATAGGTTTCCAGCACGGTTTCTCCGCCGCTTTCGGCCAGAAACTCGGTCACGATCCGGTTGACCTCGCGGGCATAGAGCGTGTCCGAACCAATCAGCACGATGCGTCTGCCCTCGTGCTCGAACAGATATTCGAGCAGCGGCAGGACGACCTGGTTCGGGACCGCCCCGCCATAAACGACATTGGGCGAATATTCGAAGCCTTCGTAAACCGATGGATAGAACAGAATGCCGTTGAACCTTTCGATAACGGGCAGAACCGCCTTCCGGCTGGTCGAAAGGCAGGCCCCGAATATAACATTGACGCGGTGCTTCACGAGCAGTTCCGTCGCCAGAGATGCATAATGTTCGTCCGAGCCTGCGGGATCAAGCAGGATAGGATCGAGCATCCGTCCGAGAACACCGCCTGCCGCGTTGATTTCCTCGCAGGCCAGCAGAATGCCCTTGGTATGAGCGTTTTCGGTGACGGCCATCGGCCCCGAGCGTGAAAACAGCACGCCGATCTTCAATCCTTTCGCGCTCACATCCGATCCTTTCCGTTGATCCGGCGATCCATCAGCCCGGCAATTGCAAGCAATTCCTCGTCCTGGCCCGGCCGCCCCATCAGCATCATGCCCACGGGCAGCCCGGAAACAGGGTTTGGCACCGGGATCGTGACCGATGGAAGCCCGGCGAGATTGCCGATCCAGCAGAACCAGGTCATGCTATCCTGCGTCGTGACCCTGCGACAACCAAAGACCTGCCAGTCTTCACCGGCGACGGGCGCCACGACAGGCAATGCCGGCAGGACGAGTGCATCCCATTCGCCGAGCGATTGCAAGAGCAGCTCCATGAAATGCGTCCGTATGGCCTGGGCCTTCAGGAACTCCTCGGCGGTCAACTGGCTTCCGGCCACCAGATGCGCGCGCGTCACCGGCGAAAATCCCGCCGGGTTTAAAGCCATCCGCTGACGGTGATAGGCCATTGCCTCACAATGAAGGATCGTTTCCCACGCGGCGAAATAGCTTTGAACCTGCGTGATCTCGGCTGCCGGAACGTCAAGGCCGCTCTGCGCCAGAGCAGCCTGAAGCGCCATCTCCACCTCATCGGAGCGCTCAAGGCCCGCGCCTGTCAGCGCGACCAGTTTCGGGCTGGCCACAGGTTCGACGGATCGCATGGGGGAAGCGGCGAACGTCGAGGGGTCGGCGCTGTCCCTGCCGAGGAAGAATGGCAGAAGATATCTGATATCATCAAGCCTTGCCGAAAGCGGCCCCGGCGCATCGAGCGACCAGCTCAGCGCCAGAACGCCTTCGCGCGATGCCCGGCCATAGCCCGGTTTGAAGCCGTATATGCCGCAGGCGGCGGCGGGAATGCGCACGGAACCGCCAGTGTCGCTGCCGAGCGCGGCTGCGACAATTCCCGAGGCGACGGCGGCAGCCGAACCGCCGCTGCTGCCGCCCGTGATCCGGTCCCTGTCATGCGGGTTTTTCGTGGGGCCGAAGGACGAGGTGCCATTCGTCGCGCCATAGGCCCATTCATGCATATTGGTCTTGCCGAAGATCACCGCGCCGCCAGCGCGAAGGTTCGCAACCACCGTTGCGTCGCGTCCACAGGCCTCTGCGGGAAGTGCGTGCGAGCAGGCCGTGGTCGGGTAGTCCCGCGTCAGGTAATTGTCCTTGACGGCGATGGGAACGCCATCGATCGGGCTTGACGGCCTGCCCGCCTTGCGGCGGCGGGTGGCGGCTTCTGCCTGGGCAAGCACGATATCGGGATCGAGCGCGACGAAGGCATTCAGATCCCTGTTGGCGGCTTCCCTTTCCAGCGCCCGTTCGGCCAGCGTCACCGGCGTTTGTGCGCCATCGGCCAGCGCCGCGATCTGGCCGGCAAGGCTTGCGAGATCATAATTCATCGAAAATCTCCGGACTGAACAGGCTGGCGGGTTCTTTCGGCTGGTCCGCCTCAAAGCGCCTCAGCCCCGCGCGAATCCGCTTCAGTGTGGCCTCTATCCGGTCGCGCTGGTCCTGCGACAATTCGTCGGTCCTGTTGCTCATCTCAGACCCCCAGAAGCTCTTGCTGCAACGCCTTGTCGGCTTCCAGGGTTGCCCGGTCGGTTTCCAGCCGGATGGCCCCTTTTTCCATGACATAGGCGCGGTTTGCGATCGACAGGCAGAAATCGAGATCCTGCTCCGCAACCAGAATGGCGATGCCGCGTTCGGCGTTGATCCGTTTGAGAACGCCAGCCATTTCATCGATGATCGACGGCTGGACACCTTCGGTCGGCTCGTCGAGCAGCAGCACCGCCGGACGGATCGCAAGCGCCCGGGCAAGCGCGAGCACCTGCTGCTGACCGCCCGAAAGGCCGCCCGCAAGGTCATGGGCTTTCGGCTTCAGCATCGGAAAATCGGCAAGCGCTTCGGCAATGGCCGTCTTGCCGTCATGGCCGTTGCTGGCGGCTGCGACCGCGATATTCTCGATGACGGTCATGCGCTCAAAGACATAGCGGCCCTGTGGTACATAGCCGAGACCGGTCTTCGCCCGTTTCGCCGATAATGGCGGCGCGACACGGCCGTCGATTTCGACCGTGCCGCCCATTGGCGGGATCAACCCAGTGGCGTAGCGCATCAGGGTCGATTTGCCGACGCCGTTTCTGCCCAGGAGCGCCACGATCTCGCCGCTGCCGACTTCGAGTGAAACATCGCGGACAATGACCGTCTTGCCATATCCGCCGGTCGCATTGCTGATCCTAAACATGCTCGCGCCTTCCCAGATAGATATCCAGAACCCGGTCGTCGCCGCGCAGCGTATCGATATCGCCCTCGGCAAAAAACTCGCCCTGATGCAGAACCGTGACGTGGCCTTCGAGCGTGCGCACGAATTCCATGTCATGCTCGACCACGATCACGGTCGTGAATTTCGAAAGCGTGCGCACGAGGCCGGAGAGTTCCCGCGTTTCTTCATTGGTCATCCCCGCCGCAGGCTCGTCGAGCAGGACGACGCGCGGCGCAAGACACAGCACCATGCCGATATCCAGCCATTGCTGCTGCCCGTGCGACAGCACTGAGGCCATCACGCCGGACTGGGCCTCAAGCCCGAGCATGGCGATAACCTTTGCCGCGATAGCACTGGCCTGCTCCCGGCTCCGCACCCTGGCATAGGCGGCGATCCTGAGGTTTTCGCGCGTCGAAAGATCGGCGAAAACCTGCGGCTTCTGGTTCTTGACGCCCATGCCGGCATGAACGCGCCGGAAAATCGGCGCACGGGTGATATCGTCATCGCCGATGATGACCGAGCCGCCTTCCGGTGCATAAACACCCACGCAGGTTTTCAGAAACGAACTCTTGCCCGCTCCGTTAGGCCCGATCAGGGAAAATGGTTGGCCGGGTGCAAAGGCGAGCGAGACATTGTTGACGGGAATGACGCCGCCGAAACGCTTGAACAGCTTTTCGGTTTTCAACGGCTTGGCCGGTCCGGCCTGTCGCTCCGCCTCCGTCAGGATCTGTTCGAGTTCGCCGGTGTCGATCGCGACCGCACCGGCATTGCGCACCGCCTCATTGGGGTCCGGCAGCCGTGATGCCCAGAGCTGGCCAATCGCGCCCAGAACGCCGTTTTTCAGGAACAAAACTAGCAGGATCAGCACGATGCCGAGGATCAGCGTCGTCTGGCCGCCGACCGCGCCGCCGCCCAGCCAGAAGGAAAGTCCGCCGATCAAAAACGCGCCAACGAACGGCCCGGCAAGGGTACCAAGACCGCCGACCAGAACATAGATCGGGACCAGAAGCGCTTCCTGAACCGAAAAGATCGAGGGGTTGAGATAATTGGCCCATCCGGCAAACAGCGCGCCCGCGAGACCGGCAAGGCCCCCGGACCAGGCGAAATTCAGAACCTGATAGCGGCGAACATCATAACCGAGCAATTCCGTCTTCTGGATATCGAGGCGGATGCCATCGATGACCTTGCCGAACGTGCCGGTCATCAATTTGCGCGTGGCGAAATAGGCAAGCGCCGACACCACAACGACGAACATGAAGCCCGCCTGCGGTCCAAGCGCCTCGGCTCCCTTTCCGAAACCGGGCACGAAACCGGGAATATTCGACATGCCATTGTCGCCGCCGATGACGGCGGACCCGATCGTGAGTTTGAAGGACTGGCTGACGGACCACAAAAGCAGGGTGAACGTGTAGGAAAGGATCGTGGCCTGAAGCGGACCCATGCGGGCGTAAAAGATGATCCAGCCGAGAGCGGCGGCGACCAGCGCGCCAAACAGCGCCCCCGCAGGCAGGCTCCACAGGATGGAATGCCCGGTCATATCGGCAAGGTTGACGGCGACGAGACTGCCGAAATAGCCGCCAAGCCCGTAAAAGGCGGTCTGGGCAAGGCTGAGAAAACCGCCGCGGCCCCACACGATATCCAGACTGAGGCTGAGAAGACCGAAGATCACCCAGGATGTCGCGACATAGGCAAGATAGGGGTCGATGATGCTGCCTGCGGCCAGCGTGAGGGCCGTTGCGACAAGAGGAAAGACCGTTCCCGCGCGCGCGTAAAGGGTTTGTGAAAATGACATGAAGCGCCTCACAGCTTACGGCGCCACCTGGCCGAGATCCCGAGCGGGAACAGCCAGAGCAGAGCAGCGGTGATCAGGAAGAAGAAGATGTCGCCAGCGACCGAGGTGAGGAAGCTCGCCGTGATCGACGCGCCGCCACCCAGCCCGATCGCGGTCAGGACGGACCCCGTAAGCGTGACGGGACCGGCCACCACGACGGTCAGGAATGCCTTGATGACGAAGGCGAAGCCCATGGAGGGCGTGGCGGGAACGATCGGCAGCAGCACGGCGCCCGCAAAACCGGCAAGGCCGCAACCGATCGAGAAGGTCAGCGTATTGATCCGCGCGGCTTCAATGCCGATGGCCCGCGCCATTTCCGGCTGCTGGATCGAGGCACGCGCCTTCATGCCGTAGACAGTGCGGGTCATCAGAAGATAGACGAAAACCGCCATCAGCGCGGCGACGCCGATCATCAGCAGCGGATAGCCGGCAAGGCTGTAATCGCCGATCCTGATATTGTACTGCGGCATGCCGATGCCCGGCGTCACCGTCCCGAAAATCAGCACGGCGAGCTGATAGAAGACGATGGAAATGCCCCAGGTCGCCAGCATCGTATCGAAAATCCGGCCATAAAGCCGGTTGATGATCAGGATTTCGACCACGGCGCCGATTGCCATGGTGACGGCGACCGCTATCGGGATCGAAAGAATGAACGGAACGCCCATCTGCGTTGCCTTCAGGGCCGAATAGGCCCCGATCATGAGGAATTCCCCATGGGCCAGGTTGATGACGCCCATCAGCCCGAACACCACCGCAAGACCGATGGTGGCGATGAGCAGAATGGATGCGCTTGAAAGCGACGACAGCAGAACCGTCGCCAGATAGTCGATACTCATGGAGGTCTCCCGAAATCTGAGCCTGCCGGGCGGAAAAGATCGCCTTTCCCGCCCGCCGCGCATTGCGCCGGTCAGTTGCCTTCAGGTGAGAAATGCTCGACCAGATCGGGGTTTGCGATCAGATCGCATTTCTCGTTTTCATAGACCGGGGCGACGTCGGCGAAGGTCTCGAGAACGGTAAAGCCGTGGTTCGCGTCACCCTCGACGATATAGATGTTTTGTCGAAGATGGTGCGAACCGGGTTCGAGCATCACCGTGCCGTTCGGGGCCTCATAGGACAGCCCGCTTTCGAGCGCGGCGATTACGGCATCATTATCGCTCGTGCCTGCCTTTTCGACGGCGGCGGCCCAGAGCTGAACCGCGTTCCAGGTGTCCACCGCCTCCGAGATGATCGGTTCCTTGTTGCCATATCTGGCTGTCCAAAGTTCGATGAAATCGGCATTGGCGGGGTTGTCGACGACCTGGAAATAGCCCTGATTGGCGATCAGACCTTCACCGGCGGCGGGGGAAACGACGACCTGCTGATTGCCCGATCCGTAATTGGTGGAGACCACGCCGATCTCGTCCTTCAGACCGGCGGCGGCGAACTGTTCGAGAAAGCCGGTCTGGTTTGCGCCGACGGGCAGCGCCACGACGAAATCGGGTCTGGCGGCCTGGATTTTCTGGATGGTCGGCGCGTAATCGGTAACGGTGAGCGCGAGAATGTCCTCGCCAACCACTTCCGCGCCGAGTTGTTCGGCATATTCGTTTATCCAGTGCGCGGAAATGGTCCCGAAATTATAGTCGGGGGCCATGATGAAGATCTTCTTGCCGTATTTCTCGACCGCCCAGTCGATCAGCACGGAAAGCTGCTGCGAGGCGGAAGGCCCGGTCACAAAGGTCTGCTTGTCGCAGGCGCCGCCCTCATAAAGGGAAGGGTAGAAATAAGGAATATCGGCTTTGCGGATGATCGGGCGGATGGCCTCGCGCGATGAACTGGTCAGCCCGGCAAAAAGCGCGTCGACGCGATCCCTGAGGATCGCGGTATTGGCGTACTGGGTATATTTCGACTGTTCGGACTGGGCGTCATAGGAGACGACCTCGACCGGCTCTCCCAGAACCCCGCCCTTGGCATTGATGTCCTCTACGGCGAGCTGGAGTGCATTCATCTGCTGAATGCCGTAAATGTTCAGACCGCCGGTCAGATCGAAGATCGCGCCGATCTTTGTTTCGGCATAGGCGGCCTGCGCGGCCATAACCGCAATGGCCGCAACACCGTATCGAATGAATGGATGAGAGTTCATGATGGGTTCCCGTTCTCTGGATTAGAGCTGAACACCCGATCATGTGTGCCTTGAAAGCACAAAACGACGCACACGAGACGGAATGTCCAGCGACGTCGCTTTTGGATTTGATGTGCACCGATGCACCTTTAAAAGGTATGACTTCATCGATTGCGTGTCAAGATAGCGCAATGCGGATGCGTAAAGGCCATGTTTCCTATGAAAACCTTCAAAGGCGACAGCCCCTGAAAAGAAAGGCATCTCAACGTTCGCCCCTGCCTCGTTCTTCGGTTTCGGCGACGGCGACGAAACGGGACCGTTCAGTTCAGCGAGAGATGCTTTCTCCCGAATTGGAGGTTGATGATGAGTGAGGTTGCCGCCTGATATTTGCAGGAGATGCCGTCGCGTTGTGCTCGGTTCATCAGAACCATCTTTGAAATTGGACCGGAACATGGACGCTCTGTCTTGCAGGTCTTCAAAATGTCTGCAGGTTGGCTGACACGTTGAATGCGTATATCACGCTCGCGGAACGCTCGAGTCGCAAAGCTATGCACAACAACAATCAGAATATCGTCTACCGTCTCGTCACAGCCTTCGGGGCCTGGGGGATCGTAACATTTGCAAGACTTCTGACCGCAGTGCAGCCGTTCTGGCAAGGGGCAGATCCGACGCGGCAGAAGACATGTGTCTATTTTGCCAATCATGTCAGCCATGGTGACTTCGTGCTGATCTGGGCGACGCTGCCAAAGCGTCTTCGTTATCGCACCCGTCCGGTTGCCGGCGCGGATTACTGGCGCAAGAACCGGCTGCGGCGGTTTATCGGTGAAGGCATATTCAACAGCGTGCTGATTGCGCGCACGCCGCAGGCTCACGGCAGCCATCCGATCGCGCAGATGACCGAGGCCTTGGACGAGGGTGCATCACTGATCGTCTTTCCCGAAGGAACCCGCAACTTGAACGATACGGATCTGCTCGCCTTCAAATCGGGCCTTTTCCGGCTGGCCCAGGCCAGACCGGAGATTGAACTGGTACCGGTCTGGATCGACAACCTCAACCGTGTTCTGCCAAAAGGGGCTTTTGTGCCGGTACCGCTGATGTGCCGGGTGGTCTTCGGCGCACCGCTGGTTTTGCAGGATAACGAAACAAAACCGGATTTCCTCGATCGTGCGCGAAAAGCGCTGCTCGCCTTGCGTCCCGGCGTGGAGAAACCCTAATGTCCGAGATTCATCATGACCTGCTGCGCGTTTTCATCGGTATCGGTGGCGTACTGATTTTCGCATCTGCGATCGGTTTTGTGCTGCAGCGACGGCTGTCACCCAATGGCGAAAACGAGGCCATCGAAAACCTGAACGACCGTATTCGTGCCTGGTGGGTCATGGCGATAACGCTGTCGATCGCCTTTCTGGCCGGCCGCACCGGCGTCATCATTCTGTTTGCCGTCTGCTCCTTCGCCGCCTTGCGTGAATTCATGACCCTGACCAATACCGTCAGGGCTGATCATCGCACGCTGGTTGCGGTGTTTTTCGTCGTCCTGCCCGTGCAGTTCTATCTGATCTGGATCGGTTGGTACGGTCTGTATTCGATCTTCATTCCGGTCTATGTATTCTTGCTGTTGCCGATTGTCTCGGCGCTTGCGGGGCGCACGGAGGACTTTCTGACCCGTGTCGCCGAGATGCAGTGGGCGCTGATGATCTGTGTTTTCTGCGTCTCGCATGTACCCGCGCTGGTGAACCTGAAAATCCCCGGCTACGAGGGGCAGGGCGTGCTTCTGATCGCCTATCTTGTCATCGTGGTTCAGCTGAGCGATGTCCTTCAATATGTCTGGGGCAAGCTGATCGGGCGGCACAGGATTGCTCCCAACCTGTCTCCTTCCAAGACGGTGGAGGGGTTTATCGGCGGCATTTTGTCGGCGACGCTTGTCGGTGCGGGGCTGTGGTGGATGACGCCGTTCTCACCCGTTGAATCCGGCCTGATGAGCCTGTTGATCACCGTGATGGGCTTTTTGGGCGGACTGGTCATGTCGGCGATCAAGCGCGACCGCGGCGTCAAGGACTGGGGGCACACGATTGCGGGGCATGGCGGCTTTATCGATCGCCTCGATTCCGTGATTTTCGCTGCGCCGTTCTTTCTCCACGTTACCCGCTACTACTGGGGTGTTGCGTGAGCATTCTGAAAAACAGCGCCGTTCACGTGGCCGTTGCCTTTGTCGCGATGGGAAGCTGGGCCGTCTATGTCAACCGTGCCTATCCGATGCCCGCGCCGCTTGTTGCGGGGCTCAGCCAGGGCATGGCATCAGCAGTGATCACGCTGTTTCTCAAACGCATGATCGAATTCACGGGAAAGGCACTTAATGGCCTTGCCTCACTAGTTGTACCGCCGGCCGCTGCAGCCCTTTGTTCGCTGATCATCCTGCTCACCATACATACGCTGTCGCATACGCCGGACATTCTCGCCACGATTGCCCTGCCGCTTTCTGTGACCACGGTCTATGCCTGTGCCTACAATTTTCTAAACTGGAGACGCTCCGATGGCAGAAGAACCTGAAAACCGCCGGCCTCTTTCCAGTCGCAACACGGGCTGGGCCAGAAAGGTCGCACGCTGGCTGGCAGCGACGTCGGTAACACCCAACCAGATTTCGATGGCGGGCATGGTGGCGGCGTTTGCGTCGGGTCTGAGTTTCTGGTGTTCCTCTCTATTGCCCGGACAATGGGCTTTTCTGCTGATGGCTGCGCTGTTTTGCCAGCTGCGTCTGTTGTGCAATCTTTTCGATGGCATGGTGGCCATCGAAGCCGGACGCGCTGCGCCCGATGGCGGCTTCTGGAACGAGTTTCCCGACCGAGTATCGGACCTCCTGATCATTGGCGGTATGGCGCTTGCCACCGGCAGTCCCGATCTGGGCTGGGCCGCAGTCAGCTTTGCGTTCCTGACAGCCTATGTGCGGGAGCTGGGTGTTAACTGCGGCACGCCGGCGGATTTCGCCGGACCCATGGCCAAACAGCATCGCATGGCAGTGGTGACCGCCGCAGCTGTGATTTCAGCTTTTGAACGACTTTGGGGCGGTCGTGGTGAGATCCTTGAGGCCGCTCTTTGGATTATCGCCATAGGCGCGGCCCTGACCGCGCTGCGCCGGTCGTGGCGTCTCGTTTTGCGGTTGCGCAACCGTGGAACACGGCCTGAACGTTATTTGTGAGGAGCTTAACGGCGTTTCCCGCAGATCCTCTCCTTGGCTAATGGAGAATGCGTGTGTTCACGCTATTTCCGGCGATTTCGGTCGTTTCGGAGCCTCGTTCGGAGAATTCTTAATCCGAACTGCCAACCCTTTTCCGTTCCCACCACGCGCAACCAACCAAAAAACGCAATCAGTGCTACAATGGGCAAAGGCTGTATCAGTGCAATCAAAACATGCCTATGTGCGGGATCTACAGCTGGCGATCTCATCTCATAGGCCATTATAGCAAGAACAACCCACACCAAGAGGCAGCCCACCGCCAGGATACGGTAGTTTCGTCGCTTCCATTGCCTCATTCTGCATCACCGGTTTTGTTGGTGTGACGGCGCCAGAAATCGGCAATGTCCTGCTGCACGACATAATCGACGAAACTGCCATGCATGGCCGTGGCGCTGTTGTAGATATTGTCCGGCCAGGGGGAAAGCGAGGTCGCGGTGATGAAATCACCTTCTGGCCCCATGGTCACCAGCACGCTCACGCCGAGCTTCGCGCCATCGCCGGCAAGGTCGACCCGGAAGTAGAAACGCTTATGCCAGGCTGCGGCCTCTGCAAGCGCGTCATATGCCCAGCTTCTGCCGGCCTTGGTGTCGAAATCCTGATCGGGCAGCAGGTTCATCATCGAGATCTGCACGAGGTTTTCGGCAAGGATCTGGGCCTTTTGTTCCAGAGCTTCGCCTTCCGGCAGCGTGTCGCCGTGTTCGACCCAGGCAATCATTATCCCCAGATTGCGTCCAGGGTCGCTCATGTCGGTGTAAATCTGCGCGCCGGCTTTCGCCCCGGCTTCATGCATATCACCGGTCGGATCCTGCCACGCAGAAGGAAGCCGGAACAGCAAGCGCCTGTTGCCGCCGGCAGCGATCGTGTGGGAAACCATGTCTTTGCGGATGGGATCTCCCACATTCGGCTGGCTGAACACCATCGAGCCGATGAAACCGGCAATCGTCTCCGCATTGTCCGCAAACGTCTCCGGCGCGAACAGGACGCGCAGCACCAGCAAATGTTCGCCGCGGCGGAACGTGACATAGCGGGAGATCTGCATCTGGCCTGAAGTCTCGCCGCCGCCGATCACCTCCCCGAAATCGCGATCATGGGTGCGGACACCAAAATTGACCGGCGACCAGATCCGGCCCAGCATCCGGCCATAATCCGCAGCCACGGCCACGCGGTCCGGGATGATCCGGGCGCTGTAAACACGAATCTCGAGGGCATCGCGCTTGTCCCGCTCGTAGCCGACCCAGCGCAGGGTGAAATCGGAAAACATCTCGGCTGCGGCGAACGCATCGATGCTTTCATCGCGCGCCTCCCAGCGAAAGGTCTCGGGGCTCAAAGTGGAGAAATCGAGTTCTGCCGCGCCCATTGCGAAATCGCGATTGGGGTCTCCCCCAATCAGGGCAAATCTCGGATCGTCTTCCGTGGCCATCACCGCTGAACTTGTTGTGACAAGCAGGACGAAAAAGAGAGTTGTCAGCCAGCGTTGCATTGAACTTTCCCTGAATTCTATCTTTCACACCTCAATCCAGCCAGATCGGCAGGACCATGCCAGTGAAGCGGCCATAGAGATCATCAAGATGCAGCTCCGGCTGGAAATAGATGACCTCGTTGTTCACCCAGCCATTGCGGCCATCGCCGATGGGCTTTCAGGCTGGTGGCAGCGACAGGGCATCAAGTGAAGGCTCCGGAAATGCCATACTGCCCGGAAGCCAGAACCTCTGTTCGACACTGCCATGCGCAACCCCACCAGCCCCGTCAAGCGCGGATTCCATGGTGATTTCGTCCGCCTCCGTCTCGTCCCGGCCGAAATCGATCAGCAATGCCCCCAGATCGGCCAAACGTTGCGGCGTGGTGGCTATGACAAGGCTATCGGGCGTGGCCGTCTGTTCATGATTTTGCACCTGGTTCGACCATGAGAAGCCGGTCGCCAGCAGCTCCTTGTCATGCAGCTCCGATTGCGCGACGTCCGAGGAGTAGAAGCTGTGCCGTTCGATGCTTTCGGGAATATAGAGATAGCTAGTGAAACGGACCGGCTCATGCGTCAGAAGTGGTGACACACGCATCGGCGGACGTTTGTAGAAATAGATGTTTCTGATCCGGCTTTCACGGTGCGACAGACGGATTGTCAGGCAGGCAATATCGCTCAGCACAAACGCGATAAGCTGGATGCCGAGCGCGATATAGCCGTCACGCTCCGCATACCAGTTTGCGACCGGACGACGCTGCGTCACCTCCACCGGTAAATCGTCCTCGATCAGGCTGAAGAAGTGAAATGACCGGTCAAGGACCAGTTGCGGGAAGTTCAGTTCTGCCGCGTCCAGATGCCACTCATCTGCGGCGAACAGATATTCGTGGTCGTCATCCTCGACCTTCCAGCCCCGGAGGTCTTCAAGCAAGGCTCGGGTTCGGGCGTCCAGCATTGTCTGAGCCGTATCCAGTTTCAGTTTCCGTTCTTGCCCGTACGCTCGGACGAAGGGCACGTCACACGGAGGTATCACCGGAATCATCTGCCCGCAAACTTTACCGCACCCGGTCATTTTCGCACATTTTCATCCAGATGAAGGAAAGGGTTTGAGCTGCACGCTATGCGTGTTTGAAAAGTAAGTTGAATGTGACAAAATGGTGCGGCGCTACGACAGAGTCCTCTGCCCACTCCATTGCTCCAGCGGCGAACATGTCTCCATGTCATTTCAGTCCTTCATCAGAAAAATCCTGCTGAAAGCAATCACAGCCGACGAGCGCCGGTTCCTTTCTGCCGACAACACCCCGACGCCGGAACTGCCCTGGACGCCGGGCGGCGAGAATACTGTTCAGGACATTCTGGATGCGGTCGGGCTGCCGTGGCGAAACACGACAGAAGAGATTATCGCCCGTTATGGCCTTACCCATCATCAGGCCTATGAGCGCAAGCAAAGCCCCATAGAGCCATGTCCGCTCGGGCTCGACGGGCTGATCTATCCGCTTTCGCCGGAATTCGGTGCGTTCTACAACCGGGATCAGGTGCCTCTGTCGTTTTCAGCGGTTCTCTGGGGCAAGCACAGCCCGATTGCCAATATCGAGCACGCCGAACACCAGCTTTCAAAGTTGCTCGGGAACGGTCATATCTGTAAACGCTGGAATACTTACGACGTCACCTGGCGGTCGGGACCAGCCAGCATCTCGGCAACGGTCTGGCCTGAGTGGTATCAGGACTGGCCAGCGCCCAATCCCGCCCATGAGCGCGACAAGCGGCTGCAATCAGCCTGTACCATCAGGGTGCAACCCGGCTATCGCCGGCCGATGAGCGATCAGGAACGGGAGCAGCTCCGAAGCTTTACGCCCTTCGCCAGAAGCAAGGGCCTTGTCGCCCCGGACACGCTTGAGAAATTATGGTCCCGAGCCCCCGATACCACCGCTCAGGATTACATCCGCCTGCCGCCGACAGATCAGGACAATTTTCTCCGTCAGATCGGCTTTTCCGGCGACGGAAGATCGATGATCATCTGCGGTGGACAGCTTCATATCGTGCCACTGGAGCATATAACCGGCTTTACGCTGTTCAAACTGTTGCCTGCCAAAGGTCCCGGCGGCGCGGGCCTGTCGCTCACATATCGTCCACCCGGTGTCAATCTCGAACGCGACCGGACAATCGGCCTCATGGAATCCTGCGAAGACATGGACGATCTGGACGAGGTCACATACCAACTCAGCGAAAGGGTCGGGCGCCCGGTGACCTGCCCCGAACCGCAATATGACTGCTAACCGAAAACCCGCCCGGCGCTTCATGTCAACGAACTGAAATTACCAGGCTGCCTCCCGAAAACACAGGCTCGGACGCCTATTCAAACCGGACTTGCCGAAAGACGCGCATCGCATGCTCAAGACCATTCTCACCCGAACTGCCGTCATTGTTGTCGGTCTTATCATTCTCCTGTTTGTCTTCGCGCAGATCTTTCGCGGCCCGTCGGCGGGCGGGTATCGGTTTATCTCGGAATACCAGCTACAGGTGGAACCTGATGCTAAAGGGAGCCTTGCAGAAATTCCGGCATTCCTGCCGCTCGTCACCCTATATGGCGACTACGGCGAAAGGCGGATGAGACTGCTTCTTCTGCCCGGCGTGAAACTGGCCGTGCCGCTCGTCCATCCAGTTTCGGTTCTGCGTGATGCACTGCTGCTGCGATATGAAACGACGGAAGACGGGGCGATAACGTTCAGGCAGTTCATGGGCAGAAGGGGAACACGTCATATGTTCCCGATTTCGGCTCAGGAGACCGAAGCGCGTCGAGAACAATGGCAAGGCCTGCTTGACCTGCGCGTGGCGCAGATGCGCCAACTCGCCGAAGTTCCGGCGACAGAAAACGGTTGGGTCAGCGGTCTTGGCAACGGCACCACGACGCTGGTTTTGCCGCCGGATTACGTCTATCGCCGCGGGGTACTGGAATCGCTTGATGTCAACAAAGACAGCTACATGAAGTTTGAACGCGACATGGGGCGGCCTCTGCCGGACATAGAGGAGCAGTTCAGCAGGCGGTTTTATGACTTTATCCACACCGAGGATGACATATTCCTCTCAAAGACAGCGGATGGTGGCTTCTTCCTTCAGGCGATCCGCGAATTTGACAATGATAACTGGGTGATGACCGGTATCGCGAACGACTTCGAAGCCGCTGTCAAACATATTGCCATCATTCGCTCGCTGCGTGACGATGGCCAGCCCTGGCGTATCGTCGGTGACGATAGCGACTATCTGATTTCTCCCGTTCTTCGCCAGTTTCCGACCTATCAGGATCAGGTGAACCGGGCATTTCGCGAATGGCTTTCGGTATCGCTGCAACCGGGGAGCATCGTTCGGGAGGAGCCGTTCATGAAACGGACGTTCACGCCTGAAATCGAGAATGATGCTGGGGCAAAGCTCTACAATTCGTTTTCGGTCGGGTTGTCGCTGTCTGCGAAAGATCGCGACCTGAGCACCGAAAATGGTGAGGTTCTGGCCGTCTCCGCCGACCAGTCGGTTCACATCGAAACACTGCCGCGCACCGACAATATGCCGCCTTCGTGTCTGGCACAGGGCATATTTACATTGCTTCCCGCTGATGGGGACAAGCAGCTTGGCGTGGAGATTTCCGTCGAATCTGCCAGCCTGCCGGACTGCAGACTGGCAGCCGAGGTTCTGGTCGGCTTTGGCAAAAGCGGTCTTGCCGCTGGGTTTGATCTTGAGAGCATCGCTCCCTTGAGCGACTATTTCGGGCAGTTCAACGATGCCACGCTACATGACGGCGGCATCATGCTCCTTCGCCAGGGCCGGGCAGGTGCCGTGACCCGCACCACCGGCGAACCTGTTGTTCCTTTGAAGGAAAACACCCTCTTTCTGTTTCTCACCGAAGATATGCTGATTGGCAGATCGAATGACCCGGATCGGCCGGGCGTTACAGTCTATGATCCGGCCGGAAAAAAGATCGTCGAACTGGATTATGACGATCTTCAGAATACCGGCAACCCGGAGGGTGTCTGGCGCAATATTTTCGTGACGGCGAAGGGTGAGAAACACGGGCTTTATGACCTGAAGAATAAACGCGAGATCGCAGACGCGCGTTATGACCGTTTTTCGATCCTTCCTGACTGGAACATGGCTCTTGCTCGCCGGGGAGATGTGACGGATTTTCTCCGACCCGACGGCTCAGTGCTGATACCGGACGGCGCCAGCGACTATATTTTCGCCGCTCCCATGCGCGGCATTCCGCCCGAAGACGACTTCATCGCCGTCAGACACGTCTCAGATGGAAACTGGCGTTTTCTGACCAAGAAGGACATCCCCTTGCTGGAGGGTGTCTTTACCGATGTCAAACGTCTGCCGCGGCCCGTCGCGCGTGAGTTTGAACTCACGAAGTTGAACGGCGAGAGGCTGTACATCGCTGTCACCCGTGAAGGCAGGGTGCAAACCATTCCCGCTCCGGACTGATCTGCCGATTGCCGCGCCGTTGCGGACATCAAGATGCGTCCGCCGTTTGGCAATGCCCTGCGATATTGGTAGAAGCGGTGGAACAGAGCGACCGGGGGCGGAGTAAAATCCGGCCATCTATTTGCCTTCTGCAATGAGCGCAGGAGGGACAGAGGATTTACACCGTGGATCTTTATCTGAAGGTTCGTCTGGCCGTCTTGGAAGGGATGCGTCGACGTCAGGCAGCCAAACACTTCAACATATCCCGCGAAAGCGTAGCGAAGATGCTGTCGTATTCGACGCCTCCTGGCTATCAGCGACGATCACCAGTCCGGCTGCCGAAGCTTGACGCGTTTATCTCTACGGTCGACCACTGGTTGGATGAAGACAGACAAGTACTGCGCAAACGGCGCCATACGGCCAAGCGCGTGTTTGACCGGCTTCGTGATGAGTGCGGGTTCACCGGCGGCTACACGATTATCAAGGACTATATCCGGGAGCGAGAACAGCGCCGTCGGGAAACCTTCAGGCCGCTTTTTCATCCCCCTGACCATGCGCAGGCTGATTTCGGTGAGGCGACGGCCATGATCGGCGGTGTCGAGCAGAAGGCCCATTTTTCTGTTGGGTCTGCTGCACAGTGACGGTTGCTATATACGGGCTTATCCGGCGGCGGTAGCCGAGGCCTGGGCGATGGCCACGGCAATGCGTTTGCTCATCTCGGAGGCATGCCGCAATCGATCGTCTACGGCAACGATCGCTGTCTTGTGGCTAGGGTCCTGCCCGATGGCACGTGCAAGCGGGCGGCGCTGTTCAGCGGGTTCACTACCTGATCCGGGATCGCTATGGCCGTTCTGGCAAAGGTAACGACAAGGTAGATGATATGCAAAAGATAAAGTGTCGTCGGATCGGTAATCATGACCTGCTTCCGAGTGATCTGAAGCGTAGGCTCATTTAACCTGTGGTCGCAAAGATCTTGAAACTCCAATCTGCCTGAGAAGCTTGCTCCGGCTTCGCATTGCCCCATCACCAACCGCCGCCCCCGCCGCCTCCGCCACCGCCGCCGGAGAAACCGCCGCCTGAGAAACCGCCACCCGAACCGGATCCGTTGGGCGAGATGCAGGCGGTCAGGTTGGTGCTGAGCGCCTGGCATGCGCCAAAGATGGTCGCGCCATTTGCGCCGGTGTCGTAGAAGGTCGGATGGAGGCCGTAGGGGATCGGGTTGATCGTTCCGTGACCCGATTCCAGCACGGTGTCAAAGGCGTGGCTCCATTCGGATTTCATGTTGAGCGCCACCGCGAAGGGCAACAGGGTCGGAAGCGCGTCTCTTTCGCTGCGATTGGCGTGGCGCATGTCGCCGACACGCTCGAGATAAAGCCGCAGGCCTTCAATCTCCGCCTCGCGCGCGCTTCCTTCCTCCGTCGGCTGTCCGATCCGTGCAGCAAACACCCAGAACAACACCGGCGTCGCGACGAGGCCGAGCGCGGTCGCCCAGCCGAAGGCGCCGGTGAAGAACCCGACCATCAGCCAGAGACCTACGCTTGCGACAAGCCCGCCGCCCATGCCGTTTCCGGCGGCATTGCGGAACGTATCTGCGGAAGCTCGTGCATCGAAGCCGGCGAAGCAAAGGCCGAGCACGATGGGCAACAGCGGACCATAGACCAGGACCGGCCCTTCGCCATCCATACCGGTTAGCGCAAGTGCCGCGGCAACTCCGCAGCAGAGGAATGCGGCAACAAGCTTCCACTTGCCATTCGGCGCGTAATACCGACGTCCGTGGGCAGCGCGCACGGCGCGGCTGAAATCTCCGTAAAGCAGCCTCAGCGTCTTCCGGTTCTTGCGATCGACGAGGATACTGCCGCCTTCATCCCGTAGCCCCAGCACCAGGGTTTCCTCTTCCGGCGCCAGCTCACGGGCCTTGTCTGCACCTTCTTGCAGCACGATCCGCCAGGCCTTTCCCTCTGGCACGATAGTCATCAAGCCGCGCAGGCCGAGATTGATCACTGTGGCGACCAGGGCGGAATGGCCGAGCATCCGCCGCATCGTGATATACTGAACTTCAGCCGGCGTCGTGCCGCGCGGCGGCTTGCGTCGCTCGACCACCGGATATCTTTTGCTGTGCACTTCGGCAGGTTTCCTGATCCGCCTGGACACGAGCAGGAAGATGAGGGCCAGCGTTCCAAGGCCGATGACGGAAATCGCGGCCCCAGGATTGCCGCGCACCGACCACCAGAGCTGATCGGCGGCATCCGGTTCGCTGACGAAGCCTTTGGGGAACCCGACAGCAACAGTCAAGCCTTCCTCTGGGTCGAGAATATGGTAGGTCGCAACATCGACCGTGCCGCCATCCGGGCTGACGCGCCGGGTCACATCGGTTCGTGTCGATCCGAACGCTCCGGTATATCCGGCGATCCGGGAGGCCGCCGCGCCCTCAGGAAGGTGGATGATCGCAGCGGCGCGGTCGATCGGGAATGCCCAATAGGAGCCTGTCACATTCCAGTAGAACTCGCCCTGTCCTTCGCGGCTGTTCACCTGCGGTCCGGTGCGATAGGAGAGCACGAAAGTGTGGCTACCGGGCTCAAGATCTGTTCCGGCATCACCCAGGAAGATGCGGACATAGTCACTGCGGCGCGCAATCCGCATGGCCACCGGTTCGCCGTCAAGCGTGGCGGAGAGCACCTGCAACGCGCCCGGATAGATGCCGCCCTCCGACGTCTGTCCGGCAATCGGAAGGTCGCGATAGATGCCGTGTTCGATCCGGTATCCCTCGGCCTTGATCGCGATGGTTTCGGTGATGTCGAGCCGGCCGGTCGGACCGATTGTGATGTCGCTCTCGAAACGCTCGATCCGCTCGCGCGCGGCTGCCGGCGCAAGCGAGATCAGGAGAAGCAAAAATCCCATGATGATCCGCTTCGCCGAGATCGAACGGCCACGGACGCGACCATGCGATTTGAAATGGCGGGGATGAAAAAACGAATGCGTTCCCATGGCTGAATGCTGCTCACGGTCCTGACTTTTGCGTGGCGAATCCGGGTGACGGCGCCTTATAGACCGGCGCAAAAGCATAAACAAATCCGTTCGTTGCAAAGGAGAAAGCATGGTCAAACGACGCTTCTGGTTCGCCCTGCTTGTCGCCGCCATTCCCGGCGTGGCAGAGGCCGAGACCATCACTTTCGACCCTGCCGTCGGCAGCGAACGGACCTATCACCTCGAGATCTCCATGCATTCCGGCTTTACCGATTCGGACGGTTGTCTACGACAACACGTTCGTTTCGGCGCTGACCAGGTTTTCGGCCCTGATAAAACGGGAAGAAGCTCAAGCCATTCCAAGGCAAAGCCAGCCCCATCGACCGGCTGATCGCTTCTCAACCGTCATTTCAAGTGTTTCCTGATCTGTCTTTACAGTTGCGTACAGAAACGCGTCAAAATGTCCAGGGGACTGCGGTAGCGGCTTCAGTTCGCTGACCCCGTTTAATTCTCCAGCCTTCTGGACAGGCGGCACGGAACCATAGTTTTCCGGAATTCTGATACCGATTTTCTTACGTAAGCGACGCATATGTTTCCTGACGATTCATGGGAAAAAATGTAAGTCGAGGCCTAATTGAAAATCCGACCGAAAAAGAGGCGAGGACGATATCGTCGACAACTGCCTGCCGAGTGTTAGCTCATCGTCGGACTGCATGTTTGCAGAAAGCGTTCTTGGTCGGAGAGTCTACCGTCTTGTCGTTCCATCCACGATGACGTGGTCATAGTCCATCGAGCATTGTTCGATGCGCGCTTCGATCCGGTAGACTTCACGCAGCATGTCGACTGTCACCACGTCACGCGGAACGCCACAGGCGCGCATACGCCCTTGTTCGATTACCAGCACCTTGTCTGCGAAACGCAGCGCCTGGTTGAGATCGTGGATAGCAATCATCACGATCATCCGGTTCTGTCGTGCTTGCTTCTTCATCAGTGCAAGGACTTCGATCTGCCGGTGAAGATCGAGTGCGCTGGTCGGCTCGTCCATCAGCATGATGTCAGGCTGGCGTGACAGGGCCTGTGCGATTGATACAAGCTGGCGCTGGCCACCCGAGAGCGCGCCAAGGTCCCGGAAGGCAATCGGCGCGATGTTCAGCGCCTGCAGGATCGTGTCGATCAGCCTTGTATCCTCGTTGCTGACTGTCCAGGATTTCCCCTGCTTGCGGGCTAGCAGGATCGATTCATACACCGTCAGTACGGCATTGGCGGATGTATCCTGCGGCATATAGGCAATTGGGCTTTTCGCCCTCGCGCCTTCGATGTGCACATTGCCCGGCCCCTTGAGGATTCCTGTAATCCGTTTGAACAGGGTCGATTTTCCGGCGGCATTGGGGCCGATCACAGCTATAAGCTCACCCGCCTTCATCACAGGCGTCGTCACCTCCTCGACGAAGAGCTTTCTGCCATGATACGCCCCGACCGACTGAAGCTGCAGGGCTACCATGACCGGCTCCTGTTCGAGATGATGAGCGAAAAGAAGAACGGGACGCCCACCAGGGCTGTGATGATGCCGATTGGAAAGACCACGCCGGGGACGATGGATTTCGAAACGATCGATGTGACCGAGAGCAGGAGCGCCCCGGACAGAATGGCACCTGGCAGGAAGAACCGCTGGTCCTCGCCGAGGATCATGCGCGCGATATGCGGCCCGACCAGTCCGACGAAACCGATCGTGCCGACGAAACTGACCGGCACGGCCGAAAGCAGCGAGATGATCAGCATTGTTTCAAGGCGAATGCGCCGGACATTGATGCCGAAGCTGGCGGCCTTGTCCTCCCCCAATCTGATGGCTGTCAGCGCCCAGGCATTGCGGGCAAAAAGCGGAAGCGCAATGACGAGCACGGCAAGGGTCACCCAGATTTTCGGCCAGGTCGCCTTGGTCAGGCTGCCCATGGTCCAGAACACCACGGCAGAGAGCGCCTGCTCGGAGGCGAGATACTGAAGAAAGGCCAGAAGCGCATTGAACGAGAACACCAGAGCAATCCCGAGCAGAACCACGGTCTGAACGGAAACGCCGCGAATTTGTGAAACGAAATGGATGAAGAGCGTTGCGGCAAGGGCGACGATGAAGGCGTTGACGGGAACCAGCATGCCGGCTGCGACCGGAACCAGCGCGATGCTCGTGACAATGCCGAGAGCCGCACCGAAACTGGCGGCCGCGGATATTCCAAGCGTAAACGGGCTTGCAAGCGGATTGGCGAGGATGGTCTGCATCTGCGCGCCGGCGACAGACAAGGCCGCCCCCACCACGATCGCCATGACGGCGACGGGCATGCGGATGTCCCAAACCACGGTTCGAACCTGAGGCGATACCGAGGATGGGTTGAAAAGTGCCGCGACAACCTCACCCAGACCGTAACGGGCCGGCCCCCAGGCAAGATCGACGGCGAACGAGAGACAGAGCAGCGCCGTCAGGCCGATCAGGATCATGATCTTGCGACGGGCGAGCGCGCGATAGCGCACTCCCCCTGTTTCAGTCTCGAACGCTGTTGTCGAAACGTCCATCATGATGGCTTACTTCGAAGCCTTGATGTCGGCCCAATAGCCGGGCTCATAGGCAATCGGCAGGAACTTTTCATGGAAGTCCGCGAAGGTGGCATCGGGGTCAAGATCAGCGAACAGGTCCGGGTGGAACCATTTGGCAAGCTGCTGCACGGCAACGAACTGGTATGGGCTGGTGTAGAACTGATGCCAGATGGCATGCACGTCGTCATTCGCCACGGCACTGGAGCCGGTAAAGGCAGGATGCTCCATGAGGGCAGCAAGCACCTCGCCGCTTTCATCGGCAACGGAGGCAGCACCTGGGCCGACATTGACGAAATCGCTGGCGTTTTCCGTATTCGACCAGTTGGCTCCGGTGACCACTATCACATCAGGATTGGAGGCGAGCACCTGCTCGGCATTGATCGTGCCGGTATAGCCCGGCAGAAAATCGGAGCCGATATTGTGGCCGCCGGCCCAATCCACCATCAGGCCGAAATTGTTCGGTCCGAAGGTGCCGCAGCACTCCACCAGACCGGCCGCGCGATACATGAACACGTCAGGCTCTTCCGGCTGGGCCTCTTCCAGCGTGTCGGTCACACGCGCCATTTGCTCGTTCCAGTAATCGGCGACGGCCTGGGCGCGATCTTCATGACCGAACAGCTTTCCGAGCACTTCAAGGCTCGGCTCGGTATTCTCCAGAATGTGCTCACGGAAATCGATATAGACGATCCTGGCGCCGGTGCCCTCAAGGGTTTGTTCGAGATTGATTTCGTCTGCGGCTTCCTTGTCGCCGATCGGCAGCAGTAGAACATCGGGATCTAGATCGACGACGGTCTCAATCGAAAGCGTGCCATTTGAAAGCCGCCCCAGGAATGGGATATCCGCGGCTTCAGGGAATTTCGCGACATAAGCCTTATAGCCGCCCTTGTCGTTCATGTAGAGATCGTTGCGCCACCCAACCACTTTCTCAAAGGGATTTTCCCTTTCGATCGGCGCCAGCCCGTAAATCATGCGCCCTTCCCCGAGGATCACACGCTTCACGGGACCGTCGAAGCTGACTTCTCGGCCTGCAACGTCTTCAACCGTGAACGACTGCGCCCATGCCGACAACGGCATCAGGCTCACCGCAGCAAGCGCCGAAGCGGCAAGTGTCTTCGCGAAATTCATTCTGAAACTCCCTCATTTCATGGAATGAACCGACGCATATAAAACATGACTTGTTGAATCAAGTTTTATGTTTTAGAGCCTTTCCAAAGAGATAGCACTATGCGGGACCCCTTATGACGACGGCCAACAGCAACTACTCCATTCGTGACGAAATCCGCGACTACTGGTCCGAGCGCGCTGAAACCTTCGATCAGAGCGTCGGCCACGAGATCTTTTCCAAGGCGGAGCGGCAGGGCTGGCAAAGGCTGATCAGAAAGCACCTGGGAGAAGGTGATGGGCGCAAGGCGCTCGATCTCGCTTGCGGCACGGCGGTCATTTCGCACCTGCTGCACGATCTCGATTTTTCGGTAACCGGCCTCGACTGGTCGGACGCCATGCTCGCGCAGGCGCGGGCCAAAGCGCAAAAACGCGGTGCCGTCATCCGCTTCATTGCCGGCGATGCCGAAAACACGTTGGAGCCACCGGAAAGCTACGACGTGATCACCAATCGCCACCTGGTCTGGACATTGGTGGATCCCCCCGCCGCATTCGACGAATGGTTCTCACTCCTGAAACCGGGCGGAAAGGTCCTGATCGTCGATGGCAATATGGGCAAAGAGACTTGGGTCAAGAACCTGCAGAAATTATGGACACGCATCGTCGGCAAGCAGGTTACCGGCCCGGTAAGCCCCGATATGGCAGAGCGGCTCCAGAAAATCCGCGAACGGGTCTATTTCTCAGGCGAGATGCCGGCGCAAGCCGTCGCCGACCTTTTGGAGCAAACCGGATTTGAGAATATCGTGATTGATCGCAAGCTTTCCGATATCCACTGGGCGCAGGCCCGCCGCATGCCCCTCATGCGCGGTCTTGACCGCCTGGTTCAGGAGCGGTTTGCCATTTGTGCCTCAAAACCGGGCTAGAAACGCGGGGCGCAGGCCCTTGCATCCATTCAGTTCTCACCCTTGAAAAGAGGCTGTCGGAAGCACAGGCTTAGCGATAAACTCGGTTTGAATGGCACATCCTGCATTTATGATCGAGAAAGGACGTGGCCGACCAGACTGGCGCGCTTAGGGAGAGCTTTTTGCAACAGGAGAACAATTCTGCACAATATCCACTGCCCGACAATGAAGAAGAGCGTCTGGTTGCGCTACAAGAATATCAGTTGCTGGACACGCCTCCCGAGCAAAGTTTCGAACGTTTGACGGGACTTGCCTCCAGGCTGTTCAACGTCCCTATCGTACTGATTTCACTGATTGAGCGTGAGCGTCAATTCTTCAAGTCACATATCGGGCTGGATATCTGTGAGACCAGCAGAGAGGTCTCATTTTGCACTCATGCCATCATGAGGGATGATGTCCTAGTGGTTCCTGATGCCACGAAAGACCAACGGTTCTCGACAAACCCTCTAGTGCTGGGACCACCCTTTATCCGTTTTTATGCTGGAAAACCTCTTGTCACGCCTTCAGGCATGAGGCTTGGTACCGTCTGCCTGATCGATACGAAACCCCGTTTTTCCTTTAACGATGATGATCGGAAACATCTGAGCGACATCGCATCTCTGGTCATGGAACACATGGAAACGAGACGGCTTGATCTAGTCCGCTCTATCAGCCAGGCCCGTTTTGAAAACATCGCCCGAACTTCCGCAGATGCGATCATTTTTTCCAACAGCGAAAGCCAGATTACGTTCTGGAATCATTCTGCGGAACGGATCTTTGGGTACAAGGCAGATGAAGTTCTCAACCACTCCACGGACATCCTCATTCCCGACAGCTGGCTTCCGCTCTACGAAGCAGAGGTCGAAAGGCTCCAGACTGGTGAGCAACTGCAGTTAGCGGACCGCGTGGTCGAACTTTCAGGGCTTCGGAAGGACGGAACGGAATTTCCTGCCGAGTTCTCGCTGTCGACATGGTGGGAGGGCCCGTCAGTTAATGCCGGCGCCATTATCCGTGACATAACTGAACGCAAGGAGAATGAAGAGAGACTGTTTCGACTTGCTTCGCTCGATCCTTTGACAGATTTGCCAAACCGAGGAGCATGGCGCGAGTGCCTCATGAATGTATTGCAGGCAAGCGAGCCTTGTACGGTTATGCTACTGGACCTCGATCTCTTCAAGGAGATCAACGACACGCTCGGCCATGCTTTTGGAGACGAAGTTCTAAAAGAGGTGGCAACGCGCCTTCGCACCATCTGCAAGGAGGCCAGGATGATTGCCCGCCTTGGTGGCGATGAATTTATCATCCTTTATCCGGGAAACGACGCGCGCCGTGCACGCGCACTGGCCAGTGAAATCATCGCGACGATCAAAACCCCTTATGACTTTGCAGGACAACACGCTGAAATCGGCGTCAGTATCGGGATTTCCTTTTCACCTCAGCACAGCTTGCGTGCCGATGAGCTCATGGGCGCGGCGGATCTTGCCCTTTATCGTGCCAAAGCGGCAGGCAAGGGCCAGTTCGAGATTTTCGTGCCTGCTCTGCGGGAAGTGGCTGTGGCACGGCGAGCATTTGAACAGGAACTCCGGCAGGCGTTTGAAAGAAAGGAATTCGAGCTCTTCTATCAACCACAGTTTTCTGCTGAAACCCGGGAACTGACAGGCGCAGAAGCGCTCATTCGTTGGCATCATCCCCACAGAGGCCTGTTAAGCCCCGCCTCTTTCATCGATGTCCTCAGCCAGAAGCCATCCGCTCCCGAAATCGGTGAATGGATCCTGCACACAGCATCTAGCCAGGCTGCGCGATGGCGCAAACAGCGAAAGGACTTTCGTATCGGTGTGAACTTGTTCGCTGTTCAGTTCCGACATGGAAACCTTGTGCAGGTCGTGAGGAAGGTGCTGGACGAGACCGGCCTACCGGGGGAGGCCGTAGAGCTTGAGATTGTTGAGAATATTCTTTTGCACGATGAGCCCGACACGTTACGCTTGTTGAACGATCTCAGAACACTCGGCGTTGGGCTGGCTTTCGATGATTATGGTACGGGGTTCGCTTCACTCAGCATATTGAAACGATATCCGGTCTCGCGGCTCAAGATCGATCGTACGTTCATCCGGGACGTGGACACCAATCCGGAAGATGAGGCAGTCGTAAGGGCTATCCTCTATCTCGGCCGCAGCTTTGGCATGAATGTTATCGCCGAGGGGGTCGAAACAGAAGCACAGCTTTCCTTTCTCCAAAAATCCGGCTGTCAAGAAGTTCAGGGTTATCTGTTAGGTCGGCCTGTGCCGTCCGCTGAATTCGAAGAGCGTTTCCTTTCAGGCATAACAAAAAAGGGATGAGCTTACCTTTCGTTTCAAGCGATAGATGAGAGAAACGGCTTTCGCTTGGAGCTTAATGCGCAAAGCAAACTAGCAAGGCGTGCTTGGATGGGTTGGGTATGCATTGAGCACACAATGCGTGAGCATACGGCAAAACTGGATGCGCAGCGCAAACATCGCGTCAACAAGAGTGTGCCCTCAACTTTATCGCCTGAAGTTTTTTAAATGTCGTCAGTCGGTTGCACCATAGCGGTTTGCCTTGTCTATAAAGTGCCGTGTACCTTTACCCTAGACGGTCGTATCGCCGCGTGCGTAGGCACCGGGCGAGATGCCGACATGGCGGCTGAAGGCCACGCTGAAAGCGCTGGCTGATCCGTATCCCACGCGCTGCGCGGCTTGTGCCGGTGCAATATTCTTCCGCAGCAGTTGCTTTGCGAGCGCCATGCGCCAGCCCGTGACATATTCCATTGGTGTCACGCCGACCTCGTTTTGAAAACGGGCATAGAAGGTCGAGCGCGACATTGCGGCTTCCCGCGCAAGGCTTTCCGCGCTGATGCTGCGGGCCGGATCCTCGTGAATGCGCCGCAGTATCGGGGCCAGTTGCGGGTCGGCCATGCCGCGCAGAAGACCGGGCGTGGCATCCGCGCCACCGCTCGATCTCAGGGCCTCGATGAAGAGGACCTCGAGCAGGTGAGAAAGGACGATCTCACGTGCGGTTCGGCTGGCGCCCGTTTCATCGTTGATCATCTGCACAAGCTGCATCAGCCGCTCCTCACCGCGGACATGAACGAGATCCGGCAGCAGAGAGACAAGAAGCGCCTTGTCGTTGGACCCGAAGGTGCAATGACTGTCAACGGCGGTGTAAAAACCGGCCGCGGGGCGGAGCAAAAGTCGGCCACTTTGGACGCAGGCATGAGGGCCGCGGGAGGGCGTAGCCC
>NZ_JBEPLY010000021.1:0-26424 GCF_040545495.1 Martelella mangrovi
GCTCGGGCTACGCCCTCCCGCGGCCCTCATGCCTGCGTCCAAAGTGGCCGACTTTTGCTCCGCCCCGCGGCCGGTTTTTACACCGCCGTTGACACGCCCGCTGGCATTCCATCGCGGAGAGGTTCGATCAGCTCCGGGCCTTTCTCGGTAAGATCGGCCGCGCCAGCGTCGAACATCTCGAACGCATGCACCGCGATTTCGAACGCCTCTGGAAGGCGCTCAACGCTCTTGTCATGAACGATTTGGACAAGAAAACTGACACCAAGGAGTCTGTTCACAGACACCTATTAGAACCTACAACCCAACCTGAAACTGTATCTTGTAAAGACGAATGGAGTTGCGCTGACGCGCAACACTCAGCTTTTGAAGCTGACAGCGGCTCCGCCGCTGAAAGAATGGCTCTTGAAAAGGAGCCTGGGCAGATTGCGAGGGCAGAGCAACCCGATAGGCCGGTAAAATCCGGCCGGCAGATCGATCTTCGAACGGTTCTGACCGCTTGCCCGATCATTTCCGAATTGTCGATCGAGCCACTGCGAAGCTGGCACGAGCTGGACGCATACGCCGCTGAACTTCGCCCGATGCTCGGCGTGTCGGCCCATACCTGGGCGGAAATGCGACAGGTCGCAGGACAAGGGCTCGCTGCGCTCGCCCTTGTCATTACCGCCCAAAAACAGGCCGACGGCGACGTCAGTTCGCCGGGAGGCTATTTGCGGGGAATGGCCCGGAAAGCGAAGGCCGGCGATTTGCATCTCGAAAAAACCCTGCACGGGCTGCTCGCTCGAAAACTAGCCGCGCGGCAGATGGGCACGGCGCCGACCCCATGACCAACAAGGAGCCTGAAAGTCCGTGATCAGACGTAACCGCTCAAAACTCTTGATCATTGTCGGCGGTGTTATCGCCATTATCGCGGCCATCCCCGAGTTCGGGCAGGTCGCCCAATCGGTCGGCGTCCCCAAATCCGTCCTTCGCGAGATCGGCCGACAGGCTGACAAATACAGCCGGCAAACGACGATCGTCACCAGTGCCGGGGAAATCAGCGTCTACGACGGCGATACTATTAAAATTAGTGGTCAGAGGATGCGATTGCTCGATATCGACACGCCCGAGATTTCCAAGCCGCGGTGCAGCTACGAGGAAAAGGTGGGGTATCAGGCCCGAGACAGATTGCGGGCGCTGATCGGACAGGCTGGGACCGTCGAAATCATCGACAGCGGGACAACCGACAAATACGGTCGGAATCTGATCCATGTCGAGGTCGACGGCAGGGACGCCGGGCAAATTCTCGTCAGAGAGGGGCTTGCCCTTCGCTACCGGGGCGGGTCGGCCGCATGGAACGCGAGAAAACGGCATTGGTGCGGGTAAGACCGCCAATGTGAGTTGTGTAATTGTCGAACTTTTTAATTCTCGGAGAAAACCACCCTATGGAAAAAGCTGCCATTCTCGCCTGCGCATTCAGCCTCGTCGCTTCCGCTGTCGCCGCACAGCAGACGCCCCCGTCTGAACAAGAGCTGATGCAGCAAGAACGCGATTATATGAACTTCGCCCCTGCCCCAAAATCAGAAGACGGAAGCTTCACAACGCTTGGCGGTTGCACAGCCTATGATAAACCGCAAATTCCTCTGGAGTGGTTTCAAGGCTATCCAAGCGGACGAATTCTGGAGATGGTCTATGTTCATCAGGTCGCAGCCAATATCGAAGCGGCTGGCAAATGCACCTGCGAACTACGGTTTCCGCCTTATGATAAAGCCTTAGCGGAATATCAGACCAAAATTGCCCCGCTCGACAACGAAGATGCCGAATGGATACCGGACTATGTAAATGAAGGTTACGACTTAGCGAGCCAGATCAACAAATACTGCAAAAGCCAGGGAGTCCGGTAATGGGTTTGGTTTCAGGCTTTGTAGGCAGCGCTGAAGACCAGTTAACGGGGCCGTTCGTTCTGGTGCACGAAACGCGCTCTATACCTGCGGCACGAAGCCAGCTTTTATCTGTCTTCGCCCATGCGGGTAACGATCGCTCGTCCGGCGCTCCTTTGTTGCGCTTGAACGAACAATGAAGGTCCGGTCAGCGATGCAGTCGGTCCCGCCTTACATCCTTTGGATTTCGCTCCGCTAAGGCTCCTACGGCTGCATTTTCCGCCGTCCGGACCTGTCGAGAATTACCGCGCTCCCGGCCTTCGGCCGTCACTATGTTGAGCGCTCCGATACTCTCCATTTCCTTTTAGGGCCTTTCGCCGCTTTTGCGGCGTGGGCGGCCCTGCGGAATGTCCGCAGCACCGCTCTGCTCTGGCCGGTCCCTTTTCAGGACCGACCGGATCTGCTGTGTCAGCCGGCCAAATCCAGAACCATCCGGCCTTCGATCTGACCTTTTTTCATGCGCTCGAAAATGGGGTTGATGTCATCGAGGGGAGCGGTGTGGATTGTCGCTCTGACCTTGCCATCACCCGCGAAATCGAGCGATTCCTGCAAGTCGAGGCGGGTGCCGACAATTGAGCCGCGCACTGTAATGCCGTTCAGCACCATACCGAAGATATTCAATGGAAAATCTCCTGGCGGCAGGCCATTCAGGGTAACGGTTCCACCCCGGTCAACCATGCCGATAGCCTGTTCGAAGGCCTTTTCGCTGACCGCGGTCACCAGAGTGCCCTGGACGCCTCCGCCTGTCTCGCGCTTGACCTCAGCCGCCGGATCGACGCTGGTGCGGGCATTTACGGTGAGTTTGGCGCCCAGACGGCGAGCAAGATCGAGTTTGGCATCGTCAACATCGACGGCGACGACATTCAGCCCCATGGCGACGGCATATTGCACGGCCATATGCCCGAGGCCGCCAATGCCGGAGATCGCGACCGTGTCACCCGGCCGGGCCTCGGTCATTTTCAAGCCCTTATACACCGTCACGCCGGCGCAGAGGACGGGTGCAATCTCGTTGAAGTCGACCTTGTCTGGAAGATGTCCGACGAAGTTGGGATCGGCAAGCACATATTCGGCAAACCCGCCATTGACCGAATAGCCGGTATTCTTCTGGCTTTCGCAGAGGGTTTCCCAGCCGCCGAGGCAATGGCGGCAATGCCCGCAGGCTGTGTAGAGCCATGGAACCCCAACGCGATCGCCTTCCTTGATGTGTTTAACGCCCTCGCCAACAGCCGAGACAAACCCGACGCCCTCATGACCCGGGATGAAGGGCGGTTCCGGCTTCACCGGCCAGTCTCCTTCGGCGGCATGCAGGTCCGTATGGCAAACGCCCGAGGACTGAATGGCCACCTGGATCATTCCCGGCTCGACTTCTGGCACCGGAACGTCATCGATTTCCAAAGGCGCGCCGAACTTGCGAACGACGGCTGCTTTCATTGTTTTCGCCATTTCTCACTCCCTTAGAAAAAAGTCGGTTTGTCGGAACCAAAGCCAATCGGCATGTTCGCGGCCTGCCGGCCATGTCCCGGCGCCATCACAAGGCCGCGTCGCGGATGTCGCTGCCTTGGAGCGTTCTTGAAGGGGAAAACATATTCGCACGCAAGTTGCGTTGGTTCGTTCATCGCATATCCTCCTGCTCAAATCAGGGCCTCCGCCTGATGGAGGAAGAATAGACAAACGTCAGGATACCGAAACCAGTCTCGCATCCACGGTTGTAGCCAGCTGTCTCAGCAGCGAGACAGATTCGACCATAATTAGGAGCAAATCTTGTGCTGCCCCCAAAACGAAATATCGGGCTGAAAGTGCTGGCTGGCCAAGGCGTATCAATCGAGACCTTGACCGCGAACCATCATTTTGTCTTTTTTGGCTTACCCCTTGGATGATGCAAAACAGAACGGCAGAAAAGCGCCGCCTATAGCGACCCTAGAGGCCGCCGCTGCTACGCCTGAAAGCGGCCGTCGTTGGCAACCGGGCATTTACGGTCTTGCTGCCGCTGCAAAGCAGCATGACTCAAGCCAAGTTCATCGTTTGGCAAAGGTATTAAAGATGCCTTGAAAGATGGCGCTGCATGGTGAGTTTGGTGATGTATAGCGACCAGGTCATTCCAGAGAATGATAAGGTTGATGCACGCCTGCTCGACCTCTTGGCCGGGCGCGGACAACAAATAGGATATGTCCCCTCAGGGCCGGAACCAGATCGGCGGTTTTACCGCGAACGGCAGGAATATTACGCCAGGCTGGATTGTCCTGTCTCAAAGGCGCTGAGACCGAACAAACCGAGGGTGTCTTTGAAACTCGGGGCTATTCAGCTAGTGAACTGCGCTGTCCGCTGACGCCTCGGGTACACTCGTCTTCACGAATGAGGCGTTGAGGGACTTACCGTCAGAAATGCGGAAAAGATGAGCACGGTTCAGAGCGGGGCGTAGTCTCAGCTGATCGTTTTCGTTGAGTGCAACATGGTCCGCAAAGTGCAGGATTGTGGTTGCGGGGTTGCCGACGATCTTGCCGTAGACATATGTCTCTGTGCCGACGCTCTCGGCATATTCCACCTGAAATGCGATTGCTTGAGGATCGCCTTCCTCAACAAAGGCAAAATAGGTCGGGCGGACCCCGAGTTCCACTTCTACCCCATCCTCTGCAAGCGCTCGGTCGACCTCGAACGTTAGGTCCCCAAACCCGGGAATAAAGACCCGTGCTACGCCTTCTCTGCTGTCCTTGATGGTGCCCTGGTAAAAGTTCATGCGCGGTGAGCCTATGAAGCCTGCCACGAAACGGTTGACTGGATGCTCAAAGAGTTCAAGCGGTGCGCCGAATTGTTCGATACGACCGCCATTTACCACAGCAATGCGGTCAGCCATCGTCATCGCTTCAACCTGATCATGGGTGACATAGATCATGGTCGTTTGCAACCGGCGATGGAGTTTGCCGATTTCCGCGCGCATCTGAACACGCAGGGCCGCGTCCAGATTGGACAGTGGTTCGTCAAACAGAAACACACTCGGTTCACGCACGATCGCACGCCCTATTGCGACACGCTGCCGCTGTCCACCGGAGAGCTCACGGGGCTTGCGCTGCAGATATGGTTCCAGTTCGAGCATGCGAGCGGCTTCATCTATGCGTGTCTTGATCTCCGCCTTGGACTTGCGTGTATTCTCGAGGCCGAAAGAAAGATTCTGGGCCACCGTCATGTGCGGGTAGAGGGCATAGGACTGGAAGACCATAGCAATGCCTCGATCCGCAGGCGACGCCTTGCTCACTTCGGCGCCGCCGATCTCGATCGAGCCACTGGTGGTCCCCTCCAGTCCTGAGATGATGCGTAGCAAAGTCGATTTGCCGCAACCCGAAGGGCCGACAAAAACTACGAATTCTCCGTGCTTGACTTCAAGGTCGACGCCCTTGATGACCTCTACTTCGCCAAAACGCTTGACCACATTGCGCAGTGCCAGATCAGCCATGAGTTCTCCCCTTTTTCAGCCAAGGGAATATGTTCTCCCTCCCGAAGGAGCCAACATCCATATTCCGCCCTTAGCTTGGAGTGAGAGCGATATTTAGTCAAGTCACGGAACTAAAAAATCATTCTTCAAGCGGCTTCAGCCTTTGTTGCTGGCCTTTCTGTCGTGAAAATCTACCGATGGTTCGCGTCCTCCGGGCAAGCCCAGGCTCGCCGGCAATGACTGTAGGTTGAATAGACTGTCGTGCATGTGATTGAGGCCCAGCGCTACGGCGCCCATCATTGTTGCGCGGGCTCCCAGTGAGCTGACGCTCAGTTTGATTTTCCGATGTGTGAATTGCGGCAGGAAGCGTATGATTCTCTGTGACATTTCCGGCCTTCGGCCAATATTGCCTCCGATGACAATTTCAGCCGGATCGAAGAGCGCGAGTACGGACAGCACGGCAAGTGATGCGATCCGGGCGCTTTCTTCCACGGTCGCGACGGCAGCGCGCTCGCCGGCGGCGCAGCGATCAAATATCGCCTTCATCGAGACGTTCTCGCCGCCACCCATCATCCGGTAGCGGTGGATGATGGCCGGTGCGCCAATCGCCAACTCGAGGGCGCCGCGTTCTGGGCAAAGAGGGGAGGAGGGGTCGGAACCGATCGGGAGGTATGCGATTTCTCCTGCAGCTCCTGTCGCGCCGCGCCAGAGCTGTCCGTTGATCAGCATGCCAATGCCGATGCCTGTGCCAATAGACAGAAAGGCGAGGGATTCCGCACCTTTGGCGTCACCGTTCCAGTACTCGCCGACTGCGGCGGCATTGATGTCGTTTTCCATCAGCAGCGGGCACTGGAAAGTTTCCTGCAGTTCCTTGAAGACGTCAAATCGGTCGATCTCAGGAACGGCATAGGCGTGGCTAATGGCGCCGGTGCCTGGATCCACAGAGCCAGGCATGGCAAGCGAGACAACATTCAAGGCCGAAGGGGCTATTCTTGTCTCGGCGAGCAATCGGCGTTTTACGGCTCCAAGTTGGGCAACCAGTTCGCGGCCTCCGCGAGGATCGCTTGGCAGGGTCAGTTCCCCCGCAATCTTTGAACTCAAAGTCACTAGGGCGGCGCGGATCGTGCTTGCGCCGGCATCTATTCCCAGGGCGTAGCCTGCCTCGTCCGCCACTTCGTAGATGACTGCAGGGCTGCCGACCTTTCCTGAGTCGATCCCTTTCATGCGCACGTAACCGCTTTCTTCCAGCGTGCGGATTACCTCCGAGGTTGTCTGCTTTGAAAAGCCTGTGGCCTTTGCAAGTTCTGCCCTGGAGGTTGGCCCCTGCTCGAGGAGAACCTTCATTACGGCGCGTGTCGATATCTGGCGCAGGATAGGTGGCGGTGCTTGTGTGGGCATCTCTTTCAGGGTCCTGTCCTGCTTTTGAAGATGTGGCTTTGCGCTTCTGGGTCGTGCTTTGATCGGCTCAAATCATAACAGTGGTTGGGCGCGTGGCAATCCAGTGCCCGTTCCTTGTGGCAGAGGTGCGTCTGGTAGGGCGGTTTGCGTTTCGATTCGGATCGTCGCTTGACATAGTCCCAAGAAGCATCCAGTATTTAGTTCGTCAACTTAACGAATTGAGAAGTGTGCTGTGCAAGAGAATTGTTCCGATCTCATCATTGTCGATGCTCTGCTGGCGCAGGCTGCCGAAGGCGGCGCGAAAGGTGGCCATTATCTGTTGCCAATGCTCGAGGAGAGCGGGTTTATCGTCTGTCAGCAAAGCCAGGCGCAGCCGGTCTGGCGTCTGTCGTGCGATGCCGGCTGCGTGGTTGGCCTCGATCTCGGTGGTACTAAGCTCTATGGCGCGCTTGCCGATATGTCGGGTCGCATCCTGGCCGAGCGGTCCGAGCCGACCCGTCACGATGGTGAGGAAGCCACGCTTGAGCAGCTCACCTCACTGGTGCGTGATCTTCAAGAGGAAGCCGGTAAAAAGGCTGGCGGATTGCGAGCGATCGGGCTTGGTGTACCGGGCTTTGTTTCGGTCGAAACCGGCAGTGTTACCCTGTCTCCCAACCTGTCACTTCCTTCCGACTTCCGCCTCGATTCGCGTTTGTCTTCACTTTTCGGCGGATGTCCGGTGCTGATGGACAACGATGTCAATTTTGCTGTGCTTGGTGAATATTGGCGCGGCGAGGGGCGGCACCTTTTTTTCTCTGGTCAGGAGCGCAGCAGAGGCAACGGTTCTCTTGCTTTCCTGTCTCTGGGCACGGGGATTGGTCTTGGGTTGATGATGGAAGGGCGTCGGGTGCGTGGCGCTTCCGGCGGCGCCGGAGAAATTGCCTACATGCCGGCTGGCACGGATCCGTTCAGGGCAGCCAGGACCACTTTCGGCGGGGCCTATGAAGATATCGTCGGGACGCCCGGCATCCGACGCAGATATGGCGAGGGTAACGTTAGCGTGCGCGAGATATTCGATCGCGCTGTCGCCGGTGAGAGAAAGGCGGCAACCGTTATCGATGATACCGCCCGTCAGGTTGCGGTCGGTGCGGCGACCATAATTACCCTGCTCGATCCGCAGGCAATCGTTCTTGGCGGCGGTATCGGTTCACGAGCCGAATTTGCAAAGCTGATCATGGAATATACCGCAGAGCTGACGCCGGTGCAGCCGAGGATCGCCATAAGTCGACTTGGTCAGCGGGCCGGTGTCACTGGCGCGATCATGGAGGCTTTGCTCGACATCAGGCGGGCGATGTTGCGGGCTGACACCTCTCCAAAAAGGGGGTGCGACATGGAAAACCGTGAATATGTCGGCTCCGGAAACAATGCGTCAGCCGCGCCTCCGGAAGTCGATAAGCGCGCTGAAGCCGGATAGGGGCATGCGACGTTCGCGACGTGAAAGAGCTTAGCATCAAAAGGGAGTGAGATGATGAAACTACAATATGCATTGACCACGGGAATTCTTGCGATCATGGCCGGTCAGGCCTCGGCGTCGGAGCTCGATGTCATGTGGTATCTGAGTTCGGATACGGAGGAGCAGGTTATCAAGGATGTGCTTGCCACCTATACGGAGGCGCATCCGGAGACCACGTTCAATCTTCAGATCGTGCCGTATGACGGTATCGACAATCGCTTCGCGCAGCTCGCCAGCGCCGGTTCGCTGCCGGATATCTCGAAGACGAGCTCGATGCGGCCTTTCATCCGGCCGTTTCTGACCGATCTCGCCCCTACGCTCGGCGCGGATTTCCTCGACCAGTTCAATCAGGGGCTCGCCGCCGGCGCCAAGCTCGGCGACCAGATCATCGCCGCTCCGCTCGATCTGACGGCGATCGGCATGCTGTTGAACGTCGACGCCTTCAAAGAAGCCGGCATCGAAATCCCGCCGATCGACCAGCCCTGGACCTGGGACGAGTTCCTTGCCAACGCCAAGGAGGCTTCCGAGGCCGCCGGTATCCGCTATCCGCTGGTCTGGGACGTTTCGGCCAGCCGCTGGCTGACCTTCGAATTCCAGTACGGCAACCACCTCTTCTCCGAGGAAGAGCCCTACGAGGTCGTATTCGATCAGGACAAGGCGACGGCGACGCTCGACAAGTTCATAGAGATCGCCGACGGTTACATGCCGGCCGGCCTGTTCTCCGGTTCGAGCTCGGATAACCCGAAGAGCCTGTTCCTCAACAACCAGGCTGTTGCCTGGATGTCGGGCAGCTGGCAGGTGCCTAGCCTTGCTGCCGATGCCGACTTCACCTGGAGCGCCGGCCCGACGCCCTATGGCACGGTACAGTCCAGCATGGTTGGTGGCGACTATGTCGTCGGCTTCAACACCAGCGAACATGCCGATGAGGCAACCGCCTTCATTGAATGGCTGACCGCGACGGAAGAGGGCCAGAGCGCCTTCAACAAGCCGCTCTTCCTGATCCCCGCCAACCTCGACATTCCGGCGATCGACTACGGCGATGCCACGGTTTCCGAAGCCCTGCAGCGCTTCCAGGCCGAACTGACGGAGAGCCCCGTCTATGCCGCGACCGATCAGGGTAACCCGGCCATGCAGTATGTCTGGGATCCGATCATCCAGTCGGTCAACCAGGTGGCCGCCGGCCAGATATCGTCTGCCGATGCGATCGCCAAGATCCGCAAGGCCGCCGAAGATGCGCTTGCCGCAGACGCCCAATGAGTATCAGCGGTAAAATGCAGCAGGAAGCGGTCACCCCTGCTGCCAAGGCAGAAATGAGACCAGGCGGGGACAATCCCCCGCCTGGGACCACGGTGCGCTCGAGCCTCCGCAGCCGGCTGGCAAAGCCGATGTTTCCCTATCTGCTGCTGCTGCCGACCGTCGGTCTTCTTGTTACCTTCTGCATCTACCCGCTGGCGCAGGGGCTGTTCATGTCCCTTTTCCGGCGCGGCATCGTCGTCACTGAACGGGTGCCGGCGACCTGGCCGAAATTCGTCGGCTTCGACAATTTCGTCGCGGTTTTCGAGGATCCGGAGTTTCTCGGCGTCCTGGCGCGCACCGTCGGCTTCGTCGTTTTCGCCGTGCCGCTGGTGACGATCGTGTCGCTGCTGCTGGCGCTACTTTTGAAGAGGACCTTCTTCGGATCCGGCACGGTGCGCGCAGTCGTGTTCTTCCCGGCGATGATCAGCCTGCTGATTACTGGCGTGGTGTGGAAATGGCTGTTCGGCTTCAATTCCGGGCTGATCAACTATGTGCTTTCTCTGGTGTCGATCGAGCCGGTTCCGTGGCTTCAGGATGCCTCGATGGCGCAGATCGCCGTCGTGCTCGTCTGGGTCTGGGCCAATGCCGGCTTCTACATGATGATCATCATCACCGGGCTGACGACGATCCCGGAAGAGCTTTACGAGGCGGCGCGTATCGATGCGGCGAGCCCGTGGCGGGCATTCTGGCGGATCACGCTGCCGCTTCTGAAGCCGACGCTGTCGCTGGTGATGATCCTTGCCTCGGTCGAGGCGTTCAAGGTCTACGAGCTTGTCGTGTCACTGACGGGTGGCGGACCTGGCCGTTCGACGGTCTACCTGATCCAGACCATCTACGAGACCGCGTTCCGCAAGCCGAACGCCGCCGGTATCGCCGCTGCGCAGTCCGCCATCCTGTTTGTCGCGCTGCTGCTGCTCACCATCGTGCAATTGCGCATGTCGAGGGAGAAGACATGAACCGTGCAAGATATCTGCGTGCGCCGCTCATTGTGCTCACGCTGGCGATGTTCCTGCTGCCGCCGCTCTGGCTGCTGGCCAGTTCGCTGAAATCGTCCAAGGCGATCTTCGCCTGGCCGCCGCAGCTTCTGCCGACGAGCCCGACGCTGGAGAACTTCCGCGCCGCGATCTCGCAGGACAATTTTGGCCTCTACTTCCAGAACTCGCTATTCGTTGCGGTTGTCTCGGCGGCGCTGTCGGTGCTGATCAGCCTGATGGCGGGCTATGGGCTCGCCAAGTTCCGCTTCAAGGGTGAAACGGTGATCTTCCTGATCATCATGTCGGCGCTGATGATCCCGTTGCAGATCATCCTCATCCCGATCTTCATCATCCTCAAGGAACTGCATCTTCTGAACACGCTGTGGGGCCTCATCCTGGCGCCGGCGGCCACGCCGACGGGCGTGTTCATCATGCGTCAGTACATCCGCTCCATACCGGACAGCTTGCTCGAGGCGGCCCGCATCGACGGTACGCCGGAGTGGCGCATCTTCCTGCGCATCATCGTGCCGCTCAGCATTCCGGCGATCGCCGCCCTTGCCGCCTTCACCTTCGTCTGGCGCTGGAACGACTATCTCTGGCCCTATCTGCTGATCACCGATCAGTCGAAGTGGACGGTGCAGCTCGCGCTCGCCAACAATGTCGGGCAGTGGGATATCAACTGGCCGCGTCTTCTGGCAATGTCGGTGCTCTCGGTCATTCCGACGCTCGTGCTCTTCATCAGTCTTCAACGCTATTTCATGAGCGGCCTGCTCTCGGGCGCCACCAAGGAGTGAGCGCTCGCGGCCGCGCGGAGAAAAATCATGGCTCATCCGGCATCCGGCCTTGCGAAAATCGTCACGGCAGGGGAGGCGCTTGCCCATTGGGAACTCTCGCCCGTCATCATCGCAGGTTTTCCCGGCATGCCAGCGCCCTCGCATGATCCCGTCGGCTACCGGTTTCGCAACGGGGTCCCCGGGCTCAGGCCATTGCCGTGTCGTGCGGCTTTCCTGAATGAGATGGCCGGGCGCCCGATTGCGCCATGGACGGGCTGGCGGACGGAGCGGGTGCACGCGCCGGCCGAAGGCGGTCGTGTGCTGTTCTCGGATTTTGCCTATACGCCGGAGCACAGGCGCGTCTGGTGCCGCTGCGTGCTCAAGGTCTCCGAGCCCGATCGCTATCGCTTCCGTCTTTCGACCTGCGGCGGGGTGCGAATCTGGCTGAACGGCGCCGAATGCGTCCGCTTCGAGCCTTTCGAACGCAATGTCGAACATTCCGAAGAAATCTCGCTGATGCTCGGCGTTGGCGAAAACGAAATCCTGCTGCACGCCGAAGACCTGTTCGAGCGGGATACCGACTGGTTCTTCGAAATGGTCAGCCTGGATGAGCGGCCGATCGAGAACCGGATCGTCGCCGATGCCGATGCCGATCTCGTCGCCGCGCTTGCAAGGCTTGCGGGCACCGGCCGACCGCTCCACGATGTCACCACCGGCAACGATGCCTTTGTGTTGCGTTTTGACGAGGCCGTCGCCGTCGATGTCCCGGTTACGATCAGGGTGCATTCGACCGGGCATGACCGACAGACCTTCCTGCTGGAGGACCGCGTGCTCAAGGCAGGCGAGACCGACCTTCACGTCGCCGATGCCGGCAGGGTGTGCGACGGCTATCACCTCGTCGACATGACCTTCTCAGCCGGTGATGTCAGCGTCGAGCAGACGATCGGCGCCGCCTTTCTCAAAGTTGGGCGCGAGACTGATCTTGGCCCAACGCTGGAGGCGCGCAAGAAGGCGGCGCTCTCTCGGCTCTCGCACAATGGCGACCGGCTCGCCGGCAAGGCGCTTGCCATGCTCGAGAGCGGCGAGGTCGATCCGGTCTCGCTGTTCGACATCCTCTCCTGGACGCTCGATCTGGTGGAAGCGCGTGAGGATTGCTCGGATTTCCAAATGGTCGCGCTGCTGCTGATCTGGGACAGGCACCGCGACGCATTGCCGGAAGGCTTTGCCGGAAGGCTGCGCACTGCCATCCTAGGGTGGCGATACTGGGTGGATGAGCCAAGCAATGACGTGATGTGGTTCTGGAGCGAGAACCATACGCTCTGCTTCCATGTCTGCCAATTCATCGCCGGCCGGCTTTTCCCGGACGAGCGCTTTGAGTGCTCCGGCCGCAGCGGCCGCGAACAGCAGGCACTCGGCGAGGAGCGCCTTGGTGCCTGGCTCGACTCCATCGAAGAGCACGGCTTTATCGAGTGGAACTCGGCGGCCTATTACCCGATCGATTTCATTGGTCTCTTCGCCATCTACATCTTTGCCGATGAGCCGCTGCAAGCCCGCGCGAAGGGGCTGATCGACCGGCTGTTCCGCATGTTCAGCCTGCACACGCTTGCCGGTGTTTCCGGCGGTTCGCAGGGACGTGCCTATGACAAGGAACTGCGGGCGGGGCCGCTGACTGAGCTTTCCTCCTTCGCCGCCGTTGCCTTCGGTGGCGGCTATCTCACTTCCGCTGTTCTGGCGCTTCCCTATTTCTGCGTCAGCGACTACGTGCCGCCGGCCGAATGCGCCGAATGGGCGAAGTGGGCCAATGCCGATGCGTTGCAGGCCCGTTATACGCAGGGCGTTGATCACAACGCCCATATCCAGTTGTTCCGCACCGATGCCGCAATGCTCTCGACCGTCGTCGACCATGAGACGGGCGAGCACGGACACCAGCAGCATGTTCTTGACGTGCTGCTTTCGGGCGATCCGATGGCGCGGCTCTGGGTGAACCATCCGGGCGAGGAAGATCCATGGGGCGAGCAGCGCCCCTCGTTCTGGTCAGGCAACGGCGTTTTGCCGCGGCTTGCCGAAGACGGTGGCGTGGCGCTGGCGATCTACGATCTGAAGGATGCCCGCGTGCGCTTCACTCATCTGTTCGCGCCGGAGGAACATTTCGACAGGCTGGAGGCGAGAGACGGTTGGCTCTTTGCCGAAAGTGGCAATGGATACGCCGCTGTCTGGGCGACCAACGGGCTTTCGCCGGTCAAAACCGGGCCGACGGGTGGTGTCGAGTGGCGCTCGGACGGCCGGGTCAACGGCTGGGTCGTCACTGTCGGCTCGAAATTGCGCGATGGCGATTTCGAAACCTTCGTCGCTCGCCACCTTGCCGCGGAGACCGTTTTCGATGCCGCTAGCCGCAGCCTTTCCATCACCCTCGCCGGGCGGCAGTTCGCGCTTTCCTTCGACGGTCCGCTGACGGTGGACGGTGTGGAGCGCCCCTTCACGGCCTCCACAGTTGAGCCGCAGGTCAGCCTCGTCCCCGCCTGACCGACCGCCGACGGTCCCTTTGAAACCCTCCTCTCCCGCGCTTGTTACGGCAGAGGGACGAAATGCAGACAGGATTGGCCATGACCGAATGCCGCATTCTTCCAACGCCCGAAGCCATCGGCCGCCACATGGCAGAGACCATTCTTGACGGCTTCGACGCGGCCCGGGCTGCCGGCAAGACCTATCTCCTCGGATGCCCGACTGGGCGCACGCCGCGACCGGTTTATGCCGCACTTGCCGATATGCTGTGGCAGGCACCACGCGATCTTTCCGGGCTCGTGCTGGTGATGATGGATGAATATGTACTGGCCGATACCGCCAGCGCGTTGCGGCTCGCGGCGCCCGAGGCGCACTATTCATGTCAGGGGTTCGCCGAGCGAGAGATCCGGCAGTTTCTGAACGCTGTCCTGCCGCCTGAAGATCACCTGCCCACCGAAAACGTGTGGTTTGCGGATATTGATGAGCCTGAGGCCTATGACCGGCGCATTGCCGAGGCAGGTGGGCTCGATTTCTTCATCCTCGCTTCCGGTGCCAGCGATGGCCATGTGGCCTTCAATCCGCCGGGTACGCCACGGCACTCGCTCACCCACGTCCTCACGCTTGCCGAGGAAACCCGTATCGACAACATGTCGACCTTTCCGGGTTTTGCGGACATCTCCGAGGTCCCGACCCACGGCATTTCGGTCGGGCTGGAGACGATTGCGGGTGCACGCGATGCGGCGATGATCCTCACCGGCGCCGGCAAGCAACTTGCCTTCCAGCGGATTACCGGCACGCGGGGTTTTGACCCGGACTGGCCGGCAAGCATCGTCCATGATTGCGCGAAGAGCATGATCCTGGCCGATCTCGCCGCTGCCGGACACTGAAAGTCAAGAACATACGGAGGAAACGACGATGATCGATCGTGCGCTGTTGACCGACTGGATCGGCCGCCTTGTTGGCGGGCTGACTGGCCTGAAGGATGAAGGTCATTTCGACGAGCCCAATCTCGATGGCACCAAGGGCGACTATGTCAGCTTCGACAACTGGGAATGGCCGCAGGGAGTCGGGTTTTATGGTCTCGCCCAACTCTGGCTGCAGACCGGCGACGACAAGGCCAAAGCCATTCTCGAGGCTTGGTACGCCAATCAGCTGGCCGCAGGCCTGCCATCGCAGAACGTTAACACCACAGCGCCGATGCTGGCACTTTCCCTGCTCTGGCGCAAAACGCGCGAGGAGAAATGGGAAGCACCGAGGCGCGACTGGGCCGACCGGTCCGCGCTCTCGTCCGCAACCCCGATAGCCCCGCCGCTCTCCGTCTCGCTGACCTCGGCGTGAAGCTTGTCCGTGGCGAGTTCGCGGATACCATGTCCGTGAGGGCAGCCATGGAGGGTGTCCAGAGCGTTTTCAGCGTGCAACCTAGTTCCGGAGCGGCCGGATCGGGCATCACGGACGCGCAAAAAGTTCTTTACGGCAAGGCGATCGTGGATCTTGCAGTGCAGGCTGGTGTGCAGCACATCGTCTACAGCTCTGCCGACCTCATCAGCGAGGGCCCGACCGGACTTCCCAATCTTGATACCAAGCTGGACATCGAAGACTGTGTCCGCCGGTCAGGTGTCGCCAGCACGATCCTGCGGCCTGCCACCTTCATGGAGCTGCTGACACTTCCGGGCATAGGGCTAAACGAGGGCAGGATCACATTCTTCCTGCACCCCGAGCAGTCCATGCAGGTGAGCGCCAGCGAGGACATTGGCAAAATCGCGGCGGCGGTCCTGTGCTGGAGCGCTTGCTATGCCGGACAGACGATCTCTATCGCAGGGGATGATTTGACGGGCCTCCACCAAATTCAGGATGCCCTGACCGTGGTGACGGGACAGCCCGTCACCTATCATCGTTTCCCTGATGCGCTGCTGGCGGAAAACGAATTTCTTGCCCGCAATGCCGCACTTTTCGACCGGCTGCAAGGCGCGCGAGGCGCTGATATCGCGGTGCTCAACGACGAGTTCGGCGCGCTCATGACGCTTAGGGGGGTGGCTCGGAGGCCCCGGACAGCGCCGTCTCCAATCTGCGCTTCAGGCCAGCCAGCAAGATGTCGCGCTTAGGCAGTGATGCGCCGCGCCACCGCTTTGAGCCCGCGTGTATGTTTCGGGGCTCGAACCGAACCTTCGCTGCGCAGCAATCGAGCGTCCGCTACGGGCCGGAAACGCCATGCGCCTCCTAAGCGCGAATGTCTGTTTCGCCAATTTCTGAGGTCAAAACCCGCCATTATCCTCCCGGCTCCCCCTTTCCGTCCGCCCGCGACGCGCCCCCAACTCTGTCGTTTCGCACTCCGGATCAGCGCCGCCGAACCGCCGTTGGCTACAGGGCCTGCGAACGTAGTCAAGTTCATTAATTTGACGTTCGGTGCGGTGACTTGGGCGGGCAACAGCATACAGGCAAGCCGTATCAATCAGAGGAACATTCCAATGCACTACTCGTTGGGTGACTAACGAACACAAAGGAGATCGAAATGGCCATGAGTTCGCTCAAAGACATTTATCTTGACCAATTGCAGGACATCTGGAGCGCAAACACCCAGTGCCTGCCCGTCGTGACCGAGCTAGGCCGCGCCGCCCAGGATGAGAATCTGTCCGAAGCTTTGATCGCCGGTGCCAACGGTATTGCCAACGGCATCGCTCAGATTGAAAAGCTCTGCAATGATCACGGCATTAAGCCGAACGCGGAGCATTGCAAGGGAATGGCAGGCCTTGTGAAAGAAGCGCGCGCCCATGGCTTGTCCGATGAGATCACAGACTCTGACGTGCGCGACGCCGCGATCATTCCGCAATACCAGCGTATGGTACATTACGCGCTCGCGGGCTACGGAACGCTGACCGCCTTCGCCAACCGGCTAGGTCTGGACGGTGACGCAGCGATTTTGGAGAAATGTCTCGATCAGACTTACGACGGCGACCGGCGCATGACAGAGATCGCCACGAAGGGTGGGGTCAACATCGACGCTGCTTCCTGAATTTTGTCGGCAACCAGAGAATGGGGGATGCGGAAAATCGCACCCCCTTTATGGTGTCGTCGGCTGAGGGCTGTGCGCGGCACCAATGGCGGTTCTGCCACCCGCGGAAATTACGCCCTGAATCATTCGTGCGCAATACTTTCGGCCTTCAGTCCTTCGCTAAAATTGAACTTTGATACTACGCCATTGATGGTGATCTGACAAAGTCCTGTGCAGTTCTCCGTAAGGTATTCCCGGTCGGTTTGGGCGAGTTGAGAAATGTCGATCTTGATTGAGTTCGTATTCATTTCGTCGCTATAAAGGGTCGCGGAGTCGCTGCTAACTGAGAGGTCACCGGATAATGATACTTTCGTTCCAACGATGGAACTCTTCGCAAGATTGAAATCAAGTGGCGCCATAGACCGATATTCAGAAGCGTCCGGAAGCAGTCCTGAAACAGTGAGCGCAGCGTTTTCAACTGTCTCGTCCGGATGGCTGGAACACCTGACTGCAACGGCGCGCCTGAACTGTCCCCGCGTCTGGTCTTGCGAGACTGCCAGTGGCGATCTCTGGCTGGCGACGAATACACCATCCACGATGCCCCGCGACACCGCAAATTCATAGCTTGAATTCGCCTCACCGGCATCTTGCCCGTAAACGTCATTCGCGAAGCTCGCGCATCTGTAATCCTCGGCCAAGCTCGCACCGGAAAACAAAAATCCGGTGACGGCAATCGCTGCGGAAACCCTGCTCAATGTATCATTCTCCGTTCGAACGGTGGAAGCATGTGTTGGCGGTCCGGGACCTCTCCCTTCATCGGGAGGCAATGCCGAGCAGGATCACACAAGCCAAGCAAGGCTGCCGACAATCCCGATCCTCGCTTGTGCCAAAAGCTGCCCGACTTGAGCGAAAGACGATCAACCGGAAGCAACCCGTGAGGATCAGAACGAACTGCCGTCTGCCTCGGGATTCACGTTGACGGGTGCACTGCTGTCAAAGCCGGTATAGGAATAGGAGCTGTTTGCCGGGTTCGTCTGGTTGCCGTTGCAGGCGGTCAATCCCAGAAATGCAAAACCGAAAATTAAACACATCGCAGTTTTATACATCGCATCATTGCCTTGTTTGATCCGCATCTCAAAAGGTTCAGATCGCAACAGCCATTGGCCTATGCGTTCCATACACTGGATCGCCGTTTCCCAGCGATAACACGTGAACCAACCCTCTGAAGTTCATGGGGTATAGGACGAAACCGGAGGACACCGGTTACGTCTTGGCTATTGTCAAGAATATTTCAGAACTGGCCTGAGCTGGAGCCCTGATCCGTACCGCCGCCTTGGCTCGGTGGCGTTGTACTCCCGCCGGGATCGGCCGGAGCCATGCCAGGTTCCGCCGGGGCCGACATGTCAGGGTCACTGCTTGCGTTGTCGCCCGCATTTTCGTCGCCGCATGCGGCAAGTCCCAAGAGCATCAGACCGGAAATGGCCAGGGTGATCAATTTTCGCATTGTTCAGTTCTCCTTCGGCTTTGTTGCGGCCGCTGAGGATTTCACCTGTCACGGCCGGCTCGGATTTCGACATATCGTCAGATTGGCTAGCCGCTACTGCTGCAACCGCTCCTGCCGCTGCAGAATTCTTTGGGCGAGCGCGGGATCGTTGCTGGCCGCCTGATAGATCCTGTTGTAAGTGCTTATATCAAGGTCATTGGCCTGCAGAGCCGCTACGAGTTCTTCCCGCTGGTCCTCCCGGAGCGTCTCGACCTGGGCCTCGGTTTGCGCGCCGCTGATCCGAGGCTCCCACTTGACCATGATTTGCTGGATCTCAATCGACGCCTCTGCGAAGTTATCAATCACGTCCTGTTCGATCGCGGGCGAACCCTGCGCGCCGGAAGAAGGGGCCGGCACCTGGGTTTGCTGCGCGAAGACGGCCGTGGAAGACATCGAGAACGAGGCAACGGCGATCATGGATGCGGCGATTTTCCTCTGAATTGAGTAGGTCATGTCGTCCTTTCAATTTGCAACGTCGATACAGGCTGCATGCCGTCGCGGATTGACTGATTTGCCTTCATGGCGACACAACAGACGGCAGCAGGCGATGATTGGTTCCATTCTTTTTTGGGAACTTTTTTCTGTCCGGACCCGTCAGTAGCTGTAGCGACTGAATGTCAGGAAAAATGATATGAGCGATGACCTGCGGTGGATGATCGAGAGGCAGATACCGCATCTGCGGCGATATGCTTTCGCATTAACCCGGGATCAGGACGAAGCCGACGAACTGGTCCAGGATACCCTGGAACGCGCTCTGAGGAAGTGGCGCCTGTGGGGCCACAAGGGACGTTTGCGATCCTGGCTGTTTCGGATTTTATACCGGACCTATATTGATCGCGTCCGAACGCAGAAACCCGGCTCAACGCCTTATGATCAGGAAGCGATCGACAGGGTCGCGGTCCAGTTGCCTGATCAGGAGGATCGGGTTGAATGCATCGGTATCGCAGAGGCACTCGATCGCCTCCCTGCCGAACAGCGCGTCATCATACTCCTCGTCGCTCTCGATGGAATGGCTTATGACGAGGTTGCCGAATTGTTGAATGTGCCTGTTGGCACCGTACGGTCAAGGCTTTCCAGGGGGCGGGCCGCCCTCCGCGAAAACCGTTCCCGCTCCCCGAAACCGACCTTGCTGAGGCGCGTGAAATGAATTCCAGATCAGACAGGATACAGGAACTCGATCTCTTGGCATACGCTGACGGGTTACTTGAAGACGACCCTGAACGGAAGGCCGCAGTCGAAACCTTCCTGGATTCAAATCCATCTGCGCGGGAATTCGTCGAGGAAGTGCGCCGGCAGAACGACCTTCTCCGGCAGGTCTGCCTCAACCATAAGGTGGAGCCTGTTCCCGCCCATCTGCGTGCAGCAGTCTGGAACAGGCAGGCCCGCACCGGCGCAAATCTTGCCCGGGCAGCCTCGCTGGCTGCCGCATTGGCTGGCGCTGGCCTACTCGGCTACTTCTATGATGAACTCCGGCCTCATAGAGCGTCGCTCCCCGCCTCGTTCATGGATACCGTGACGTTATCGGAAAACTTCATTTCCCGGCATCCTGTGTCAACGGTTACGGGTCAGGCGGGCCCGCTTGAAAATCGGCTCTGGCTCGCATTTCCTGCTCCCGATCTCTCATCTGAAGGGTACCGGCTCGTGTCACGAGTAGAACCAACCACGTCGCAGGACGGCGTCGTTCGTCTGACTTATCAAGGTGCGAACGGGAAGACTCTGAAGATCTTCTTGCAGCCTTCGCAGGACATGGTCAGAAGCCGAACCGAAGTCCAAAAAAGTGGCGACACGATAGCGCACTTCATGAGCGTTGGCCCCATGACTGTCGCCTTGACTACTGATGCTGAAGATTTGGATGCGGGGCGTATCGCTAATACAGTGGAGACATCAATCAGAGGACTACGTTTTTCAAGCCCGGACTCAACCATAGCCGCCTCGGTTGACAACCCACTGGACTCGGCCTCTTCCGATTTCGTGGCGCCCACGATTGAAAACTAGGCGGGACATTCAATAGACACTTTTCCTCCGGCCCCGTTTCTGCCGGTCCGGAATGCGCCCTCATTTTGGACGTTGTCTCGGCGGCGCGTGGTTCCCGCAAGCAGTCATTAAGGCGGCGCACGGCAGAAGGCGCCGATCAAGCGTGGCGCTTCGGTTTGCGGGCCTTGTGTTTCGCCGCTTTGCCGCGATCGGCAGGCGAAGACTGGTGCTTGCGGGACGGCTTGCCGTCCTGCTTGAGTTTCGTTTTCGCTTGTCTTGGCTCTTCGGGCATCTTGCCGGCCGGCGCGATCCTGATGCCTTTCTCTACACTGCCGGGCTGTTTGATCTGCGCCGCATAACCGGCGGCCTTGTCGGCGGAAATTTCGAAACGGGTGTCGGTGTCATCGATCCTGATCCTGCCGACATCCCGTTTGGTCACGCCGCCGGCGTTGCAGATCATCGGCAGCAGGAATTTCGGATCGGCGCGCTGCCTGCGCCCGAGCGAGATGGTGAACCATACGCCGTCCTACATGCCCGCACCGCGCGGTTCGCGAACCGTCCCTTGCTTGTCTGCAGACCGACGGGCGCGAGCGGACGTCTTGTTCTCAAGCGCTTCGGCGGGCAGCGGCAAGAGGTCTTCGGGAACAGGGCGGGCGGCCAATTGCTGACGAAGGAAAGCCGCTGCGATACGCTCAGGCCCCACCCGTTTCAGCAATTCGGCCACGAATTCTGCCTCCGGTCCTTCGGGCGGCGTAAAAGCGGCTGCGGGTATCCATGATCCGCCGGCGGTAGCGCACCTGGACATCGGCAATGCCGGGCGCGACACGGACGGTCGCCGTCAGCTTGGCCAATGCGGGCACGCGCCGAACCGCGCCGCGCCTGTTTTCCGGAACGATAAGCACGCAGACGCCCTTTCGACCTGCGCGCCCGCCCTTTCTGAAGCGATCAACCCAGCGCAACACGATCTTGCGGGAAACGGCATAGACGCAGGCAGCTTGCGCTTTCGTGAGCGCGCCAGACAGAACGGCAACAGCCATCTCCTCCCGACGCAGCGGAGTCAGTCGGGCATTCTTGTGAATGTTCATTCGGAGCCTCCGGTGAGTACTGAAGCGTGGTAACTCCAGTCTCCTCGCTCTGCTCCGAATGGACAACCTCCTGAAAGCTCACAGCTAGTGACTGTAGCCAGTAAAATCGAACAGAGAACGGAGCCGGCATCCCGCCTGAGCCCGATTTGGACAACCAACTGACTGAGTGGGGAGCAGGTCGATCTGGATGTTATTCACCCGTCCAAAGATTGCCCTTCGATACTGCCAACGGATACGTCCTGCAGATGGATTTCCGACATTCAATGCGAAATGCATGATTGGCATTTCAGAATGCCCATCGACAGGCACCCCGACTGCCGTCCGGAGGTCAAAGGCGTTGAGGCATGTCAGTTTTGCGAAATTCCATGATGCATTCGGTTTCCTCTGGCTATCTGCGCCAGGCATCGAGCCGATAGCTTACGCAGGTGGGATTTGTCGTGTAAGATGTAAAAGAAGCGGTATGAGACGAAAACTTGTCTCGCGGCTTGCCATAAGGCTTTTCTCCAACAGGAATGAACAGATGAACGAATTCGACTATATGGTCGAAGCTGCCCTCTATCCCGGTCGCAAGGCCAAGGGAAGCCGCAGCCCTCGCTACAAACGGTTTGAGACCGCCGCGGACGCGGTGCGTTTTGCCGTGGAAGAGAGAGACGGCTGCAAGCTTCGGGGATCAGTGCTGGAGATTGATGAAAACCGCTACGACGACAGACAGATCCGTATGCTGTACGACGCGCCGGATTATCCGCTTGCGCGCAGCGAAAAGTGATGGAAGCGCTCGCTCCCAAAGGGCTATCCCGGCACTGTCCGCATGACTGTGCAGGTGTTGAATGACAATCTTTTCGGTGCGCCATCTCACCGTCTATCGTTATAGACGGCCGGTCGGTTTCGGGCGTCATCGATTGATGTTCCGACCCCGCGACAGTTTCGACCAGAGGCTTTTGAGCTGCACGCTGAAGGTTCGCCCGCAGGACGCGCGCATTCATTGGATTCACGATGTATTCGGCAATTGCATCGCGCTTGTCGATGTCGACGTTTCCGCGTCGGAACTCAGCTTCGAGACCACGATCGAAATCGATCACAAGGCGCATATCCCGCTCGATCTCGAGCTGGATCAAAGAGCCTCCAGCTTCCCGTTTTCCTATGATCCGGAAGAAGCAATCGATCTCGAGAAGACCATTGCGCGGCACTATCCCGATCCCGGCGATGAAGTCGGCCGGTGGGCAAAGCGGTTTGTACCCTATGGCAATACGGCGCGCACCGGTCATGTGCTGATGACGCTGTGCAACGGGATCAGGGAAAGTTTCAGCTATATCCGGCGCAGCCAGTACGGCACCCAGACGCCTAGCGAAACGCTCCGGCTTCGCAGCGGCACCTGCCGCGACTTCGCGCTTTTGATGATGGAGGCGGCCCGCTCGCTCGGGCTCGCGGCCTCGTTCGTGACCGGCTATATCTATGTGCCGGACCGCGACGGATCCGTGACGCTGGGCGGCGGCTCGACGCATGCCTGGTGCCAGGTCTATCTGCCGGGTGCGGGATGGGTGGAGTTCGATCCGACCAACGGCATTGTCGGCAATCGCGATCTCATTCGCGTCGGCATCGCCCGGGACCCGAGCCAGGCGGTTCCCCTGTCGGGCAGCTATGACGGCGGGGCGCTCGATTTCGACGGCATGGAAGTGCAGGTTAATGTCACGACGCAGCTGGACAGCATAAGCGCGGCAGTCTGATCGCGCTGCCGAGGCGGCTTGCATAGCCGCCGCGCCAACTTCCGGTGAGGACATTGCGAAGCGGGACCAATTTATTCTGCCGTTCAACCGGACGGAACGCCGTGCTGCCGCGTTACATGTGTAGACGTGATCGATCGATCAATCAAAGCAAGGGACAGGTACGACATGAAGATACGCGCTGGCTTCCATATCGGCTACGACTGCGAACATCCGACGCCGATGCTGCTGACCCTCAACGTCTTCCCGTCCCGCTGGGCGGATCTCCTGACGGCGCAGGTCCTGTCCTTCGATCGTCCGATCGACGTATCGGCCTATACCGACGTTTTCGGCAATGCTTGCAACCGCATCGTCGCGCCCCCAGGCAGGACCACGATCTCCACCACCTTCGAGATCCATGACGACGGACTTCCCGACCCTGTTCCCGATGGCGCCATTCAGCACCAGATCAACGATCTGCCCGATGACGTGCTGGTCTATCTGCTCGGCAGCCGCTACTGCGACACCGACCGTCTTGCCGATTTTGCGTGGAGCTACTTTGCCAATACGCCGCTCGGATGGCCGCGCGTGCATGCGATCCTGGATTTCACCCATCAGCGGATCGCATTCGACTATATGAAGGCCGACCCGTTCAGGACTGCCTTTGGCGGCTTCACAGATGGCGTCGGGGTTTGTCGCGACTATGCCCATCTCGCCATCACGCTCTGCCGCTGCCTGAATATCCCGGCGCGTTATTGCACCGGCTATCTCGGCGATATCGGCGTACCGATGGATCCGAACCCGATGGATTTCAGTGCCTGGATGGAAGTCTATCTCGGCGGTCGCTGGTATACGGTCGATGCGCGGCACAACAGCCCACGCATCGGCCGCATCCTGATGGCGAGAGGCCGCGATGCAACCGATGTGGCGATGTCGACGGCCTTCGGCCCGGCCATTCTCCGGCAGTTCGATGTTGTTACCGAGGAAATCTGAACCGGCGTGGCGTGTATAAAAGGCTCAGGTAACGTCAGAGGCCGTCAGGGTGTAGACCGCTTTGCGGCCTTTTAGGTAGATCCTGCGTGCTGCGTCATAAATCTTCTCACGCGCTGCATCAAAAGCGGCGAGATAAGGTTCTTCGCCATCGGCAGGATTGCTCAGAGCATCGGCCCTGGCGAAAAACATCACTTCAAACATGCCATCATGGCCGGTAAAGCGAACACGTTTGCCTTTGTTGTCATAACTCCGGCTCTGATTGGGGAATTCGAGTGCCATGACCGAATAGATCCTTGAGATGGTGGCGCAAAATACCACCGGTTGTTAAGCGGGCTTGTAAGGCTCATTCTATCGTCACTTGAAACACCGACAGACCGGGGGGGCTTGCTCGATCTGTCGTAGCATCTGCCGAAGACGATGTGGCGGCTCAGCCTTTCGGCTTGCCACGCGACACATTGCTGTTCCCGGCATTTCTGACCAGTGAACCGAGCGGCGGCGCCTCGACGGTTGCTGCGCTCTTTTCCTTCTTGGGTTTTCTGATTTTGCGATCGCTTCGCTTCTGACCTTTGGCCATCTGCAACCTCCATTTGTCCGGCGCGCTTTGTTGCGGTGGCGCCTCTTGCCTACCGCTCGAAAATCCGGGCATTGCCCGCGATGAGAAAGCCGTTTCCGGCTGCCTCATCGGCGGTTCATTCTCTGTGGTTTTTTATCCTACGAGTTCGGCGGCGCAGCCCGAGGCGGCGTCGCGACTTGCGTCGTCGTCTCCCGGCATTGTGGCCCAGCCGCCAGCTTCAATGAACTGACGCTGTTTGTAGGAACTGTCGATGGCCTTCAGTTCGCTCAGCTGCTGTGCTGAATCAGGCGCCGCCTTGAACCTCTGGACGCAAATGACCGTCGCCAACTCATCCCGGGAAAGTTCACCGGCGTCGGCTACCAGGGATCTTGATGTGCCGCCTGTCACCCATCCGCCCCAGGTGAAGCCAATGGTGATCGTGACGATGGCGGTGATGATGCAAGCCCACACGAGTGTCGATTTTGCAGGGTGATAGGCTTTCCACCGTTCTCCGATGGATGACGCTCCATTGTTTTCTGCTGCCATGATGCCGATTCCTTCCGATTTGGGATCAATTGTCTGGTGTGATCGGCGGCAGCGCTCCCCGGCCGCTTGAGCGTAAATGGACGCGCGTTGTTGGCGTCGCGGGCCTGAAAAAGACGCTCTCTGTTGCGCGCATACGCCATCATCGTTTCACACCGTGCGCGAAATTCTGAAGAGCTTTTTAGAGGCAATTTTTATGAGGCCGGGTCTAGCGAACCGCAAGACTACATATATCTACGATTACGACTGAATAATAGGACATAATAGAAATATTCGTATAATAATTACGTTTTAATGTTTTCAATTTTTCTTCGATGAAACTAAAATATTGCCTTGAATTAGACACGAAAGAAGCGCATATGTCTTCCATCGATCTTGTTTGACGAACTTTATTTGCGCCTCGCGCTCTGGTGATTTTCCCATCAACATCGACTTTATCGTCCGGTCGCGGCCCTTAGGGCCCGCCGGGCATTCTCTCTGATTGATAGAAAGGAAATCGTCATGAGCACTGGCACAGTGAAATTTTTCAACACCACCAAGGGTTTCGGCTTCATTGAAGTCGAGGGCGGCGGATCGGACGTTTTTGTTCATGCCACTGCCGTCGAACGCGCCGGAATGAACTCCATCTCTGAAGGCCAGAAGCTGACCTTTGACGTCGTGACCGACGACAGGTCGGGCAAAAGCGCTGCGGAAAACCTGCGCGCTGCTTAAGGATTGTCTTTGCTTCTGTGACCACGGATGTACTGGCACGGAATATAAAGACGGGTGGATCGGCCGGGCAATGCGCTCGGCCTTTCTTGCTTTGGGCGTCCCTACGAAGGTCGGGGTGAAGCTTTCGAGACAAATGAACGCGCGTCCCGGTCCAGCGTGGACCGGAACCAGGAGAAAGCCTTGAACAGCAACACCGCGAAGGCCGAAATCGAACGGAACCATCGTTCCTGGATCGCGTCGCTTGCGCCCTACCGGCGTGCCAGCCCGCTCCGCAGCACGATCGAGATCGCCGTCACGGCTTTGCCCTTCGTCGCTTTGTGGGTGCTCCTTGCCCTCGCTGTCCTCAACGGCCACTGGTGGGCGCTGCTGCTGACGGTTCCCGCGGCCGGCTTCCTTGTTCGCCTGTTTGTCCTGCAGCATGATTGCGGGCATGGCGCGCTCTTCGCCCGCCGGCGTGTCATGAGAACGGCGGTGCAAAAGTCGGCCACGGAAGCGGCGGAATAGACCGTCCGCGGGCGGAGTAAAATCCGTCCACCTATCTTCCTTCTGCAATGA
>NZ_JBEPLY010000022.1:0-22502 GCF_040545495.1 Martelella mangrovi
GGCGAAAGAGAATCCCCTCGGCTATCTCGCCTTCCTGCTTCAGTTCGCGCCGGCAACCGGCCGGGCCGCCGTCGAGCAGCCGTTGCGGGAAAAATTCGCCAGCATCGGCCTTGAAGCCGGAAAATCATTCCCGCCGGCAGACGCGAGCGACGCCGAGTTGGCGGCGATCGATCAGGGCGTCAAGGCGGCCCGCGCCGACATCGCCAAGGCGATCAAGACCATGGGCAAGATCGAAAACGGCTGGAGCGTGGCCACGGACGTTCAGGGCAACCGCGCCGGCTATAACGGCGACTGGGGCCTGCGCGCCGCCGTCGCCGTCACCGGCCTTCTCGCCAATGATACCGCCGAGGCGGTCTATCCGATCACCAATATCGACATCGACCACAACAAGCTCGACGGTTCGAAATCGGATTACTCCATCACCTTCAAACCCGGCGAACTGCCGCCCGCCCACGCCTTCTGGTCCGTCACCATGTATGACGGCAAGACCCAGCACCTGGTGGCAAACCCGATCGACCGCTATCTCATCAATTCACCGATGCTGCCCGAACTGACGAAGAACGCCGACGGCTCGCTGACCCTCTACATCCAGAAGGATGCGCCGACCGATCCGGCCAAAAAGGCCAACTGGCTGCCAGCGCCCGATGGGCCATTCTACCTCGCGATGCGGATCTACTGGCCGAAACAGGCGGTCCTTGACGGCGACTGGCAACCGCCCGGCATCATCCCCCATGCCATCACCCAGAAGGGTTGACCATAGCGGCGGCCGCCACCTCAAGGCTTTTAGGAAGACGAAAACGCCGAGCCCAAGCCCTGTTCTGCCGGGGATGACAAGCAAGCGAAAGGCCGGGCCGCTATCGCGCACCCGGCCTTTCCCGTTCAATCAAAGTTATAGGGTCGGAAATAATCCGATCGCAACGCCGTCGTCACTTCCTGAACCATCGCGCCGCGGCTTTCCGCATAGATGTCCCTGAGACCGGTCACCTGGAAGCCCAGACGCTGCTGCACCTTCAGCGAACCCGCATTTTCGGCGAACGCGCCGGAATGCAATGTGATATCGCCCTTTTCAGCGAAGAACCGTCCAACAATGGCGGATGCGGCCTCGCTCATGAAACCGCGCCCCCAGTAATATCGTCGCAGCCAGTAGCCGAGATGATAGCCACCCTGCCGAAGCTCGATGGTGATGATGCCGATCAACACCTGATCCGCCGGCTGGGTGATGGCGAAGGCCCATTCGCGGGCATCTCCGTTCATCGTTCCCTCAAGCCATTCGGCGGCATCTTCGAACGTGAACGGATAAGGCGGGCGCGACAACATGCGGGTCACCGAGAAATCGGAAAGCGCAGTGGCGATGACGTCCGCATCTTCCCGGCGCAACGGGCGCAGGCAAAGCCGGTCGGTGTTGATGGTCTCAGCCTGCCACTCCTGAAGATCAAGGCTCATTTCTGGCCTCCCCAGCTCTTCAGCGACATCCAGTTGCGCCGCTCCAGCCGGTACCACTCAACGGCAACCGACCCGCCGATTGCCAGCGACTGGACCATGCCGGGGCCCTGAAACTGGAACCCGCACTTGTGCAGAACCCGCCGCGAACGCTCGTTGACGACCCGGCAGCGCGCATCGATGTAATCGACCTCGTTGCGCGTGCGGAAGACCATGTCGATCAGGACCTGGGCCGCTTCGGTGGTATAGCCCTTGCCCCAATAGGGGGCACCCAGCCAGTAGCCGATTTCGACGACACTTTCGTCATCGGGGATGTTCTCTATGCCGCAGCAACCGATGAACTCGCCGTTTTCCGCTTTCGTGATGGCATAGACGCAATTGCCAATCGCGCCCTCTTTGGTTCGCTCCACAAAAGCGGCGGCATCGTCTGTGGTGTAGGGATGCGGCATGCGCGACACCATGGTCGCGATTGCTTCGTTGTTGGCGAGATGGGCAATGGCGTCAATGTCATCTTCGTGCGGTGCTCTCAAGACGAGCCTTTGCGACAGAAGAACGGGGCAATCCCGCCTTTGCAAATCGGGCCGTAGCCGCTCCCGGTCAAGCCGGGACTGGCTCTCCCTTTGTAGTAGATCCCTTTGCATATCTCAGGTCCTTTCCTGGTTTGAAAACGAAAGAAGGGAAGATGGTGGCGTCCCATCTTCCCTTCTCTTTTCAAATCCAGGTCCGGTAACCTGAAAATCTAAGCCGGGTCGATGTGACGCCGGCTGATTTTTAAGCGGTTCCGGCTTATTCCGCTGCTTCTGCGTGTTTCGGTGCCACGGACACATACATGCGGCCATTCGCACGCGCACGGAATGTCACATTGCCTTCAATCTTGGCAAAAATAGTGTGGTCCTTGCCCATGCCGACATTGTCGCCGGGGTGCCACTTGGTGCCGCGCTGACGCACGATAATGTTGCCCGGAATGACGTTTTCGCCACCGAATTTCTTCACGCCAAGGCGCTTGGATTCTGAGTCGCGACCGTTACGCGACGAACCGCCAGCTTTTTTATGTGCCATTGGAGTTCTCCTTTAAACCTTCGAAACTTCTGCTTTTAAACAATCAACCGGCGACGATGTCGGTGATCTTGACGACCGTGACGTGCTGACGATGACCGCGCGAACGCTTGGAATTCTGACGGCGACGCTTCTTGAAGGCGATAACCTTGCGGTTACGGGCCTGCTCGACAACTTCCGCCTTGACGACAGCGCCCTTGACGAAGGGAGCGCCAATTTTGGCGTCAGCGCCTTCGCCGACAACGAGAACGTCGGAGAACTCAACCGTGGAACCTGCCTCTGCATCGAGCTTTTCGATACGAAGCGTATCCTCGGCGTTTACGCGGTACTGCTTACCGCCGGTCTTGATGACTGCGAACATATTTTTACCTTTCATGTTCTAAGTCCGGCTCTGCCCTTTTGGCGGGGCGGCCGTCTTTTTATCAGCCTGATTAAAGCAGGGAGTTCAAAGAAAAATCTTATCAACCCGGTCTGCCGGTGAAGCTTTCCCCTGAAGGGAAAGACATTGCCTATGTCGCAAGACATACGCATCCGGCAGGGTGCATACGATGAAGCGGCGGGTAAGTCAATAAAACACATGAAAAAAGCTTGGCTTTCGCTCTTGCAAGCGCGCGTTTTGCCCGCTATGAGACACCCCGCGTCCAACGACGCTGACCGCATGGTTCCTGGAGAGGTGGCAGAGTGGTCGAATGCACCGCACTCGAAATGCGGCATACGGGCAACCGTATCGGGGGTTCGAATCCCCCCCTCTCCGCCAGATATTCCTTTTAAAGCAGAAACTTAAGTGAGCTTCACCGCTCAAGTCACGCGGTTGAATTTTGCGCTGCTCGTCTGGCTTCAGTCAGGGCCACACTTACGGCACGTTCATCTCACGGATCACCGCTTTCGGATGGCATCAGGATTTTAAATGGCTTGAGCAGATTCGCGGTTTTGGGAATTCCCGCCTTCGCCAGGCTGGCGAGATAATCCTCGTAGACAAGTGGCGGCTTGCCGTAGTGCTGAAAGTCCCGGTGCACCGCTTCCACGAATTCTTCCGGCGCAAGTTCGAAGAGGTCCACGAGAAAGTCGTCGGGATGTTTCGTGTGCAGTCGGTAGGCGGCGATTGCGTCTTCCGGAAAGTCCTTTTCATTGAAGGTGACGATGACATTGGCGCGGGTGACAATGGCCGCAGCCAGAACGTGCCGATCATTCTCATCCGGGAGCGCGAGGGCCGGAATCAGCCCCTCATATCCTTCGACGAGACAATCGGGCACGGCTGCGTTCATGAGCGCGCGTGTCCGATCGAGATCCTCCGGCTTCAGATCGTTGCGATTCTTGAGCAGATTTCCGATCCATTCGTCATGGATGTCATCTGACCAGCGCGCGCGGAAGACTTTCGTTTGGGCGATATAGAGCACGAGGCTGCGAAGCCGCGCGCCGTAAAAGACATTCGCGTCGATAAAGGCCGTGAATGTCGAAATCATTCCAAGCCCAGCCGTTGGGCGTCCGCATTCAGCTCGTCGAGCGCCTTCAACTGATCGGACTTGCAGGCTTTCTCATAAGCAACGAGGTCGCCAAAACGTATCCGCCGATGGCTTCCAACCTTGCGGAAGGCGAGTTTGCCGTCTTCAAGTTGGCGCACGAGATGAGGCCGCGAGACGTTGAGAAAATCGGCCGCCTGCTGCGTGGTCAGCTCCGCCTCATGCGGAATGAGCGATACCGGCGTTCTGTTGGCCATGGCCTCCAGAATCTCGTAGATCATTGCGACGGCGCGCGCGGGAAGCGGAACGATGATTTTTGTATCATCGGCCCCGTCTACCGTGATCTTGATATCTTCTTCTGCCTTGGCGACAGCCTTCATCCTGTCGGCCGCACTGCGTGCGATGACGGCCTCCGCTTCGTCAGCGACGAATGGCTCACGGGTCTGGTCAATAAGAGCAAGCATTTGAGCCTCCTTGAGGTTCACTGGTGCGCCTATGTTATAGCAAACGGCGCCCAGGGCGGCAACATTATTCGAAATAAACGAAATAAGCAAAGCAAACGAAATTGCAAGTGTGCTTCGGTGCGTGTCAATGCGCGCTGCGCGAATGATTCCGGGTCTGTTGTTGGCCACGAAGACGAGGCTGTTTCAGTCAGTTATGGGGCTTAGAACCCTGCATTATACGCAAACCTTCGATCTTGATGCGCTCTTTCGTATTGACTTTCATATGTTGATGCATTGGCTGCTTGGAGTGGCAAAGAACACAGAGCGCACGCAAATTGTTGTGGCGGTTATTGTCACGGTTTCCATCGATGTGGTGGGCATGAAGCAGGCCATGATCTTGAGAAAGATCGACGTTGCATTCTTCGCATCGCCAACCTCTTGCTTCGCGATATGCTGCAGATATCCTCCACCAATCATTGACGTAGCCAGGTGTTATGGTGTTGCTTTCGTTTCGTTCCGGCTGCGCATAAAAAACCGGCTCGCAACTTCTCAGGAACTCGGCGATATCGAAGTTTTCCCAGGCGGACTGATCATGATCTCGCGATTTGTATTCCTTCCAACCAATGAACTCTAAGCAGTTTTTGCAAACCTTTAGCTCGGCGTCTTCCTCCCCTGATTGTTTTGTATCAGGATCGATCCATGCGCATCGAAATTTGCCATCAAACCGACGTGTTACGTGATATCGCTGGAAGCGACCGCCCCGCCGCATCTGGTCGAGCGTGTTGCATTCAGCGACATGGAAGCGCCTTGTGTTCTCCGGTTCATTTAGGAGAGTTTCGCGCGTAGCTCGCGTGTCCTTAATGTATAGGAGAACCTGCTCACCTTCATGCTCTAGTAGACCGCCTCTGCTGCTAACCTCGTCGGCGTGGATTTCCTTACCTTCAGCAAGCTCGGCTAGTGTTCTCTCGCGGCCAGATAATCCCGCAGCATCCAACCGCCAAACTGACCGGCCAGCCCCCATGGTTCGCACCAAGGTCTCTAGAGGCGAAAAGTCGACGCGCAACCTCATTCAAACTCCTCTACCACTTTCATGATTTGCTGTTTTGCGTTGGTCCGGACTCGAAACTCCACTCGTCTTGACGCCTGGTGGTCTTCGCTGCCGGTGTCGGACCTGATGAGGTGACTGGACGACAGTCCGTTTGCGGTTACGTGCCCCAGCGCCCAATCCAAATATGGCTGTGTTGAAGGGAGCTCGAGGGCATATTCTAGAACGCTGCGAGTGCGCTCCTGAGAGAGTTCCATATTTCGAAAATAGGCTTCCAGTGGCGGTGTCTCTGCGTTCCACTCTGACGAAGTATGTCCCTCGATGCGCACTTCATCAATGGAGTCTTTGAAGCGATCGAGGACCGCAAGGTATCGTGGAAAGAAATCATCGATGATGGTTTTGAAGCTGGGTTTCAACGCAGCGCTGCTCGTATCGAAGAGAACGTCTGGCGCCTTGAAACGTAGCGTCAACGATGACTGATCTAGTTCAGCATTCCAGCGTGGTAGGTCTTTTGCAAACTCTTGCTCCAATGCTTGAAAAATCGCCTGCTCGGATTCGCTCCAGGCAACCACTATTTCGCGCACAGAGCTCTGAGCTATGCGCAATTGCCTTTCAGCTTCTATGGCATCTTCTTTTTGTTGAACGAGTGTTTGCTGGATTGCGGCGAGTTGCTCTTTATCGGCGATCGCCTCTTCTCTTTGCTGAGCGAGCGGTTGAAGGTAGACAATCGCGATGAAGAGAAAAATCAGCATCAGTCCCGACATCAAGTCGGAGATCGAAATCCACTCACTCTCAGCTTCGCTGTCTTTTTGACCAAAGAATGCGTTCATCGTCCTGGGCGCCCGGCTGCCTGCACAAGTTCACGTAGCCTGTCGGTCAGCGGCTGATAGTCAGTCACGAATTTTTCGGATAGCGAAGCTAACTTCTGTCCCATCGCTTCAATTGTTCGCGACAGCTCTTGCTGCATTTCTTTATCAAAGGCGCTAAACTGTTCATCGATGCCATCTCTAGTTCTCTCCCACGCTGCTTCGATAGACTGCTGCGCAGTTTTCGCATTCTGATCGATCAAATCGGCGTGCTTAGAGATTGTCGTAGTTAGTTGCGCATTTATAGCTTCCAAGGTGCGGTGTAGCTCTTCGCTAAAAGTTTGTTGCGCATTGCTGGCAGATCGCTGGAGCGTATCAAAACCTTCTTCGAGTGTGCGAAAATTAGCTGTATGCCGCTCCAGAGATTCGTTCGTGCGGTCGATAGCCTGATCAACGTGTCCGGAAAGCTTCGTAGTTATCTTCGTCAAGTTATCCTCGACCACTGGAAATGCTTCCAGAGCCTGATCCTTTAACTTTGCGAGGGCTTCGAGGTGTTCATTGAGAACTATCACCTGAGAATCTAGTGATCGCATCATCGGGCCGAGTGGCTCGATCGTTCCGGGTATTGTCGCGGTATGTTCGCGCACGATCTCAAGCGCATCTTTTGTATGGTCAAGTGACAATACCGCTTGTTCGATACGTTGTTCGAGGCCTTCGACGTGAAGGCGGTAATTCTCCTGCCAGTCCACTAGTTTATGCACCGCCGCATTCAGCTCTTTGAAGTTCTCGCCAAACTGCTCCGTTAGCTTTTCGTTGAAGTCATGGATAACCTCTCTGAGCGCTTCAATAAGGGCTTTCTGGTTGTTTTCGGTCATGTGAGCTGCGAACTCGCGAAACTCCTCAATGAGCAACTGCTGCCCGTCGCGACTTTCCGACCTTAAACGCTGTATCTGGGAGACGAGGCTGCCGTCCGTTTCATCAGCTATCGCCTTGCGCAGACCTTCCAATGCTTTTTCTATTCTTTCGGCATTCGCTTGGTTGTCAGCCTTTGTCGAAGATAGCACATTGTGAATATCCTCAGGAGTAACTGAGCTCGTCTGTTGTTTCGATACAGGTATCGTTTGAACGAGCTTTAACAGAACAGACGCAGCCATCCCGATAATGCTTGTCAGAAAGGCAATCTTCAGACCATCCAGTAGAAGCGGGACAGCGCTATCAATATTATCAACGTCGAAGTTCATTAACCCGATCGCGATGCCCCAGAAGGTCCCCAGAATCCCTATCGTTACGGCTAGTCCCGGCGCCAACGTTGCCAGATTTTTTAGGAACCTTGTGCTGCTAAATGACGTTAGCAGGCCCACCACCGTCACGACGGCGATGAGGTAGAAAAAGAAGCGGGTGGTAGGATTCCCAACGACTTGGGAGTAAAGGCTTAACAACGTTTGATCAATCACTGTCTGCTCGCACCGATTTTTACTCTTTCGAAAACCGATAGCAGCGAAATGAATTTGATTGAAGTGTAAATTGTGACTAATTTATTATGCAGCTGAGGTTCACTCGATTCCGTCTTGATTGGTCATTTTCGGGTAAATCTACTAGGCGCCATGCCGGACAATATGAGCGACAAACTTCTGGCTTGAATTTGGGGCCATAGGAGCGTTGCGGTGCAAAGTTAGTTTGCCTAGGCGTCAGACTACCGGCCAGCCGAAGAGCAAAGTCGATTTCCTGCTCTTAATCTGGGTAGATGACCGACCAGGTATCCGTCTCGCCGGTCATCTCGAGCCTGAGCGCTAAAGGGGTTCTGTCACCGCCTGAATCCTCACATGCTTGCGCCATTCATGGCAGAAACCGTAGCTGGTGGCCAGAGCGTTCAAACGCTCCTGCCTGGCGCGGATGTTGCGAAGTGAGGCGGCGCGTCCGCGGCATGAGGTTACAATCTGGTCGCTTCGCACACCAACCTCAAGACGATCGAGTTCACGCTGAACGCGGTTGATTGCTTCGGATTGCTGAGCGAGCGATATGCATGCAAACTCCTCCCGCAAAGGAACGCGAAAGACGGGTTTCACAAAAACAGGAGAACGGCGTGCACCGGACACCAAGGCGACGAGTTTCGGTGAGAGTGGCATGATGAATCCTTTTCGGTTGACGTATGATTTCGTGGAGTTAAGTGATCAACGCCCACCAGTTTGTGTCGTTGGTCGGACGTTTGGTGCGGTTATAGCGACCGTTTTCTCGCATTGAGGCAAGTCGATCACTCGCCTGTTTTACGCAGAGGTAAATAGGCAAAAAATCGGGCCGCTGGAGGGCTTTCTGGATTGGGCTGAACGCCTGCGTCGGTGGTTGACCTTGCTTGACTTTTGCCGGGATAATCCTTGGCTCCCCACCACCGGCATCCTACGCGTGACCTCAGATAAATAACCCGGAGATCACGATGGCAACCATACGCAAGCTCAGAGGGCGCTGGCAGGCACAGGTGCGCCGTCGCGGGTTGAAGCCGCGCTGCAAATCATTCGACAGCAAGACGGATGCCGAGAAGTGGGCGCGTGATCTGGAAGCCCAGATCGACAGGTTCGGTGCCGCGCCAGATACGCGGCTGCTTGAGGTGACCACGTTCGGCGATCTGCTTGAACGCTATCAGCGTGAAGTGTCCCCGACCAAGCGCGGTGCCGTGCAAGAGGTCCAGCGCATCGGTGTTCTGCGCCGCCATGACCTCGCCTACCGGACACTCATTGGACTGTCGCAGCAGGATATTGCGTCCTTTCGCGATGAGCGGCTTGCGAGCGTCGCACCATCCACTGTCGTGCGGGAGCTGGCGATTATCAGCCATGTCCTTGAGGTCGCTATCCGCGATTGGGGCTATCCGCTGAGCCGCAACGTGGTGAAGCTGGTGCGTCGTCCGGTTATCCGCAACGAGCGGAGCCGTCGCCTGAAGCGCGATGAAGAACAGCGGCTGCTCGCTGGCTGTGACGCCGGACAGATACCGTTCTTCAAGACGCTGATCATTGTTGCCATCGAGACCGGGATGCGGCGTGGTGAACTCCTGGGACTTCAGTGGGACGACATCTCGCATAATCGCCGGGTGATTACTCTGCACATGACCAAGAACGGCTCGGGCCGCGAGGTGCCGCTGTCCCAGCGTGCTTTTGACGCGCTGATGGCGTGGAAGGCAGAGAGCGACGTCGATCAGTCTGCCGTATTTCCCACGACGCCCGGCGCACAGGAACAGGCATGGCGTCGGCTCCTGAAGCGCACAAATATCGACGGGCTGCGGTTCCACGATCTTCGCCACGAGAGTGTCAGCCGTCTTTTCGAACGCGGTTTGAACATGATTGAGGTCTCGAGCATCTCCGGACACAAGGAGCTGCGTATGTTGAAGCGCTATACCCACCTGAGTGCCGACGATCTGGTCAGTCGTCTCGGGTGACGGCAAGCGAGAGCAAGCTTTACATGCACGACCGAATAAGCGCCTTTACGTCAAGGTTCGGCCAGAAATAGCGCCCAATAGTTGTGTTCGGACGGGCTCATGTAAACGTGCATACCACTAAATAACATACCTAAGGTAGAATATCTTAACGCAAGCTTTCCATTACCTTTACATATTCAGCCGAAAACGCGTTTTTTTGCTCTCGATGTAAAGCTTCGCCTGCATTGTAGAGTTGTATTGACCTAGATGGGTCCGCGAACTACCCGGACGAGGAGCTTCATGTTGCTTCGACCACCCTTCTTGCGAGTAGATTCATCTACGTCGATACAGAGGTGGCGTCGCCCCCTTTGACTGCCAGAGGTAAAAATGTTTTTGCGTCGAGCCTTGGGGCGCGCGGCTGAAGCCTGCCGGAATATCACCACCGGTGTCTTCTTCCAGCCAGGCAGGTGCTGTGGTGGCCTTGCCAGCGGGAAGAAGCGAACAGCTCCAGACGTCGTCGGCGCTTGAATTCTGGCGCGTCGACCTTCTGCTGTCTCCGGCCCGGTGCCGCGAGACCTCCTCCATGGAATAGATTGATCTACCGTCGGCTACGTTCCGGCGAAAATCGAAGTCCTAGAAATGTTCAAGCGTGCTGATGGGGATGGCTCCAATCCCGGCGATGGTCTCACTATCAATCCTCCCATGTCGGAAAGACCCAAGCTTTATTCGCCGGTCGTTTCTGTCGTCTTCGTGCTCATGCCGACTTCCTCGTTTTCTCCAACCTCCGCATAGAACACAAGACGCAGATGCTTTTCCTCGTCCACAACGAAAGATGAATGATCGAAAGCGACCGGACCCTGATCTTCGATCATAAACGTCCTGCGCCCCTCGCAGCGTCCATGCACGTCATGCCGGTTCCAAAGGGATTTGAACAAGGGAGAAATCCGCTCCAGCCCATCGACCAGCTCGACCATGCTCTCATCCTCTGGCGCTTGGGCAAAATCCCGGCGAAAACTCGCCAACACCTGAGGAGCCTGAACAGACCATTCCACGATCCGGCTGTTGAGCCGATCATCCGCAAACAGCATCCAGAGCATGTTCCGTTCAGCAGGATCGCGCTGTTCGAACCCGAAAAGCCGTGCAGCCGCGTCGTTCCACCCGATGACATCCCACCGCAGGTTCAGCACATAGGATGGGCGCAAGGTGAGGTCATCGAGCAATCGTCGCACCAGTGGCGGCAGTTCGCACCATGCCTGTCCGGCCATGGCGGGCGGGCGTTGATGCGCGAGCAAAAACAGGTGCCGCCGCTCGATTTCATCCAGCTTCAGGACGCGGGACACATTGTCGAGGAAGGTCGAGGACACCTTGATGGCGCGGCCCTGTTCCAACCAGGTATACCAGGTGATGCCGACACCCGCGAGCGCGGCGACTTCCTCGCGGCGAAGACCTGGCGTTCGCCGTCGTTTTCCGATCGGAAGGCCGACATCGAGCGGTGAAAGGCTCTCCCGTCGCCGCCGTAAAAAGTCCGCCAGTCCGGAACGAGTGCGATCCAGTCGGTTGTCCAGCGTATCGCTCATAGTAACACCATAATTTGTTCTATAGTAACAGGCTAAGTCATGTGCAAAGCAACTTCAAGAAAATTGGAGTTGCCATGACCGTCGATCATTCGCCTACCGTATCCCATCCCTCTCAGACCGCCCCGAAATCACAACCCTCGGCGCTTGCGCTGACCATTCTGCTGCTTGGCGGGTTCATCACTGTTTTTGACCTGTTCGTGGTCAATGTCGCCATACCCTCGATCCAGGCCGGTCTCGGCGCGAGCTTCGCCGAAATTGGCTTTGTCATTGCCGGATATGAATTGGCCTTCGGCGTGCTGCTGATCGCGGGCGGGCGGCTTGGCGATCGCCATGGACGTTGCCGCCTGTTCGCGCTCGGCATGGCCGGCTTTGCCGTCACATCGCTGCTTTGCGGCCTCGCACCCGACGCCACGAGCCTGATCGTCGCCCGCCTTCTGCAGGGTGCGACCGGCGCTATCCTGTTTCCGCAGGTCTACGCGCTGCTGCGTGTCATGTATGACGACGCGGGCCGTCGCCGGGCCTTTGGCCTTCTCGGCATGACGTTGGGGCTTGCCGCCATTGCCGGTCAGGTCTTTGGCGGCCTTATCGTTGAAAGCGATCTGTTCGGTCTCGGCTGGCGGATTATCTTCCTGATAAATCTGCCAATAGGCATCATCGCACTGCTGTCAGCGCGGATCATCCCGGAATCGCGGTCTTCCGAAGCCATGGGCGTCGATTGGCCGGGGATCGGACTGGCGACAACCGGACTGTTGCTCCTGCTTCTGCCGCTGCTCGAAGGCCCGAATACCGGCTGGCCGCTCTGGACATGGGCCAGTATGACAGCCTCACTCGTGGTGCTGGCGGCATTCCTCATTTGGGAGCACCTGGTTGCAAGCGGCGGCGGCGATCCCGCCATTGATCTGACCTTGTTCCGCAACATCGGGTTCTCTGCCGGGTCTTTTGTGGTGCTGCTGATCTATTCTACATCGACATCGCTGTTCCTGTGCTTCGCCTTGCTGGTGCAATCCGGCCTCGGCCTGACGCCGTTTGCAGCCGGCACGCTGTTTGCCCCGGCAAGCGTCGGCTTTGTGGTTGCCTCGCTGGTCGCCCCGAAGCTGGTGACGCGTTTCGGAAACATGGCCATCGCCGGCGGTGCGCTGGTCTATGCTGCCGGAATCGGCTGGTTGATCGTGACTGCCGCTGGCCTCGGTGAGGAAGCCAAAACCTCCGCGCTTCTGCCGCCGCTGATATTGTTCGGCTTCGGTCAGGGCCTTTCGATGACGCCGCTGCTCAATCTCGTTATCGGCTATGTTGAGGAGAACCAGGCCGGAATGGCAGCTGGCTTCATCTCCACCATGCAGCAGGTAGGCGGCGCCTTTGGCGTTTCCGTTGTCGGCATATTCTTCGTTGGAATTCTCGCCAGCGATGCCAGCGAGGGTATAAGCCGGGCGACCCGCTATGCAGACGCCTTCTCCGGCGCAATGATCTACAATTTTGCCGCAGTCCTCCTGGCAGCCGCGCTCATCACCTTAATCGTGCGCATGAGACGCGCTGGTCAGTAGCGGCACGACGGAAAGGCGGACAATGAGTTCAAGGACAAGACCGTTCGGCCCAATGAGATGTGGCAAACCGATTTCACCTATCTGAAGGTGATCGGCTGGGGCTGGTTCTATCTGTCTACCATCCTTGACGATTTCTCGCGGTATATCGTGGGATGGAAGCTGTGCACGAATATGAAAGTCGGCGATGTGACCGACACGCTGAACATTGCACTGGCCGCATCCGGCTGCGACAGCGTCAAGGTCGAGCACAAACCGCGACTGCTGTCAGACAATGGCGGATGCTATATTGCCGAAGACCTGGCGGACTGGCTGAAGGACAGGAAGATGGAGCAGCTTCACGGCGCGCCCGGTCATCCGCAGACCCAAGGCAAGATCGAGCGCTGGCACCAGACGCTGAAAACCGGATCCTGCTCGAAAATTACTTCTTCCCCGAGTACCTTGAAACTCAGATCGGTGCATTCATCGACCATTACAACAACCGCCGATACCACGAGAGCCTCGGCAATCTCACGCCGGCAGAGGTCTACCTCGGCAGAGGAAATGAAATCCTGAAGCAGCGAAAAAGGATCAAGCAACAGACCATTCAGAACCGCCGCTTGCAACATCACGCAAACGCAGCTTAAATCGACAAACCAAACGAGCCCCCCCCTCCTGATAGCCGGGCCCAGATCTGTCCATAATGATTTGATGACAGACAGCCTTAACCACAATGACTTCATAACACCTAAATAGCTGCAAGGGGCAGAAATGTCGAACAGTCAGACGCAGAAATAACCGGAAAGCCGCACCACGGCCGGAATTCCCGTCACAAATGGCTCAAGCCGGGGTAATTCGAGGCGTCCAGATGGATGAAAAGTCAGTGGCAGGTCACAGGCCGTCCAAACAAACCTAGCCACCTCTGTATAGCAACTCCACCAAAAAATCTTGCGTTGATTAGTTTTGATTGGCTACAAGTTGCCGACGCATATACGGCGTTGACGAGCCGGTGAACCCCAATTGTTCCACCAGAAAATCATAATGTTGGAGCCCGCCCTTGCACAGTTTTTTATCGACTCATGCTTTTGAAAAACCAGAGAAGTTTCTTGAGTCAGCTTGGTTGGGGCATGCTCCCTTTGCGTTTCACCTAGTGGCAAATCTAAAACCTCGAATGATTGTCGAGCTTGGGACACATAATGGGTTTTCGTATTTTTGTTTTTGCCAGACAATTCGAAAGAACAATCTCGGTACGAAAGCTTATGCTGTTGATACGTGGCAAGGTGACGAACATGCTGGCTTCTACGGCGAGGATGTTTTCAGCAAAGTTTTAGAGCTGAACACTCCCTATGAATCATTTTCGTCATTGATGCGCATGACGTTCAGCGAAGCAGTGCAATATTTTCCGGACGGTGAAATCGATCTGCTGCATATTGACGGCCGTCATCTCTATGAGGACGTGAAAAGGGACTTTGAAGAATGGGCACCTAAATTGTCGCCCAATGCGGTGGTCCTTTTTCACGATACGAATGTACGGGAGCGGGAATTCGGTGTTTGGCGTTTCTTTCGTGAATTGGGCGAGAAATATCCGGCATTTGAATTCTATCATCAGCATGGCCTCGGCATTATTGCCATGGGTGAGGTGCCGGAATGCCTAAAACCATTTTTTGAGGCCTCCCGGAATGAAGCGGAATTGGCGCGCTCGATTTATGCTTCTCTTGGCTCCAGCGTGGTAACGCTGTCCAATGAGGAGAATAGGCGTGTTGTAGTCGAGAGAAATCTCGAGGAACAGAAACGGGAAAAGGCAAGTATCGTTTCGCAGCTCGGTCAGGCAAACATGTCGGTCGCCGAGGCCGAGAGACGTCTGGATGAAAAGCACCGGATTCTGGATGCCAAAGCTGAAGCCATAGAGTTTACGGAACAGAAAATTCAAACACTGGAAGAACGCCTAAGTGACCTTTTTATTGCAAAGGCGCAACTACTCGATGAGTTGGAACATCACAAAGCGGGAGAAGTCGACCTCTCGCAAAGGCTTCAGGTGAGTAATGATCGGCTTGCCCGATTGGAAACCGACCTGACCTTCGTGACAGGTCGTCTACAGCGTGCAAGAAGAAGGCCATTTACCCTGTTTCGTGACCTCTTTCTTTATTGGCTTTTGAAGTTTCTTGCAAAATTATCCCCGCCGCTTTCTAAACGCAGAACAGCGCGTTTTGCTAAAAGCGCTGCAAAGCGCAATCCAAAACGAGACCCGCTTGGCACTTCCGCGTCGGTCGCCGGGCCGCCGGTGACGGTTTCAGCTTATACGAACGGATTTGTTTCTCCTCAGCCGCAACGGGAATGTGTGCTTGTTATCAGCCACGAAGCGACGCGGACGGGGGCACCCATTCTTTCGCTCAATATCATCAACGAACTCTCGAAGACCTATGATGTTATTTCGGTTACGCTTCTAGGCGGCCCGCTGGACAAAGAGTTTAAAAAGTCTGCTTTCGCCAATATCGAGCTTGATCGAAACAGCATGTCAAATGCTGAAATTGCGAATCGAATTTTCGAACTTGCAAAGGCTGTAAAACCTTCTTTTGCAATTTTGAATTCCGTTGCGTGCTATCAAACGCTTGATGGACTCAACAGGGCGGAAGTGCCTGCCATTTCGCTTGTGCATGAATTTGCAAGCAACCTGCTTGTTTATCCATACTTTTCGGAAATTGTCGATAAGTCCGATAAGGTCATCTTCTCGACGGAACTGACTCTCTCCAACTTTTTGGAGTTGGATCATGCCTGCCGCCCTCTGAAGGTCGATATCCTTCCTCAAGGCTTAACCAAGCCGCCGTCCAATACGATTGACGCGTATACGCGAAAGGCTGAAGCACTGGCTATAGAACGCGCCTGCGGAAACGACCCAGACGAGATTGTGATCATTGGGATCGGCACGATCGACTATCGAAAAGGACCAGACGTCTTTATTGAAGTTGCCAGAAAAATGCGGGAGCAGGCACCATCAAAGACTTTTCGTTTTGTCTGGGTTGGCGATGGGCTGGATATCCGCGGGGCGGTCTTCCCCCGGTTCCTTGTCGACCAGGTCAAGCGGTCTCAATTGCAGGCGCATTTCCATTTTGTTCCGGCCATGTCGGATCTCGACAAATTGTTTGAACTCGCCGATGCGCTGGTCATCTGTTCACGGTTGGATCCTCTGCCGAATGTGGGCATCGACATGCTGAACGCCGGAAAGCCGATGTTCTGCTTCGACAGGACCACCGGATTTTCCGAGCTGCTTCATGCGGCCGATTTCGAAGCCTGCGTTGCCGAATATTACGATTCCAATGATCTGGCCGCCAAACTTGTTGCCAGCCTTCCCACCAAAGAGGTTGCAAGAAAGCTGGGCGCAGAACAGCAGAAAAAGCTAATGCCGCTGTTCGATATGGGAGACTATGTCCGGCGTCTGGAAAATATTGGCAAGGGACTGCAGGCCGGCAAATCCCAGTTTCAAGACGACCTGAATGTGATTGCTTCCTCTGGCCTGTTTCGCCGCGATTTTTATAACCTTCAGGATCGAAAGGTTCCGGACCGCGAGCTGATCGGGGAATATATACGTGTTAGCAAGGCGGGACGCAGGGCAATAAAAGCGCTACCCGGGTTCCATCCCTTTATCTTTGCCAAGGAAAGGGATGTGGTTTCGACAAGGGATCCTCTCGCGCAATATATTGAAGAAGGTTGTCCGTCCGGTCCCTGGAAGCATGACGTTATCGATGAAGAAAGCGCTATCGACATCGATGCAGCGAAGACATTGAAATCCGCACTTCACATTCATGCCTATTATCCGGAAATGCTGGATAATATTATTGACAGGCTGAACCAGAACGAGATCCTGCCGGATATTTTCATCTCCACACGCGCCGAGCTTGAACCAGCAGCTGTTGTAGCCACTGAGAAATACAGAGGCGCCACAGTGTCCGTCCGCGCATTTCCCAATATCGGTCGTGATATCGGTCCGCTTCTGACCGGCTTTGGTTCGAAGCTGGTCAATTATGATGTCGTAGGCCACATTCACACAAAGAAATCACTCCATGTTGAATCAAGGGACACGATCGACAAGTGGAATGATTTTCTAATGAGTAATCTGCTGGGCTCGACGAAGGCAGGCGCCATGCTTGATCGCATCATGTCATCCCTTGCCCGGAAGCCGGAAACGGCGATTGTTTATCCGGATGATCCTGGCATCATGTCGTGGTGCGAAAATATGGAGATCGCGCTTTCCATTGCGAAACGCATGGGTGTTGACGCTCTTCCTCCCTATTTTAATTTCCCTGTCGGCTCGATGTTCTTCATGAGGAAGAATTTGTTCCAGCGCTTTGTCGCTCTTGACTATGGTTGGAAGGATTATTCCAGAGAGCCATTGCCGATCGATGGCACGGAATTGCACGCATTGGAACGCCTTTTCGGCGCTGTAGCGCATGTGGAAGGTTTGGGGACGGCAGTCACCAACATTCGCGGTTTGACAAGGTGATCTTCGTTTCAGATCGTTATTGAAAGGCATAGGCGACAGATGAAAGTGCTTGTTATCGGAGGGTGTGGGTTTATCGGCTCTCATGTCGTAGATAGCCTGTTGTCGCGGAATCACGAGGTTCGGGTCTTTGACCGTCAGCCTGAACGGTTCCGTCCTGCCCTGGCAGGTGTTGACTATCTGTTCGGCGATTTTGCTGACCGGATGGCAATGATCGAGGCATTGACCGGCGTTGATGCCGTCATGCACCTTGTGAGCACGACGTTCCCAGGCACTGCCGATCTCGATCCACGGACGGATGTGATTGACAATCTTGGAGGTACATTGTCGCTCCTCGACATAATGACCAATCTTAAAATACCGAAGATTGTCTTTTTGTCTTCAGGAGGCACTGTTTATGGTGTGCCCGACACCGTACCGATGCCTGAAAGCCATCCGCTGCGGCCTATCAATTCTTATGGTATCGTGAAATGCGCGATCGAGCATTATCTTGCGATGTATCAGCGAACCCGGGGGGTGGCCTCTGTCTCGATCAGGGCTTCTAATCCATACGGTCCGCGCCAGGGGCATTCTGGTGTTCAAGGTGTTATATCGACATTCCTGAATCGTGCGTTTTCCGGTGAAAAAGTTGAAATATGGGGCGATGGCAGCGTTATCCGAGATTACCTCCATGTGACTGATTTGGCCGATCTGTGTGTGCTGGCATTGTCAAGCGACAAGACTGGCCCGTACAACGCCGGCTCCGGCGTGGGGACCTCGATTAATGAGATTGTCGAAGTGATTGGTTCGGTGACTGGAGTGCCTCTTGAGCCGGTGTACAAAGCCGCTCGGTCTGTCGATGTCCAACGCTCAGTACTCGACGTTTCCAAGGCTAAGGTCGACCTGGGCTGGTCCTGCAAGGTAAGCCTTCGTGACGGTATCTCAGATTCATATGAATGGTTGAAAAATTGGAAATCAAGGCAGGGATGATGGAAATTATAACGTTACACAACCGTAGAGTTAAGCCAATGTTTATCTAGGCGGGCGCTCGCCGGATGGTCAACTTCCAAATGCGTCTATGCGGCGGATAAAAGATACTGTTGGAGACCGATATCTTTTTATTCTTTATGCCACTTTATCGAGTAAATTAATTTGCGTTATCAACGGATGATGTGGCTCCAACATTTTAATTGATTCGGATGGTTTAATGAAGAAAAACGCAATCTATGCTTCTGTTCCGTTCATCTTATACGTTTTTCTGACAGTTAATTTACCGCTGGTCATCAATGTGAGCGCTCCACACGATGATACGCTCTATTTGGATCACGCTTTCAAAATTGCTTCAGGTCATTGGCTCGGATCGTTCAATCATTTTACATTGATGAAAGGTCCTGGCTATCCGTTGTTTGTCGTGATTGCTTCCTATGGCGGGCTTCCGCTGTCCTTTTCGCACGCTCTGTTTCATTACTTTGCAGCCGGTGTGGCCGCTTTAGCGCTGGGTAGATTGTCCAGATCGTCCAAACTGGGCTGGATATCGTTTGTTTTCATCCTTTTTATTCCAGCAGCACTCGATCCTGGTATAAACAGAGTGATCCGTGATCAGATTTACTGGTCACAGACATTGCTGCTGTTTTCCACAGCAGCCCTTGTCTTCTTCGATAGTCACATTTCATTTAAGACACGTCTTTATCTCGCCTTTGCTTCGGGCTTTACCCTGGCGTGGGCTTGGCTCACGCGCGAGGAAGGAATTTGGTTTATTCCAGGCCTTGCCGTAATGTTCATCTTCGCAGGCCTTTTCTGGTATTTCACGGGCAGCCGCCTGCGCTCGCTTGGCCTTTGTGTTTTAACCATCGTGATTGGCTTTGCCCTACCGCAAATAGCATTCCGCACAATCAATTATGCAAAGTACGGGTCTTTCGTGGGCGTCGACTTTAACGAGAAGGATTTCAATGCGGCGCTGGGCGCATTGCAGAGTGTCGATGACGGTCACTCCATTGAATACGTTCCGATGAATGCCGGCGCCCGTGCGCTGGCAGCACAATACAGCCCGACTTTCGCTCCTCTTGCCGAAATGCTGAGACCCGACGGCCCGTTGGCTGGCTGGTCCCAACACGGGTGCGCAGTGTATAAACAAACTTGCGGAGATTTGGCGGGGGGGTGGTTTGTCTGGGCCCTGCGCGATGCGGCCGCCGCAAATGGATTCTATGAATCGCCGGCCATCGCCAAGGAGAGGTTTGCGCGGATCGCCGAAGAAATCAACGCAGCCTGTGAAGCAGGCAAACTGAACTGCAAAACAGGTATGTTCAACTACATTCCCCCATTGTCGCGCGATCAATGGCTGTCTCTGCCGGGCCGGTTCTGGCAGGGCCTGAAGCTTATCAGCCTCGCCGATTACGTGCCGAAAAGCGCCCCTCCCTCACCACCTGCATCAGTCCGAGGAGAATTCAACAAGTACTGGACATTCCTGAACTATCCAAAAGCTCTCATTCCGTCGGATTCGCGAAAGGAGATGCGGTTTCAGGGTTGGTATCATGGCAAACCCGGCACGTGGCCGGAATTTTTCACCATCAACGAAAGCGGCAAGCTCACGCCGCTTCACCCTGAACGGGTTTCCAGCCCTGATCTTGCTGAGAATTTCGGTGACCCGACAGCAACTGAGAACCGTTTTAGGGCAACTGCCCTTTGTAGCGCCGATTGTAAGCTCGTCGCTAAAACTTCTTCTGGATCGGATCTAAGGGTCAGTCTGGGAGACCCGCTCAGAAACGCAAGTAGCGGAGAGGAGACGCTGCTCATCGAATCAGTCGAGATGACGCCGCAGCTCGCAGACATCAGAGGCAAACGCGACATTGTCACTCTTGCAGCAATCAACGGGCTGTTTTTAATCTATTCTTGGATCTTTCCGGCCGTTATGATACTTGCAGCCCTAGCTTTCATTGCTGCGGTGGCTCTTAGCCTGAAGCGCCGGACCTTTGGCCCCTGCCTGTTGCTTGCTACCTCGGCCTATGCTTTTGTCTTCACCCGCATTGCGATTGAAGCAATCGTCGATGCGACATCCTTCCCGGCCATAAATGCACTTTATTCTCTCCCGGCCTACTATATGGTGGCGGTCGCTTCATGCTTCGCTCTGGCTACCCTCCTCGAACTGCGCCGTCCCAACAGTGTCCTTCCAATTTCCGAGAAATCTCCATTATGACTGAACTAGACGTTACGATACTCATGCCCTGTCTCAACGAGGCTGAAACGCTTGAGGTCTGTATTCGCAAGGCGCAGAAAGGCCTGGAGCAATGCGGGGTCGCCGGTGAAGTTCTCATCGCCGACAACGGATCGACGGATGGCTCACTGGAGATCGCCGCCAAATGCGGCGCCAGAGTGGTGCATGTGGCGGACAAGGGATATGGCGCCGCCCTTTCCGGTGGCATCAAGGATGCCCAGGGCACCTATGTGATCATGGGGGATGCCGATGATTCCTATGATTTTCAATCGATTGCCCCCTTCGTCGAGCAGTTGCGAGCGGGGTATGACCTGGTCATGGGCAACCGCTTCAGGGGTGGTATCGCCGAGGGCGCCATGCCGCCATTGCACCGCTATCTCGGTAATCCAGTCTTGAGCTGGCTCGGGCGGCTCTTCTTTGGCATCAAGGTCAGGGATTTCCATTGTGGATTACGCGGTTTCAACAGGGAACGCATTCTGGCGCTCAACCTGAGAACGACGGGTATGGAATTCGCCTCAGAAATGGTGGTCCGTGCCTCGCTGGAAAACTATTCAATTACAGAGGTGCCGACAACGCTTTCGCCAGACGGACGTTCAAGGCCTCCTCATTTGCGGACGTGGCGGGATGGCTGGCGACATCTATCTTTCCTGCTTATGTATAGCCCGAAATGGCTGTTTCTTTACCCAGGATTCTTTATTCTGGGCCTTGGGGCTATACTGTCTCTTGTACTCTTCCCCGGTCAGTTTGATATCGCTGGCATCGGCTTTGACATCCATACATTTATTGTTGGCTGTTTCTCGGTTGTCATGGCAACACAGGCCATTGAATTCGCGGTTTTCGCACGGCGTTTTGCCGCCTCGCACAAATTGATGCCGCAGTCACAAAAGCAAAGCTTCATTACCGAGGTTTTCACCCTGGAACGCACGCTCCTTTTTGCCGGTTGCCTTATCGTTCTGGGCTTCATCGGGCTTCTGAGCTGTTTCCTGCAATGGGCAACGTCAGGTTTCGGACCGGTCGAGTATACGACGATGCTGCGCGTCCTTGCCTTGAGCATGACAATCATGACCGTCGGCGTCCAGACCGTATTTATGGCCTTCTTTTCTGCCATTACCGAAATTCCGACCAAATGAACGTCTGGGAGATTTTCCGGTTTCTTGCTGTTGGTGGAACAGGGGCGGCGCTGTATTTTTTCGGCGCCCTTGTGCTGAACAAATTTGGCCTCCTGCCGCAACTGGCGAGCTTTATTGCCTATGCGGCTCTGGTTCCCTGCATGTATGCCGCGCAGCGTGTCGTGACCTTCAAATCAAAGGAGCCGATCCTCGCCAGCTTTTTCAAATATGTGCTGACTCAGGCGGCCTCCTTGCTGACTTCCTATCTGCTTCCGTTCCTGCTGTTTCGGAATGGGCATATATCCCCGGCGATGAGCTTCGCCCTCGTGCTTGTCGTGACAGCCTGCCTGAATTATTTCCTGCTGAAATTCTGGACTTTTAGAAAGACAGTAGGGCTTCAAAACCGCCAGCCACGTTGATCTGCTCTGCTGCGAAGTCACAAACTCGTATGACGGGGTTGGAAGGTTTCCTGAAAGCTCACATCTAGTCGCCTTTGATTTTCAGTTAACCCTGTCCGTCGTCGAATGATTATGGACAGAATGGGTTCAGGCTATCAGGAGGAAATGGCTCGTCTGGCTTGGTGATATTGCACTGTCTACATTGCGTGATCCGGATCAGCGGATCCGCATTCGTCAGCATCTGCAATCAGCAGAGCAAGGGGCTCGGTCATCTTTCAGGACAATCAGCCACGCCTGGAATGCATGGCAACGGTGCAGGCGCATGAGCGCGAGCTTTCCGGCAACGTGCTGCAGCGCTTTTTGCAAGACGTGAAGCTGGCAAAGGCTGACGGACCCGACGCAGACTTGCATCGCGGCACAATCGCATCGCATCAGTTCGTTCAGGACAAGAAAACGCAAAGAGAACAGCTGACACCTCAGGCATCGTTAACGCCCGTGGCGAACTGTGACGAAAGATGTCAGCATACGCATCCAGCTTCAGCTATCGTGGGCGGTTTCGAGGA
>NZ_JBEPLY010000023.1:0-22354 GCF_040545495.1 Martelella mangrovi
GCTCGGGCTACGCCCTCCCGCGGCCCTCATGCCTGCGTCCAAAGTGGCCGACTTTTGCTCCGCCCCGCGGCCGGTTTTTACACCGCCGTTGACATTTCTCCTGCCTGCGGCCATTGTGGCCTCCCTAGTTCTCGATCGCGCCGGGCACTTCCGGCGCTGATTGAAACCTAATTTTCCGCCTGATTTCCCGCCACGGGAAACGCCGCCGGGTTTTCCCGGTGCGGGATTTTTTTGCGTTTTGCTGCGCCCGTCAATGTTGCCGCGCAGCCCATGAAGGGGAGAGCCATGAGCCTTTCTGATGCATTCCATCACCGCCTCAAGGCTGCGCAGCGCGACCTGATTGCCCGCGCCGGCGGAATTGAGCGCACCGCTGCCAAGGTGGATTTTTCCAAGAGCCAGGTGGGCCGCTGGAACAGCCCGACGGACCCGGAGATCATGCCCATCATTGCCGCCGTTACGCTGGAAGCGGATTGCGGCGTGGCGCTGGTGACCGCCGTGATGGCGGAAGCCGGTGGGCGGCGGCTGACGGACCCCGACGCCGACAAGGCGGCGGCCGTTTCGCTGATGCAGGCTTTTGCCGAAAACCAGCGGCAAGGGGCTGAGCTTTTCAATGCCTTTGCCGTGGCCATTTCCGACGGCGATTTCACGCCGACGGAAGCGACGACGGTCGATCGGCTTGCCGCCCAGCAGGAAGTTTCTCTGGCCAGCGTGCGGCAGGCCTGTGCGGCGGTGAAAGCCCATGGCGGTGAAGCAGCCGGGCTTCGCGTGGTTCGGAAGGACTGAGCGATGACCCGTTCCACAGACATTTCGGATTTTCAACCGCGTGCGGAGTGCAGGCTGGTTTGCGTGGGCGGATGGTCGTTTTGCCGGTGCGGCTGGAGCGACCATCCGGGTGGGAAATATCCGTGCCGCGCTGCGCTGGAAGATGCGCAGGACGCGGCCATTCGTGAAGCCATTGAAGGGGCGGAAGACTGGCGGCCTGCCGAACGATTGCAGCGTGGCGGTGCGCCGGCGCGGTTTGGCTCCGCGATGACAACGGAGAGACAGCGATGAGCGATTTTGACCCGATGGCCATTGGCGGCCGCACGGATGAGAACCGTGAGACGCGCGCAAAGGTGCGCGCCGGCGGGCCCGCTGTGGCGCGCGATCAACTGCGTTCGATCGTCGAGCGGATCGAGCGGCTGGAGGAAGAGAAAAAGACGATCGGCGACGACATCAAGGATGTCTATGCCGAGGCAAAGGCCACCGGTTTCGACACGAAGGCGCTGCGCAAGATCGTCGCCCTGCGCAAGAAGGATCAGCAGGAACGCCTTGAGGAGGAAAGTATCCTCGAGACCTACATGGTTACGCTCGGCATGCAGCTTTCGCTCGGCCTCGACCGGGAGGGCGATGAATGACCGGCAAACCATGGACGGAAGACGACATCGCGCGCATGGCGGCGCTTTATGTCGACGGTCTGAGCTACGCCGAAATTGCCGATGTTATGGGATGCGGCCGCAGCGCCGTCGCTGGTATTGCCAACCGCCATCGCGACCGGTTTCGCAAGCGCAATGCCGATGATCAATACATGACGCGCCGGATGGCGAACGAGGCCGAACGGCAGCGGCGGGCGCAAGAAAAGGCAGCTCAACGGGCGGTGCGGGAAGCCGAACGTGTGGCGCAGGAGCGCAAGCGTGCCGCCGAACTGGCCGAAGCGGAAAAGGCGAAAGCACTGGCGAAGGTCTCTGCCGACAGAAAGCCGGGTGACTTTGCCGCGCTTGCCATTCCCGGTGCGCGACCGGTGGCGATGCATGCGCTCGGACGCAATGATTGCCGGCTGGTGCTTACCGACCGGGATGATCCGCCGGTAGCTAACCCGCCCTGCTGCGGCCTGCCGGTCAAGGCGGGAAAACCATACTGCGCCGCGCACTGCATGCTGATGTACCGGACTGCGGAAGAGAGGGCGGCATGATGGGCGCTGTTGTTTCTGCAGCGGCATTTCGACGGCTGAAGCTGGATCACGACATCCAGAAGGCCCGCGCCGACAATCTGGAAGCCGCCCTTCGCGGACTGGAAGATACGAAAGAGGCGATGGCGCTGGGCCTGACGCCGACCGAATTTCGCATTTACAGCGTGTTGCGGCGCCATGAGGCTGCCAGCACTGAAGCGATCCTCATGGCGCTTTACAGCGACAAGCCGGATGGCGGCTCAGATTACAACATCGTGTCCGTCTACATTCACAAGCTGCGGCGAAAGCTGGAGGGCAATGGCTATCGCATAGAGAGCCGTCACGGCGTCGGCTACCGCCTGGTGAGGGCGGAAGGCGGTGAGGCATGAGCCGCCTTCAGAATATGACCGTCGAGGATCAGCGCCAGGGGCTGGCGTCAAAAGCTGTGCGCGCGCGCATTGGCGAACTTTGGGACACCGGCCGGCACTCGACCTACGAGATAGCGGCGCTCTGCCACCTCGATGAGGCGGACGTCTGCCGGATTTTGCGGGAATTGGAGGGGGTGGGATGCTGAGAGACACGCTTTTTGACCTCGACATCGGTATCAGCCGACAGGCGGGATTGGGCGGGCATGGCCTGCCTTGGATCATCGACAGCTTTGCCGGTGGCGGCGGTGCCTCGACCGGCATTGAAATGGCGCTGGGGCGCTCGCCGGATATCGCGATCAACCACAACCCGGTGGCGCTTGCCATGCATGAGGCCAATCATCCGGACACGCTGCACCTTTCGGAAAATATCTATCATGTCGACCCGCTGGACTACGTAGCGGGCCAGCATGTCGGGCTTGCCTGGTTCTCGCCCGACTGCAAGCATTTTTCCAAGGCCAAAGGCGGCAAGCCGGTGGAGCGGAATATCCGTGATCTCGCCCATGTCATTCCGTTCTGGGTTGAGCGCATTCAGGCCTCCGGCGGCAAGATCGACGTGATCATCATGGAGAATGTCGAGGAATTTTCCACATGGGGGCCGTTGATCCGCACCGACAAGGGCGAGGTGCCGGATCCGGCGCGCAAGGGTGAGACCTTCCAGAAGTGGTGCAGGCGGCTCAAGCGGCTTGGCGGCAAGCTGGAGATGCGGGAGCTGCGGGCGTTCCGCTATGGTGCGCCAACTATCCGCAACCGGCTGTTCGTGATTATCCGTTTCGATGGCAAGCCGATCGTATGGCCGGAGGAAACCCACGGGGAGCCGGATGACGCGGGTGTTTATTTCGAGCAGAAGCTGATTTGGCGCACGGCTGCGGAGATTATTGACTGGTCGTTGCCATGCCCTTCGATTTTCGAAACGGCTGCGGAAATCAAGGCAAAGCACGGCGTGGGCGCGAAGCGGCCGTTGGCGGACAACACCGAGGCACGGATTGCGCGCGGCTTTGCCCGCTATGTGCTGGAGGCCGATGCGCCGTTTCTGGTGAACCTTACGCATGGCGGCCGGTGCGAGGCGGTACCCGCGCCATTCCGCACGATCACCGGTGCCCATCGCGGCGAGAAAGCCGTGGTAGCGCCGCATGTCATGACCATGCGCAATGCCGGAAAGCCCTTCAACGGGGCCGATGAACCAACGCATACGATCACGGCGGGCGGGGCTGGGCTTTCGCTGGTCTCCGCCTTTGTGTCGCGCCAATTCGGTGCCTCGGTCGGCCATGCCGTGACCGCGCCCTCTGCCACGGTGACGGCAGGCGTGAACAAGTCGGCGCTGATCTCCCCGCACCTGGTAAGCTTGAAAGGTTCGGCGCGACGGGACAGCGCCGTGACCGCGCCGCATCCGACAGTGTTGGCGGGCGGTGGGCATTCGGCGGTGATTGCGCCGGTGCTGACCTATGCCCAGCAGGGCGGCGGGGCGCGGCCCGTCACGATGCCGCATCATACGATCTGCGCCAGTCCGAAAGACCAGAACGCCATTTTGGTGCCAACGCTGGTTCAGACCGGCTATGGAGAGCGGGCCGGGCAGGAGCCGCGCGCGCTCGATATCGGCAGGCCGCTAGGCACGGTTGTGGCGGGTGGTGTGAAACATGCTGTAGCCGCCGCCTTTGTGGCGCAGCACAACAACGACAGCCGCCGTGCCGGAGGGGTTAATCCCGGGCGTTCGGCATGCGTACCATTGTCGACGGTGACGGCGACCGGTGCACAGCAGGGTGCGGTCGCGGCCTATTGCGCCAAGTATTTCGGCACGGGGACGGGCGCATCATACCGGGAGCCGCTGCATACAGTCACGGGCTTGCCGAGGTTCGGCCATGTCCAGGCCACGATCGACGCGCCGCCCTTTACCGAGGCGCAGGTGGACAGGGCGCGGCAGGTGGCCGCGTTCCTGCGCAGACATGGGTTTTGGGATGACCGCGAATTTGTGACGCTGGAAATCGGCGGCGTGGCCTTTGTCGTGGTCGATATCGGTATGCGCATGCTGTCCCCGCGCGAATTGTTCAACGCACAGGGCTTTCCGGAAGACTATGAGATTGAGCGCGGCCCGGATGGCCACCGCTTCACCAAATCGCAGCAGGTATCCGCCTGCGGCAATTCCGTCTGCCCGCCCGTTGCCGCGGCGCTGGTGGCGGCAAATTGCGGGCATCTGGCGGTTGCCAAAACGGCCGATCCGGTTGACGCGAGGGCGAGACTGGAGGCTGCGGAATGATACAACCATCAGCCGCCAAGCTGGGCCACGCGCCGGGTCATCCAATTGACATAGGATGTGCGGGTCATGCCGCGCCGTTTCGACTCGGCATCGATAAAGGCCAGCACGTCTTCATCCAGCGTCAGGTTGGCGCGCACGGCCTTGCCGGAAAGCCGTATCAGCGGCACGGAAACAAGCGTGGCGCCGGCAGGAACGGCAACGGCTTCCGGCGCGGATGGCGCGGGAAGGGGCGTTCCGTCCTTTTCCGCTTCGATCGCCGCGTCGCGCAGGGCTTCCTCGGCGTTGAGCATGGCTTCGTCAATGGTGCCGCCCATGGCGACAATACCGTCGAGGTCAGGGAAAACGACGCCGTAAGCGCCGGTCTCGCCATCAAGCAGGGCAGGGTAACGGTTCATTCTGTTCTTCCTTTCAAAACGACCGGAGCAAATGCGGGAACCGGTGTGGGGGCTGGCCTATTCCGGCCAACCCGCCTTTTTCGCTATCGATTTCCAGACGCCCGGCGTCACCTTCCGGTGGCGTGGCACCGTGACGATGCCTTCGATTTCGGGGTGTCTGTATATGTCATGGTTTGCACCGTTGCGGGAAAGATACCAACCGTCACTTGTGAGACGTTTGATGATCTTTGCCGTTTGCTGTTCCATTGCATTTGCTCCCTTCGATGTGTATATATTTGCACTTTTTGCGCAGGCTTTGCAAGAGAAAAAGTGCATAATAATGCACGAAAATGTGCGACGACGGAGGCGTGGACATGAGCGATATTGCCACGCTCATAGCCGATATGGTGCGCGGCGGGGTCGATCCCGATCTGATCGGTCGGACGGCGGCGGCTTTGGCCGAACGCGGGCCGGAAATCACGCCCGATGACGGCGACGATGATGCCCGCCGGGCGCGCAACCGGCGCTATTACGAGCGCAAAAAGGCGTCTGAAAAGCGTCTTAATAAGACGGTTTCAGACGATATTAAGACGTTTAAGACGGTTTCAGACGAGGGGCAAAAAGAGATTTCCCCCTGCACCCCCTTTCAGAAAAAGACCCCCCTTAAAGAAAACCCCCCTAAAGGGGGTCAAAAGAAAAATCCCCCCGAGGCGGATACTCGCCTTTTCGGGGATGACGGCAAGGACAGGCGGAAACGCGGTGACGTGTCCGGTCTTGTCGATGAATTCGACCGCGATGTGTGGCCGATCTATCCGCACAAGGTGGCGAAACCCGCTGCGCTGAAAGCGTGGTGCTCGGCCCGGCAGCGTGCCGAGCGCGACACGATCATGGCCGGACTGAACCGATACGTCGCCAAACAAGACGACAGGCCGTGGTGCAATCTTTCGACATGGCTGAACCAGGACCGATGGAACGACAGACCCGCAACGTCGCCGGCGCGCGCGCCGCCGGTCAGCGGCGGACGGGAACGCATGCGAGACAGGCAGGAAAGAGCAATCCGTAACCTGAGAGGCGACGATGAACGCGATCACGGAAAAACCATCGACATTGCAGCAGGAGATTACGCGGCTGAATGACGAACTGAGGCCGGCAACGCCGGAGGAAATCGGCGACATGATGGCCTGGCTGGTCAAATGCGGGTTCTGCTTTCCCGAATCGCTAGACCCCGCCAACGCCAAATCCGCCTATCGCTTTGCGCTTGAGGGGCAGCCGAAAGCGGCTATCAGCCGGCTTGCGCAGAAGCTGGCGCGCGGCAAGATCGAGAAGTTCACCACCTTTCTGCCGACGCCTGCGCAAATGGCAAAGCTGGTAGATGGCGAGGTTGGGCACTATCGCGACCGGCTTCGCACGATGCGTGAGGATGCCGCACGGGCGGCGGAAACCGAAACGCCAAAGGCTGCGCCGTTCGGCAAGGTCTGGGGGGCATGGCGGATGGCGCTGCTGCTCGCCGGGCCGACCGTGACGGTCGAGGCGGAAGACTTCCGGGCGAAAATTCGCGCTGCATTCGACGTTCTGGGGCGGACATCGCTTTCCGCCGCACAGCGCTACGTGACAGCGCGCGGCATCGGGATCGGGGAAGACGGAACACTGGTTTTTCCCGAGGATTTCGAAATCCGGGAGCGGCAGAGACGGCAGGCGGCTTATGGCTTTCCGGAAGTGAACCGGCTGCATGAGGCAGCGGAAAAACGGAAGTTTCTTGCCGCTGACATGCGCTGGCGTGCGCTTGGCGACTGCATGGAGCCGGTACCCGTCGGGTCTGACATGTGGAAGGCATGGGAAGCGTGGCACAGCGCGCAGAACATGCCTTTCGTGCCGGATCCCGAAAACCAGCGCGTGGTGTTCTTTCCAAAGGGCGGGCCTGAGGCAATAGCCTCATTCGAGGCTGCGTTGCGGGATATTGGGAATGCGGGGGCAGCGGCATGATGGCGGCACGGATCGACGACCTATCGAAGCGTGAACAGGCGGCGCTTGCCCGCTGGGCCAAAATGCGGTCGATGTGGGCAAATTTTATCGATGCGGCCACTCGGCGGCATTGGCGGGACTGCGAAGAACGGGCTCAGTGGCTGGTGCTTGCCATCGACGGGCGGAAGGCGGAATCGGTTCGTGATTCGCTGGAAGATGCAGATGTTGAAACGCTGATGCCAATGGAAAAACGGATCGTTATTCACAGCAGGACGAAAGAAAGGATCACGCGGGAGCGGCCGCTTTTGCCGGGATATCTGATGGTGCGCTGCATCATCGGTCCGGCGGCACTGATGGGGTTGAACGGTGTGGCAGGCGTTCGACATGTGCTGCTTATGGCGGATGGCGATCCCTATGTCGTTAACAACAATGTTGTCATGAAATTCAAAAAGTTGAACGAAATTTCTGATGAAGAAAATGAGGAATTATGCGAGGTTTCAAAGGGGGATTTCGTCGAGGTCATGTGTGGTCCGTTTGAAGGTATCCGTGCACATGTCCGGTCTGTAGATACGCGCAAGAGGCTCGCCGTGATCAAAGCGACGATGTTCGCCGGAAAGCTGGATATTCCGATACCACTTGCATTTGTCGAAAAGCTGTGAGTTATTTGTCAGCGGACAAGGCGTCGTATCATACGCTACCGTTGCTGCTTCTGGCGGCTGACCCCCGGAGGGGGCGATCACGGCAAGCGCTTCGCCCCCAGCCCTGACGACAGCCGATAGGCAAACGCGATTCAGGGCCAGTGCGTAAGCTATGTTTTCATGACAGACTGAATACACCAGAGCGCGGTTGCCGACGGTCGCGATTGGACATTGGCTGGCTGCAGCGGCAACGCGGCTGGCGACCTTCAAGGGCGGATCGTGAAAGCGGTCCGCCCTTTTGTGCGTCTTAGGACAGAAGGGTTTTTCCATGCTTTCTGCCCATATCGACATCGACCTGACGCGCTTTGAGGCAAAGCTGACGTCGGTGCAGCGCCGTGAACTGCCGAAGGCGGAAGCGCTGGCGCTGAACTGGCTGGCCTATGACGGGATGCGGGCGGTGCGGGCAAAGATGAAAGTCGTGTTCGACCGTCCTACCGCGCGGGCCATTCGCGGGATCGTCTATGACAAGGCGAGCGAGAGCAATCGGGTTTCAGCGGTTGTTGTTGGTGGATCGGGGCGCAAGGGCGGACTTCCGGCGGCGGCCTATCTTGGCCCGGAAATCCATGGCGGTATGCGCCGGCACAAGTCGTTCGAGGAACAGCTGATCGGGCGGGGACTGATGGCCCGAAATCAGGTCGCCGTGCCGGCGGATCGGACACCGCTCGACCGCTACGGCAACATGACGCAAGGGTTCTTGAACCGCGTGATGCGGGATCTGAGGATTGACTATCGCGGAGCTGGAGCAACGAGGGTTGCCAGCGGCTCGAAACGGCGGAAGCGCCGCGCCAAGCCCAACCAGTTTTTCGTGCCGGAAGGGCGTTCGGACCTGTTCCCGGGGGTCTGGTTTTCCGGGCGTACGGAACGGGAGTTCTATCCGGTGATCCTGTTCGTGCGGATGACGTCCTATTCGGAGCGGCTGAAACTCAATGAGATTGTCGCCGATCTGGTGCGGCAGAAGAAGGATCGGACATTCCGCCGGGCCTTCAAAAAGGTCTTTCCGAAGACCTGACCTCAAACACATTCAAAATTGCGACGGGTCCTTCCTGGGTCCCTTTGCCATGCGGGTATTTGGCACCGCGCGGGTTCGTCAGTCTGAGCCCGAAACTCAAGCCTAAAGTCCAAGCCTAAATTAAAGTCAGGGACGTGTTTAGCCACCATGGAAACCATGCCGGACAGCATGAGCAAGGCCGAATTTGCGGCCCTGATCTCGGTATCTGCGGGCCGCGTCTCGCAATATCTGAGCGCCGGCCAGATCCATGGCAGGGCGATTGAGGGTGAGGGGCGTTTTGCCCGCATTCGCCCCGATGTCGCCATCGGCCAGCTCGGTCTCACCATCGATCCCTCCCAAGGGTACGGCGCCAACGGAAAAGCCCCTACAGCGACAAGCAAGAAACAGGCTGAATTCCCGCGTGCCGAGCGCCGGGCGAGCGCGGCGGCGGAATTGCCGCTGCGCTCGCCTGCAGACGATCCTGAAGAGGAAGACCTTGCCGAGCAGCTCGCCCGCGAGCGGCTGCAACAGCAGCGATACAAGACCGCCCAGATGGAGCGGCAGGAAAAGGCGGAAGCCGGGATCTATACCCGCACCGAAGATGTGCGCCGCGAGATCGGCCGGGCCTCGTCGGAAGCCTTCAAGGTGATGGAACAGGGATTGCCGGATCTGGCAACGGCCGTGGCGGAAGCCTTCACACTGCCGCAGCGCGATATCCAGAAGGTCCTGGCGCGCAAATGGCGTGATGTCCGGGTGAAGGCGGCGGAAGCCTTCCGCGAGGATCGCGACCAGACGCCGGAGATGATCGAGGAAGAGGCGGGCGCCGAATGACCATGCTGTTCAATCCGGAGCGGCTGATGTTCGAGGCTCTGGCAAACGCCTGCGAACCACCGCCACCGGTCGATTACCTTGGCTGGGCCAAGAGCAATATCGTGTTTTCCGAGCGTATCTCTGCGTTTCCGGGGCCGTACCGGGAAGACATGTTCCCGTTCTTCTCCGAGATCCTGCGGGCGTTGTCGCCGGATGATCCGTGCTCGATCGTGACGCTTTCGAAATCGGCGCAGGTCGGCGGCACGGTGCTGGCCAATATCTTCCTGCTGGGCACGCTTGACCTCGACCCCTGCGATTTCCTCTATGTCCATCCGACAGAGGAAAACGCCTCGCGCTGGTCGAAGACAAAGCTGATGCCGCTGCTGCGCGAGACGGTTTCCGTGCGGGCGCTGTTTCCCGAAGCCGGTCGCGATGGCGGCAATTCGATCCTTTACAAAGAGCGCGTCGACGGGCGCGGCGCGGTGCAGGCCGCCGGCGCCAATTCGGCAGCCGGTCTTTCGATGATCTCGCCGCGCGCCCAGGTGCAGGATGACCTGGCCAAATGGGTCTATAACGAGGCGGGCGATCCGGAAAGCCAGGCCGACAGCCGGTCGAAGGCCTTCTTCAATCGCAAGGTCTTCAAGATCTCGACGCCGCTGATTGCACCGGGCTGCCGGATCACGGCCAATTATCTGGCCGGCACGCAGGAGCGCTATCATGTGCCGTGCCCGCACTGCCATGAGCTGCAGCCGCTCGAATGGGAGAATATGCGTGATCACATCGATCCGCAGCATCCCGAACTGGCGCACTTCGTCTGTGTCCATTGCGGTTGCGAGATCCACGAGCATCATCGCCAGTGGATGGTCGATCCGGAGAATGGTGCGGAATGGGTGGCCAAATATCCGGAGCGTGCGCGTTATCATCGCTCGTTCCATGTCTGGGTGCCGTATTCGCCGCTGGAAAGCTGGGAGGCGATTGCCCGGGCATGGCTGAAGGTCCAATCGGGCGGCGAGGATGACAAGGAAAAGGGCGCCGGCGCCGAACAGGTGTTCTTCAACGATACGCTGGGTCTTGCCTATGAAGCCGACAACAAGGCGATTGCCTGGGAGGACCTGCGCGACCGGGCCGAGGAAACCGGTTTCCGACGCGGTGTTGTTCCGGGCGACATGCTGGCGCTGACGATCGGCATCGACGTCCAGGGCGATCGTGTCGAATGGCTGCTGAGGGGCTGGGGCCGCAACAAGACGAGTGCGGTCATCGATTACGGCGTGATCGACAGCCGGGCAGGTAGCCACCTGCCGGGCTATCGCGAGCATTCGGGCCATATCTCGGAACATCAGGTCATGGAGGCGCTTGACCGGCTGATTGCCAAACGCTGGCCGGATGAGAACGGACGCTTGCGTGATGTCGATCGGGTCGCAATCGACGGCAATGCCTATACCGAAGATGTCTGGTTCTGGGCCCGGCGCCATCCGCGTTCGAAAGTGATCATGGTGCGCGGTGATAACCGCGATGCCGCACCGCTCCTCAGTCAGGTGCGCGAATACGACAAGCGCGGCCGGCCGAAGAAACAGAAATGGTCGACGCGGTTCTTCAACTTCAACGCCTCGGTGATGAAGATGGGGCTTTATCGTGACTTCCGGAAAGATGATCCCGAACAACCGGGCTTCATCAGCTTTGCCATCGGCCTCGGAGACAATTTCTATCAGCAGGCCACATCCGAGGTTAGGATCAAGGAAAAGGACCGCAACGGCTATCCGCGCTGGGTTTGGAAACTGCCCGACGGGCAGCGCAACGAAGTGCTCGACATGCTCAACCAGTCGCGCGCTGCGGCCATCCGGCTCAACGTGCCTTACTGGACCGATGAGGAATGGGATGCGCGGGCAGAAGAGCTTGCCCGGCAGGAACCGGAAGAACAGGGCGATCTTGAGGACCTGATCGGCAGCCTTGCTGTTTCGATAAAGGCCGTCAGCGATGCGGGCAAGACGCCGGAAGAAAAGCCAAAGCCTTCACCGGACGCGCCCGTTTCCGACCGCGTTGCGGCGGCGATGCGCCGGGCCGAGCGGGCCGCGCAACGCACCCGGCCGGGATAACAAGAGGACAGATATCATGCCTTCGACAGACGAACGGCTGACGCTGGAAACCCGGCTCGGCGAGGCGAAGCTTGCGCTTCACCGGCTGGAGATCGGCCAGAGCGCGGTGACGCTTTCCTATGATGGCGAGAGCGTCACCTATTCCGGCGCCGATCGGTCATCGCTTCGCGCCTATATCCGCGACCTCGAAACAAAGCTCGGGCTTCGCCGGTCATCGCGGCCGCGCGGGCGGGGAGTGATCTTCGGATGACAGTGGAAATTCTCGGACCAGACAGCAGACCGCTTGCCGCCGATGTGCGCAATGCCGCTCGCCTGCAGGCGGCGCGTAACCGGCAAATGGCAGCGTCCGTGTCGGGCGAGGCCGTCACGCGGGCGGCCTATCAGGGTGCATCCTACGATCATCCAAGCTTTGCCGGTTGGAAGGCCGGCAACTATTCCGGCCAGTCGGCGCTCACCTTCTCGCGGTCGACACTGGTCGATCGGCTGAATGATGTAGCGCGCAATGACGGCTGGGGTGCTGCCGGCACGTCGCGGCTGGTCGACAACATCATCGGCGCCGGCTGGAAGCTTGCGGCCCGGCCGAACCACACGACGCTGAACCTCACCTTTGACCAGGCCGAGGCAATCGCCACGCAGATCGAGGGGCTATGGCGGGACTATACGCAGGACGTCGACATGTGGTGCGACGCCGAGCGGACGAAGAACATGGCCGGCATTCTCGGCCTTGCCGCGCGCAATCGCTTCGGCCCGGAGGGCGAGAGCTTTGCCGTCATCGTATGGCAGGAGAATGCACCGCTGTTTTCCACGGCGGTGCATATGATTGATCCGGCCCGGTGTTCGAACCCGAAGGGCACGCTCGACAGCGAATATCTGCGCGACGGCGTGGCCATTGACGGCTATGGCGCACCGGTCGGCTATCACTTCCGCAAGAGCCATCCCGGCGATGTCTATGCCGGCAATACCAAACTCTGGTCCTGGGAATATGTCAGCCGGTCGACCGAATGGGGCCGCCCGGTTGTGGTTCATGCCTTCGATCCGAAACGACCGGGCATGACGCGGGGGGCTTCCGACTGGGCGCCGATCATGCGTTCCATCAAGCAATCGACGGATTACGAGGATTTTGAAAGTCAGGCGGCGATGCTGAATGCGATCATGGCCGCCTTCATCGAAACCCCGTTTGATCCCGAAGAGATGATGGCAGCGCTCGATGCCGATGGCGGCGAGGGTGCGCTGGGCAGGATCTATGGCGAGATGTCGGAAGCCCAGAAGGCTTATTATGGTGCCGCCCCGATCAGCTTGCCGGGCGTTCGTGTCAACACGCTGCTACCCGGCGAGAAGGCCAATCTGACGAAACCGGAACACCCGAATGCGAACTTCGAGGTGTTCGTCAATGCAGCGCTTCGCAAGGTCGCCTCGGCCGTTGGGCTGACCTATGAGCAACTGACCATGGACTGGAGCCAGGTGAACTATTCCTCGGCCCGTGCAGCGCTTCTGGAAATCTGGCGCGGGTTCACCGCAAAGAAAAGCAGTTTTGCCGCCCAGTTCATGGCGCCGATCTACCGGGCCTGGCTGGAGGAAGTCTTTGACAAGGGGCTTATCGAATTACCGGAAGGCGCTGTTTCGTTTGAGGAAAACCCCGCCGCATGGTGTCACGCCGACTGGATCGGCCCGGGCCGCGGCTGGATCGATCCGCTGAGAGAAGCGCAGGCTGCCGGTGAACGGCTCGATCGCAAGCTGACGACGCTGCAACAGGAATCGGCCGAACAGGGCCGGGACTGGAAGATGGATGCCGACCAGCTTGCCCGCGAGGCCCGGTATTATCGAAACCTCGGCCTGAAACATCCGGCGGAAATGGAAACCGACACGGTCGGCCGTGATGGCGGGCCGCCATTGGATGAAGCCGATCAGGACACGGAGATCGAGGAGGGCGTCAACGGCCGGAACAGCAATCGTTCCGCCCGGCGTCATCCGCTCGGTATCCCCGCAATCGGCAGGAAAGGCTGAAGCCATGAACTATCCCGAAATCGCCAGCCGCATGTTCAACACGCCGCTGATGCTGCAGCCTGCCAAGGCAGACACCATCGCCCGGGCTTTTGCCCCGCGTGTTCTCGGCCTGCCGGACGGGGATGCGGGCCAGATGGGGCTGATCGGCGAGAAGATCAGAACCGACGTCGATGACTGGGGCGAGAGGACCTATCGCGGTGTTGAACGCCCGATGGATGGCATCGGTCTGATCGAGATCGAGGGCTCGCTGGTCAACAAGGGGCGCTGGATCGGCAAGTCCTGCGGCATGACCTCCTATGAGGGGATCGGCATCCTGGCCGATGACTGCCGCGCCGATGACAGCATCAAGGCTGTTGCTATCGAGGTCGACAGTTTTGGCGGCGAGGTCACCGGCGCCTTCGATTGTGCGGAAAAGATCTTCGAACTGTCGCAGGTCAAACCGACGATCGCGGTTTTGACGGATCACGCCTGTTCGGCAGGTTACCTTCTGGCCTCGGCGGCCCGGCAGATCGTGCTGCCCTCGACCGGTCTTTGCGGCTCGATCGGTGTTGTCTCGGTTCATGTCGATGTCAGCGGCTGGCTGAAGAAGGAGGGGCTGAATGTCACCATCCTGAAGGCCGGCGCGCACAAGGCCGATCTCAATCCTTATGAGGCCATCCCCGAGGATGTGCTGGCGCGTGAGCTTTCCGAGCTGGAAGAGCTGCGTGTCGAATTCGCAGAGACGGTTGCCCGGTTCCGTGCCGGGCGGCTTTCGAAAGAGCAGGCGCTTGCCACGGAGGCGGGCGTCTATCGCGGCGCAAAGGCGGTCTCGATCGGGCTTGCCGATGCCGTTGCGCGTCCCTCGCAGGTGCTTGCTGCCTTCGGGGCTGAGCTGGGCCGTGCGGCCTGAAACGATCAACCAAAAGGAAATCGATATGTCGAATGTCACGCGCGGCCTGTCCGCAAGCGTGCTCGCTGCCATGCGCGGCGGCAGGGCCGGAAACCGGATGGAAGACGATCCGGAAAAGGAAAACCCGGAAGACGAGCTCGAAAACGGGAAGAAGGACCCCGAGGCCGAGGCGGATGATCCCGATCCGGACGCCGAAGACGAGGGCGCCCCCGGTGATGATCCCGATGGCGAGGACGAAAAGCCGGTCTCGGCGACCGCTTCGGCCCGCGCCGATGAACGCTCCCGGATCCAGGCGATCCTGACGCATCCGAAGGCTTCGGCCAATGCCGAGCTTGCCGGTCATCTGGCGTTCTCGACGGCTTACTCGGCCAAAGAGGCAAGCGCGATCCTGAATGCCTCAACCCCTTCGGCGTCAACGGGCGGCAATCGCCTTGCCGATCGCATGGCGGGCAAGACGCCGAAGCTCGGCGCCGGCGGTGCACCTTCTGCCGCTTCCGAACGTCAATCGCTGCTGGCAGCTGTCGGCGGCGCCATCAACGCGCGGCATGGCCGCCGCAACACCGGAGAGTGAGACCCATGGAAACGGCAAGCTTTGCCCCCAATGACCTGATCGTCGGCGACGTTCAGGTCGTCACCCGCACTGTCACCATCGCCAGCGGACAGGACCTGAAGCGTGGCGCGGTGCTCGGAGAAATCACGGCGGACAGCAAGCATACGCTGTCGCTGGCCGCTTCGGATAACGGCTCGCAAGATCCCGACTGCATCCTTGCCTTTGATGTCGATGCCTCGGGCGGCGACGTGGAAGCGCAAGCCTATTTTGGCGCGGCAGTTGACGCCGCAAAGCTCACCTTCGGCGCCGGTCATGACGCTGCAAGCGTCGAGCAGGTTTTCCGCCGCAAGGGTGCTGCACTCTTCGTGCGCAGGCTCGATTAAGTCAATCCGCCAACCCTGAAAGATACAGGAAATCAATGCCATGAGTGAACTTCTTCTGAATACGGCGGAACTGGTAACGGTTCTGCCGCCGCGCGATCGGCCGGAAGCCTTTCTGCGCAACCGCTATTTCCCCACAACGGTTCTCTCCGAACAGGAGGAAATCGTCTTCGATCGGATCCTGCCCGATCGCGAGCTCGCACCGTTCGTCCATCCGGACGTGCCCGGAAAGGATGCGGCCAATCGCGGGTTTACCGCGACCAGCCTGAAGCCGGCCTATGTGAAGCCGCAGAACACGCTGCGCCCGTCCGGCAATCTGATCCGCATGCCGGGCGAACAACCCGGCGGTGCGGTCTCGCCCGAACAGCGCTATGCCCAAAACATCGCCCAGATCCTCGATGACCAGGACATGCGCATCACCCGGCGCGAGGAGCTGATGTGTTCGGAAGTCCTGCGCACAGGTCGGGTGATTGTCGAGGGCGAGAACTACCCGACCCAGACGGTCAACTACCAGCGCGCGCCCGAACTCACCATTGCGCTTTCGGGTGCTGCCCGCTGGGGCGAGAGCGGCGTCGATCCTTACGACGATATCGAAAACTGGATCGATCTTCTGGCGATCACCGATGGCTTTACAGCCCGCGAGGTGACGCTCGGCCCGGGGGCGGCAACGCTGCTGAAGCGCTCCGAACGCTTCCAGAAGCTTCTCGACATTCGCCGGCAGGCGAGCGGCTCCATGGAGTTCGGTCCGGTGTCGACGGGCGCCGAGGGCAAGTATTCGGCCGTGCTCGGTCAGGTCGGCGAGACTACCTTCCTGCAGTATTCGCAGGGCTACACTGCAGGCGGTGTTAAAAGCAATTTCTGGCCCAGCTATGGCGTCGGCATTCTCGATCCGCAGGGGTTCATGGGCCACTTCGGCTATGGCGCCATTCTCGATGACCAGGCGCTCGTGCCGATGGAACGTTTCCCCGACATGTGGCGGGAGAAGAACCCCTCGCGCACCATCCTCCAGACGCAGGCAGCCCCGTTGCCGATCGCGCCGGAACCGAACGCCAGCCTGTTTGCGCTTGTTCGCTGATCAGGGTCGGGCGACGGAAGTCGCCCACCCAAACCAGACAATAATGGAGCAAAAACAATGGCAAATACACGCAAGTTCAACACGACAGTAAAGATCGGCGGCAAGACCTATGCCCCGGGTGAGGATGTGCCGGTCTCGAAGAACGGGCTCAGTGAAGCCGATGCCGACAATCTCGAGAGCGTGTTCGGCAAGTGGCGCAAGGCGTCCGACACGACGATCGACAAGCGGATTGCCGCACTGACGGAAGAGCGGGACACGCTCGCCGATCGCGTCGAGGCGCTGACCAAAGAACGCGATGCGCTGGCGGACAAAACCGATGGCAGCGAGGACATTGCCGAACTGACCGAAAAGCTGAAGGCCGTCACCGAAGAACGCGATCAGCTTTCCGAGGACAATGCCACGTTGGCCGGTGAGTTGAAGAAACTGCAGGCCGACGAGGATGACGACAAGGCAAAGGACCAGACATGAGGATCGAACGGCCGGCGATCTTTGCCGGCATGGGCGAGGCCTTCGCCGGCACGTTCGGCAATGTCGATTGCCTGTTCACCGTGGACGGCATCGCTCTCCCGGATCCGGTGCGCGGGATCCTCCGGCAGAAACGTGAGCTGGAGCTTGCCGATGCGTTCGGCCGGCAGGATGTCGAGGCCGTCACCCATGTGCTTTCGGTTCCTGCGACCGGGCTTGAAGACCTCGAAAGCGAGCGGGATACCGTCACCATTGGCGGCACGGTCTACGACATCTGCAATGTCACCGATGACGGCCGCGCCATGCTGAAAGTCTGGCTGCGAGGCGATATCTGATGGCGCATCTCCGCACCCAAATCTTCGATGCGATCCTCGCCCGGCTATCCGCAATTCCGGAGTTTGCCGGTGACGGCAAGGTCAAGCGGGCGCGCACCAGCGCCATCCGCGAAAGCCTGCTTCCGGCGCTGACCGTCACCTGGGCAGAACATCAGGAAACGGCTGAACTCCGGCCATGCGCCGGGCCGAATGGTGAGGATGGCTACGACCGGCGCCTGCCGATCGATGTGATTGCGCACTTCAAGGCCGAGGAACCCGATATCGAGTTCGACCGGATTGCTGTTCTGGTCGAGACCGTGCTCGGGCACGCGATCAAGCTCGATGGCCTGGTAATTGAGATGACGCTTTCGGAAAGCCGGGCCTTTGTTGATCGCGCCACCGGCATCGCGCTTGGTGCTGGGGCGCTGACCTTTGTGGCGGAATACAAGACCCTCGCCGCCGATCCCGATACGGCGGCGCACTGAAACACAGATGACATCCCGAAACGAACAAGGAAACATGATCATGGCACTTGGCCGCGAACTGATCATCAAGCGCAAGAATGACGCGACAGAGGAATTTGATATCGTCTGCGTTGTCGAGCAGCGCTCGCTCAACATCAACAATGAGGAAGTCGACACCACCAAACCGAATTGCAACAATCCGGGCGGTGTTCTGAAATATTCGTCCATCGGCGGCGTCCAGTCGGTTCGCTGGTCGGGTTCCGGAGCCTATGTCAGCTCGGCGACACAGGCTCTGGTGCTGAGCGATATTCTTGCGCAGGCGCGGGCAGAGTATCAGGTCACGGTGCCCTCTGTCGGAACGTTCGAGGGGCTGATGACTATGCTTTCGGCGAACTTCCAAGGTGATAAAACAGGTGAGCTGACCTGTGATCTTTCCGGCGTCTTTGACGGGGACGTCGCCTTTGCGGCGGCTGCCTGATGAGCGCATTCGCCAATGAACTGCGCGGCGAGGCGGCGATCACAATCGGCAGTGAAAGCTTTGTCGTCGCCGTCACCTTTGCCGGCCTGATGCGCCTGTCGCAGGCAATCGGCGCGCGTACGATGGACGAGATCTATCAGCGCCTGCTCGGCTTCGAGCCCTTTGCGGTTTCCTGCGCGATCCGCTGCCTTGCCGTTGCCGATGATGACGACGCGCGGGCCGCTATCGCTGCCCGGGTGCTGTCGGGCAAGAATATCTCGGCCGCCGACCAAGCGAACTGGCGCACCGGTATCGAACAGGCACTGACCGCCCATATCGAGGCGGGCAATGCACTGCGCGAAACATCGTCGCCTCTGGAAGACGTGGAGGCGGCCGTCACAGGAAAAAAGCCTCAGACAGCGTCCTGATCGCCGATCACGTCAGGACGCTGTTCGAACTGGCGGTGGCTTCCGAGCGTCTCGGCTGGTCGCCAGCCACGTTCTGGGCTGCAACACCCTTGGAACTTTCCATGGCCATTGCCGGCGTAACGGGCAAGTCCTCACAGGCTTCCCCTGTCAGCCGCACGCGGATCCGCGAGATCGTTTCCAGCCATGGCCCGCAAAAATCCATTCGTCAGAAGGCTGACAGCAGATGAGCAGACCGGATATTCCTGTCCGTATCGGTGCGGATGACCGTGAGTTCAAGACGGCGATGACCCGGATCAGGATGCAGGCGCGCACCGCGGCCAATGATACGGCCAGTTCGTTCATGTCGATCAAGAAGAAGGTCGGCGGGCTGGACGGGATATTCGGGGTATTGCGGGGCGGTCCGGCGGGGCTTGCCGCCTCACTCGGGCTCGGGGTGATGGTCAGCGAAACCCAGAAGGCTGTCAATGCCGTGGCCGATCTCGGCAAGGCCGCCAAAACGGCCGGTGTTGATTTTGAAGTATTCCAGGAGCTGCGTTACGCGGCCGTCAAGAGCCGGATCGAGCTTAACGCCCTGACTGATGGCCTGAAGGAAATGCAGCTTCGGGCTGATGAATTCGTCAAGACTGGCGGTGGCAGTGCTGCTGAGTCCTTTAAACGGCTTGGCGTGAACGCGCGCGATCTGACACGAATGCTGCGCGATCCTGCCGCGATGTTCGACACCTTGATCGGGAAGATCAGGCTATTGGATCGGGCGGCACAGATCCGGGTTCTGGATGAAATCTTTGGTGGAACCGCTGCCGAACAGTTTTCGTCGTTAATGGATGAATCCGTCCAGAGCATCGCCGACGCCCGCCAGGAAGCCCGTGATATGGGCGCCGTCATGGACGATGAACTGCTGCGTAAGGCCAATGACATCAATGCGGCATGGGAAACGATGGCGCTGGTGATCGGCACCAATGTGAAAGGTGCGCTCGTCGATATTGCCAGTCTTATGGGCGACCTTTGGGTGAGCATCGATGAATTTACCGCCATCTTGATGAAAATCCCGCGCGAGATGGAGAATATCCGCGATGCCGGCGAGATGATGGGATCGCTGGCGAGTATGAGGCCAGGTGACAGTGATCTTGGCGTGGTGAAAGGCGGGCGTGTCAATCCGGGAGCGACACAGGAAGAAATCGACGCAAATAATGAAGAACTGCGCAAGCAGCTCGATGCTTCATCTGCCATCACGCAGGAGATCGATCGTCAGAACAGTCTGACCACGGAACAGCTTGCCCTTGAACGCGAAATCAATTCACTGCGCGGGCAATACGAGACGGCCGGCGCCTATTACACTGAAGATCTTCTGAAGCAGAAGGCGCAGGAGACGATTGATGCCAAGGCGGCGCGTAAAACATCGCGCCGGACCGGCGGTAAAGGCGGCGGTGGTTCTGCTTCTACCGCGATTGATCGGGAGCGCGAGGCTGTCGAAAAACTCATTCAGGCGCTGCAGGACGAACTGCAGATGTCCGAAATGACGGCAGACCAGAAAAAGGTGTTCGAGAACCTGCGGCGCGCGGGAACCGCAGCGACCGATGCGGAAAAGGCCTCGATCCGGGAGCTGACGCTTGCAATCGAGGAACAGAAGGACAAGCAGGAGGCCGCAGCCGACACTGCCGATTTCTTCCGCGACACGGCGCGCGACAGCTTTATGGCGTTGGTGCCGGCGATTGAGACGGGCAATGCTGCCCTCGATACACTGATCAACAAACTGATCGAGGCGGCAGCGCAGGCCGCGCTGTTCGGCGACGGGCCGCTTGGCGGTCTGTTCGGTGGCGGCCTGCTCAGTGGCTTTCTGCCGGCGCATGCCACGGGCACGAACTTCACCCAGGGCGGCATGGCGCTGGTTGGCGAACGTGGCCCGGAGATCCTGAATCTGCCGCGCGGGGGCGAGGTTATACCGCATCACCGCGTCGCTGCTGCACTTCATACGAGGGGCGCGGCCGCCAGTGGCACTGTCAACAATATCAATTTCGGCGGTATCAGCATTGCGATGCAGGAGGGGACGAAGCCCGAGGATGCCGCCGCTAACGGACAGGAAGTCCGACGGCAGCTAGATCAGTTCGCGCGTCATGAACTGCCTGTTCTGATTCAGAAACACCAGCGCAACCCGAATCGACGGTGAGCACCATGCAGTCTCTTTCTCAATTCTTCGACCATCTGCCGTTCTTGCCAATGCGGTGGAATATCCAGCGCAATGATGAATTGTCTGGTACGGGCGAGGGGGGCTACTGGCAAGCGGAGTTGGGGCCCCCGCTCTGGCAAGCCGAGGTTTCCGTCCGCCCGGTTCTGCTGACGCAGGCCGCGGAAATCTCGGCTTCGGTAAATCGGCTACGCGGCGCGCAGGAGCCGTTCCTGTTTCGCGATCCGTTTATCTGCGGCCCGAGGCGTGATCCGTCCGGAAACCAGTTTGGTGGCGCCTCGGTGACGGTGGCTTCGGTCAGCGGGTTTTCGCTGGGGCTATCGGGCCTACCGGCAGGCTATCAGCTGTCGATTGGCGACAAGTTGCAGATCACGTCGAGCGGTAAAACCGCCTTTGTCGAGGTCTCGGAAAATGTGGTTGCCACGGCTGGCGGGACCACGGGCGCGTTCGATGTGTTCCCGCGGCTTCCGGCCCTTGTCAGTGCCGGGGATGTGGTCACGCTGGTGAAGCCTGCCTGCCCGTGCGTAATCGTGCCAAAGTCATACAAGCCTGGCAGTGCCAGTGGCAACATTGTGCGCGGCATATCGTTTTCAATCATCCAGAAGCGGGGTGTGTGAGATGAAAAAGGTTTCGGCATCCTTCATGGATGCGCTGGTCAATGCGCGGGAGCGGGGACTTGTGGCGCGGTCGCTGGTCTATGTGACGGCGCGGGATCGTGACGCGGGCGTGCCGGTTTCGCTTGGGTTCTGGAATGGTGGCGAGGATCTCGGCATCGATGTGATCGATGGCGAAAGTGGGGCCGTGGTGACGCGGACCTATATCAGCGGGGTCAATCTGGAGGTTCCGGAAATCCCGCGGGTTTCAGACATGACCATCCAGACGGTGGATATCAAATTCTCTCAGATCGCGCCGGCCGTGCAGCAGCTCGTGCGTGGCTGGGATGTCCGTCTAGCGCCGGTCGAAGTGCATCAGCTGCTTCTCGACCCCGAAACAGGGCAGGCGGCGGGGCCGGCAGAGGTTTCCTTTCTCGGCATTGTCGATGGTCAGCCGGTGGAAACGCCGGCGGCGGGCGAGGAAGGGGCTATCACGCTCAATCTGATCTCGTCGGCCATTGCCATGCTGGCGCGCACAAACCCTCTGAAATCCTCCCATGAGGGCCAGAAGCGGCGGGATGGCGATGAATTTGGCCGCTATTCCGGCGTTGTCGAGAATTGGGACATTCCGTGGGGTCAGGACACATGAATCCGCTTGTCAGAATGGACGGCTGGCGTGGCCGGTTCGATGCGGCCTGCGACGCCATGCGCAGGACGCCGTTTTCATGGGGCGACAATGATTGTTTCGCCGGGCTTGTGGGCGGTCTCTCCGAGGCGCTGATCGGTGCGGATATCGTTGTCCCGTGGCGCGGGCGGTACACAACCGGCGTTGGCGCATTGCGGGTGATGCGCAATGACGGTTTCGACAACCTTGCCGACCTCGTTGCCAGCGTTCTGCCGGAAATCCACATTTCGCGCGCCCGTGTTGGCGATGTCGCGGCGATCCCGTCCAACGACGGTTTCGGTTTTACCCTCGGCATTGTCAATGGCGAGCGCATTTTCGTGCTGCGGCCGGAAGGCTT
>NZ_JBEPLY010000024.1:0-7303 GCF_040545495.1 Martelella mangrovi
GATTTCAGCAATCCCGTCAAGGCATAGATAATATTATTGAAATAATATCAACTAGATAACAAATTCCAGTCGATCAATTTTTGGTGCGCGTGGAGGGACTCGAACCCCCACACCTTGCGGCGGCAGGACCTAAACCTGCTGCGTCTACCAATTCCGCCACACGCGCCTGGAACCGATCAGAAACCGGCTCGGTCCTCTTAGGCGAGCCGGCGGCCGGATGCAACACGCTTTCCCGTCGTTTTTTTCAATAGACATACCGCAGCATCGCGGCACGTCCCTGCACTATATGGATGAGATCCTGCAGACCGGCGCAGATGATGATTGCAGGCTGTCCTGAAGCGTTTCAGAAAGAATGCGCGGAACCGGGTCACGATGGCGGCAACATGTCAGAAGTCCGCTGCATAAACGGAACGGGGCGAATACGAAATCGCCCCGAAAAACCACCTATGGTTGATTAAATTGCCGCTTCTTTGACATCAACGCCGTTTGTTCTCTGTCGGAGCCGATATCGATTGCAAGACCAATTCCACGTCAGTCTTCATCATCATCGTTTTCGGATTCGAAGCGCTTCTTGACATCATCGATGATCATCATCAGCGCCTCCCTTTTCGATTGGCATGCGTTTTCACGTCCAAAACGCTCAATAAATTCAGAATGTTCAGTGGTAATCACCGTCGACAGGCTGGTCAGCCCGCGATCCTTGAAACTGCGCCGGAAGTTCCGCATGTAGCGGTTCCAGGCGGCACGCTCCTCCTCCGAACGTCCCGACGATTTCCGGCCATCATTGTCATTCCCGCTTTGCCCCATATCAAACCCTCTCTTGTCGAAAGACCTCACCAATCACAGCGAGCATTCCCAATATATACAATTATATATTCGACATCGTATAAGTAAACACAAATAATATTTTTTATTTACTTGTATAACTTGAATATTAAATTGGATAAATATTATTTATTTAAAAACAAAAATCAGAAATACAATTAAACAAAGTTAGAAAAACATGCAAATTTCAATTACATGTTTTTAAATGGAACGATAAGCGTCATATAAACTTTACTTAACGATGAGGAGAACACTCTTTGGATTCTGCATGTCTATAAATTCCATCTCAGGTTGCATTTCTATATTAGGACTATTTTCCTATTTCGCAACCCGAAATTCAAAAAATAATGCAGAAGATCCCATGCAGTGACGTTCAGCAGCTTGCCGCTGACGTCACCCCGGACGGGCTGGAGGCTCTTGTCGGATATTCAGGCCTTGAGGCGCCTGTCGACGGGCCAAAGGCAAAGGAACGGCTTGCCCGGCAAGATGCAGGGCAAACCGTCACTTCAAGTCGTCAGGTGGGAATGCGGATCACCCGGAAACAGCCGGAACGTCGCGATCGACGACGAGGCCATCCTGCAGGGTTACGCGGCGGTCCATCCGCTCGGCGATTTCGAGGTTGTGTGTCGCGATCAGGGCCGAAAGGCCGGACTGGCGGACGAGCGCTTCCAGTGCCTCGAACACATAACCGGCCGTGCCGGGATCGAGATTGCCGGTCGGTTCATCGGCAAGCAGCAGGCTTGGCGCATTGGCAACGGCTCGGCCGATGGCAACACGTTGCTGCTCGCCACCGGAAAGCTCTGCCGGACGGTGCTCTGCCCGGTGGCCGATCTTGAGATAATCGAGCATCTGATCGGCGCGTTCGCCGGCCTCGCGGGGTGGGAGCCCGGCAATCAGCTGCGGCAGCATGATGTTTTCACGTGCCGTGAATTCCGGCAGCAGATGATGAAACTGATAGACGAAGCCGACATCATTGCGCCGGAAGGTGGTGCGCGCATCATCGTCCAGAGATGTCGCTTCACGGCCGTTGAGGAAGACCTCCCCCGACGTCGGCTTTTCGAGCAGCCCGGCAATCTGCAGCAATGTCGACTTGCCCGTGCCCGACGGCGCCACCAGCGCCACCATCTCACCCGGCATGAGCGTGAGTGATGCGCCCTTCAGGATCTGAAGGACAGAATCCCCCTGCCCGTATTCATGCACGATCGACTTCAATTCCAGAGACGGATTGGCCAAGTTGTTCTCCCGCTATTCGTAGCGTAGCGCCTGAACCGGATCGAGACGGGAGGCGCGCCACGCCGGAAAGATCGTCGCGATGAATGAAAGCGTCAGTGACATGATGACCACGGTCATTGTCTCGCCGAAACTCATTTCGGCCGGCAGCGTGGACAGGAAATAAAGCTGCGGATCGAACAGCACTGTTCCGGTCACCCAGGAGAAGAACTCGCGGATCGACTCGATGTTGAGACAAACGACCACCCCGAGGAAAACGCCCGCAAGCGTGCCGACAATGCCGATCGCCGCCCCCGTCATGAAGAAGATCCGCATGATAGCGCCCGACGTCGCGCCCATCGTCCTGAGGATCGCGATATCCGGTCCCTTGTCCTTCACCAGCATGATCAGCCCGGAGATGATGTTGAGCGCAGCCACGATCACGATCAGCGTCAGGATCATGAACATCACATTGCGCTCGACTTCCAGCGCGGAGAAGAAGGTGCGGTTGTTCTGCCGCCAGTCGGAGATCAGGATATCCTCATTGGCGGCTTCGCGCACCTTCGGGATCACGGCATCGACATCGTCCGGATGATCGACGAACACCTCGATGCTCTGCACCGTATCCCCGGCATTGAAATAGGCCTGGGCCTGGGCAAGCGGCATGAAGATGATCGAGGCATCATATTCCGACATGCCGATCTCGAATATGCCGGAAATCGTATAGGCCTTGACGCGCGGATTGACACCAAAGGGGGTCACGTCCCCTTCCGGCGAAATCATGGTGATCTTGTCGCCGGCAAAAAGCCCGAGCGACTGCGCCATCCGGGAACCGATCAGCACGCCATCCCCACTGGTATAACCGACCATGTCGCCTTCGATGATATTGTCGGAGACGGTGCTGAGGTTCAGCATGTCATCGGGCCGCACGCCGCGCACCAGCGCGCCGCTGCCCGCACCTTGCGCACCGGAGACCAGCGCCTGGCCTTCCACAAGCGGAAAGGCAAGGCGCACACCGTCAACGCCCTCAAGGCGCTGAGTCAGGGCGGCATAATCGGGAAACGGCTCACCGGCCGGCAGCACCACGATATGGCCGTTGATGCCGAGGATACGGTTGACCAGTTCGCTGCGAAAACCGTTCATCACCGCCATGACGATGATCAGCGTGGCAACGCCGAGCATGATGCCGAGAAAGGAGAAACCGGCAATCACCGAGATGAAGGCTTCCTTGCGGCGCGACCTCAAATAGCGCCACGCCACCATGCGTTCGAAGACGGAAAAAGGCTTTGCCCTTGCTGCATCCATTGTCTGGTCGGGTTCGCCCGCGGCCATCTGTCGTTACTCCTCAGCGCCCGGCTGTCAGCCTGGCAATCGCGGCGTCCACCGACATCGTCTCGCGGGCGCCGGACTTGCGATCCTTGATTTCGACCTCGCCGGCCGCGACACCGCGCGGACCGACCACGATCTGGCTCGGCACACCGATCAGATCGGCAGTCGCGAATTTCGCGCCCGCACGTTCGTCGGTATCGTCATAAAGGACATCGAGACCGGCATTCGCCAGCGCCTCATAAAGCCGTTCGCTGACGGCGCTGCATCCCTCATCCGACACCTTCATGTTGATGATCACCGCATCAAAGGGGGCGACCGAATCCGGCCATATGATGCCGTTTTCGTCATGAGAAGCTTCGATGATGGCGGGAACAAGGCGGGTCGGTCCGATGCCGTAGGAACCCATATGCACAGGATGTTCCTTGCCGTCAGGGCCCTGCACCACAGCATTCATCGGCTCGGAATATTTGGTACCGAAATAGAAGATATGCCCGACCTCGATACCGCGCGCGGAAAGCCGTTCGCCTTCCGGCAGCGCTTCGAAGATGCCCGCATCATGCATTTCGTCGGTGGCGGCATAAAGCGAGGTCCACTGATCGAAAATGCCTTTCAGCGTTTCGACATTGTCAAAATCGAGATCCGCGGCGGGAATATCGAAATTGACGAAATCACGATGGCAGAACACTTCGGATTCGCCGGTTTCGGCCAGAATGATGAATTCATGGCTGAGATTGCCGCCGATCGGGCCGGTATCGGCGCGCATCGGGATCGCGCGCAGGCCCAGCCGGTCAAAGGTGCGCAGGTAGGCCGCAAACATCTTGCGATAGGAATGTTCGGCCCCTTCCAGCGTCAGGTCGAAGGAATAGGCATCCTTCATCATGAATTCGCGCGAGCGCATCGTGCCGAAGCGCGGACGGATCTCGTCGCGGAACTTCCACTGGATATGGTAGAGATTGAGCGGCAGCTGCTTGTAGGACTTGACGGAGGAACGGAAGATCTCGGTGATCATTTCCTCGTTGGTGGGGCCGAACAGCATGGCGCGGTCCTGCCGATCGGTGATCCGCAGCATCTCCTTGCCATAGGCCTCGTAGCGTCCGCTTTCGATCCACAGATCGGCCGACTGCATGGTCGGCATCAGCAGTTCCACCGCGCCGGAACGGTCCTGTTCCTCACGAATGATGCGATTGACCTTGTCCAGCACACGCTTTCCCAGCGGCAGCCAGGAATAGATGCCCTGCCCGTGCTGACGGATCATGCCGGCGCGCAGCATGAAACGGTGCGAGACAATCTCTGCTTCCTTGGGCGTTTCCTTCAGGATCGGCAGGAAATAACGGGAAAGACGCATCTGAGACTACTTCCTTGTCGCCATCCCGGCGGGCCGGGAATCGATTGCATACTGGTTTTATTCCGGCCCTTTTAGCGGCTTCCGCAACAGAATTAAAGCCGCGAAACAGGCGGGCAGCAGACCGCCCATCAGGGCCGCAACAAAGGGAGATGACAAATGTCAAGCAATTGAAACGTTGCAGAACACAGTAAAGTGTTTGTCAAACTTAAAAACTCTTCCGACTGTCGCAAAATTGCAAAATAAGGGATGACAAAGCCCAATCATTGGGCTAGGTTAAGCCCATAAAACAGGCAGGGAGCTTAAATTCTTGCCTTTTCTTCGCGGTCAAGTCTTGGGAGGATCGATCCTGGCGCGCTTGTCGCAGCCCCGGAAACGGAACGGATCACGCGATACTTGAAAACAAGGCCTCAGGCCTTGTTTTTTTTTGCAGTTTTGGCAACGGCTGCATCTTTTCCGGATTAATACTTTCTTTGCCACGAAACGAGGCTTTGCCCACGCCGCGTTGACCCCTTCAACCATTTACCGGAAAACGGCCCGACGACTTCGCGTAAAAGGACAGGACCGGCCGTGCCCCGCAACCAGTTTACATCGATGGCCGCCACGGCAGTGCTGGCCGGCGTCGCCGCAATGCCGGTATCCGCACATGCTGCCGACCTCTCCGATGCCTTCTTCCTCGATCTTTCCGGCGGGCCCGCGGCCTTCATGCTGCATATGAACGAGGATGCGCTGGATGACCTGATCGCCGACAGCTACTGGGGCATTGACGGCCGGTTGGGCGTCTGCAGCAAGGGACCGGTCAATCTTTGCGCCGGGGTGACCGGGTTTACATCGCTCGGCGGCACCACGCAGGAAATCGAGACCCGCACCGGCGGCGGCAAGACCGACACGCAGTTGAACTCGATCGGCGCCTATGTCGCGGCAAAGGGCAATCTCGGCCTGGTGACGCTTTCGCCCTATGCCGGCTACCGGCAGGTCTATGGCGATGTGACGGTCGAGAACAATTCCCGCCTCGCCCCGGACGACATCGACAGCGGTGCCTATTACGGCGGGCTTGAGACCAGCATCAAGTTCCTGCTGACCGATCTCGAGCTCGGCGCGCGTTTCGAATATGGCCGCTCGACCGGCGACAGCGGCACCAGGGATTACGATTACGGCCTCGGCAGCGCCTTCCTGCGCATGCGGTTCTAGAACACGTTTCGCTTCACCCTGAACGGGGCTGGATCAGGACGTCCAGAAAAGCGCCGAAAGGTCCTCCAGCCCGTAGCCCGCGACGATCACGACCAGATACCAGGCGGCGAAGACGAGCGCTGCCACCAGCGAGGTCCAGAAGATCACCCGCCAGGGACGAAAGCGATGCGGCGCGCTTGCCGTGGTGCCGGGCACGACATCGCCCTCCTCATCCTGGGTGCGCAGCCCGAAGGGCAGAACAGCAAACAATGTCACCCACCAGATGACGAAATAGACCGCGAATGCGGAAAACAGCGACAAGGGTTCCTCCCGTCCAGACAATGCGCCTTGACGACACCTAGAGCATTTCTAAGGTCGGATGCAACTCTGCCCCCGGAACATCCGGCTTTCGCAGGTGTTTGACGGAAAAGCGCGGGATGACGCCGCATCAGCCATCAATGACCGAAGGAGCGTGAACCATGACAGCGAAGGCGAGCGAGAAGGCGATCGTGAAGGCCGTTCTGGAACGCTACCCCGAAAGCTATGCGGAAATGCTCCATATCGATGTGGCGAAGAACACGCCGGCGCCTCTGTTTCAGTGGCTCGTCTGCGCACTTTTGATGAGTGCGCGGATCAGCGCCGACAAGGCGCAGGAGGCCGCGAAGGCGCTTTTCGACGCCGGCTGGACGACACCGGAAAAGATGGCGGCCACATCCTGGGAGGAGCGCGTGAAGGTGCTGAATGAAAACGGCTATGCCCGCTATGACGAAAGCACGGCGCGTTATCTTGCCGACACGCTCGATCTGCTCAAAGACGAATACGGCGGCGACCTGCGCCGGCTGAGGGACAAGGCCGGTCGTGATCCGGGCGAACAACGCAAACGCCTGAAGGCCTTCAAGGGCATTGGCGAGACCGGCGCGGATATCTTCTTCCGCGAGGTTCAGATCGCCTGGGAGGAGCACTACCCCTTCTGCGATGCCCGCGCGGCCAAGGCTGCCGAAAGCCTCGGCCTCACCGGGGACGGTAAAAGCCTGTCCGCCCTTGCCGGCAGCAGGAAGGCTTTGCCGCGCCTTCTGACCGGTCTGGTGCGCACCGACTTCGACAAGGCAAAGGACGATATTCTGGAAGCGGCTACGTAAAACAGAAAGGCGTTACAGTCGCGGCGCTCTCAGAGCTGCGGACGAACCTGTCCATTTTGCGGGGGCCATCCTCGGGCTAGTCCCGAGGAGCCAGAGACGTTGATGCATAAATTAAATATATGTCTCATAACAATTTGATTTATTTAATTTTTAAACTGCAATTCCGGTGACGATGGACTGCGAGTGGATCCTCGGGTCAAGCAACCGTGGTTTTATGTTTTGAAAGCAGGGTCTGTTTTTGCGATGGCGTTGAGGATTGTTATGAGCTTTCTGATGGCAGCGACCATTG
>NZ_JBEPLY010000025.1:0-7055 GCF_040545495.1 Martelella mangrovi
TGCCTTTCTGGCCTTGACCAGTTCATCCAGAAAACGACGTGCGCCCTCGCCCTCAAACGCAGCATCGAAACCGATATTGCCGTTTCCCAGCATTACATCATCCGCGAAGACAAGATGCGTTTCGAAATCGTCGACTTTGACCTGTTCTGAAAATTTATATGTCGGAAGATTAAAGGCGGAAACTTCAAGCGGAAGAGCAAGTCGGAGCAGCAGCTTGTCGCTGGCCGCATCGCACAAGATGAATACGCCAGACGCCTGACTGTCCCTGTACCCCATGACCATGCGCTGGCTTTCCGCAAACGGATCATCTTCCTGGACAGCGCTCCAACGCATGAAATCAGCATTTGCCACGCTTGCGGTTAGGGTCACCGCGCAAACAACAACAACAAACTGAAGCATGAATCCCCCCGGTCAAGTTCCTACGGCCAATGATAGCCAATCAACCTGCAGCCAGCAATCAAATGTCCGGAAACACGCCGTTTTTGCCCCCACAGAGATGCGCCTTGCGTGCACCATAGCTATGTAGGTGTTTTTTACACCTATTTTTTCCTTGACGGATAATAGGTGCATATGACACCTATAATGATGTTGGGTCATGCCAAGGCCTGACACCCGCCGCCGACCCACTCCTAACCTTCGGGCCAGCAGCATCGAAACAGGTAAGGAAGAGCAATGGCGATAACCGAAAATGCCGATGATGCGCTCGAAGCTCTAAGAGAATTAGAGTTCAAACGCGGATATCTAATCGCATGCTGTAATCTCGTGAACCTTCATCACGATACTGTCGTGGCGAACGATGTTTTGCAGCAATGCGGCATATCCGAAAACGACGTCTCCAGGATGAACCTGACTGAATACGACGCCGTAGCGCTGGCCGAGATCCGGGAAGGTCGTTCTTTCGACCCGATTACTGGTCCCGGCAACGGCGGTGACGCATGACCCGCACCCAAAGCCTATCCCTTTACCTCGCAATACTTGTGCTCACCGCCGTCTTCTGGCTGCGGCTGGAAGCATGGCTTGCCGCCACGGGAGTGTAACGCCATGGCAGAAAGACATTCCTCATTGCAGACCGCCCCGCCCGAATCCGTCAGGCTGATCGTCGCGGAACGGCAACGCCAAATCGAACGCGAGGGCTGGATGCCGCACGCTCGCCATGCTGCTCGCCGCTCTCTGCTGCCGCAAGCACCTGCGGAGGGAGCCCCGCCAGCCGCGCAACATCGACGAAGCCCAGCGCGAAGACGCCCGCCGCAAATGCTTGAATTCACGGAGACACACCATGGCCGATAACAAGCCTTTCTATTGCAGCTTTGCCGCCCGATGGCTGCGCCCTGCAATGCCGATCATCCACTATAATCGAGAGATGTGGCCGGATCGTTTTCGCACCGGACATATCGTCATCGAACCCGCCGCTATCGGAGGTGTTTATCTCAGCGTGATTTCCGGCCACGCGACCGCCGTGGTTCACGACCCGGACGGATCTGCCACAGGTCCGGCAAAGTTGCTGATACCGGATGAAACCATTGCCGCCGCACTGCCAGTTGACGAAATTCCGTTTGTCACCGGCGGCCATGAAATTTCGTATCCAATGCCGGAATGGATGCAGGCACACACCGTATCATGCACCGAAAAGGGCATCGCGATATTCCCGAAGACGGCCCCGCCAAAATATCACGGGGAAAGCACCTGGAATGGTTTTGATCTACCGGCCCTGCATCATCGTCTGTCGTTCGATGCGCGGGGGCGCGCAGATGCAGTTGACGGCCTCGATTATGCCGTTAACCCCGGCAAGCCGCAGATGGCATGGCAAACCGTCATGCGCAACTTTCTGAATTCGGAAGCAATGCGAAAACCTGTCAGTGAATTCGCGCTGAACCCGGAGATTCCCCACCTGCTTCAAGGCTTTATCGATGAAATCATCGGTCGGGAACCGAATGCCGGACGCACCCTGCAGACCGCCGGTTACGGAAACATACCCAACATTCTGCGGATCGAGAACTACCCGCACTTCATCGGCTTTTTCATGCATCAGACATGGAAAGGCGACCCACCGCCTGTTCCCGATCATTTCAAGATCGCCGCGATAGCTGATGAAAAGCCCGAGACCGGCAGGAGGCTGCATTGACCATCGCCCCGCAAGCCGGACGGCTGACGATCACCTGCAACAGCTGCGGCTACAAAGACCCCGACCTTGCGTCCGCCGAACCCGCCAATGAAAAGGCCCGCGCGCTGGCCCGCCGCGACCTCGCCGGCGATGCCAAGAACAAGGGCTGGCTCGTCCGCCGCGAGGCCGGCGGCTGGTCTCACCACTGCCCCCACTGCGCAACCCGCCGCTCCGGCGACCGAACCAGACAGGACAGATTGCTATGAGTGATGAAAAAGGATGGCCGCGCGAAATATGGGCCGCAGAACCTGGCGAATTCGATCCGGTCGGCAGCTACGTCACGTCAGAACACGCCACTGTCGCGCGCCACGCTGGCGACGCCGAACGCCACAAGGCGTTTCACCGCTACGTCGACGCAGACATTTTTGAAAGCGCTGAAAAGTACTGGCGCACCCAGCTTGAGGCCGAAACAAAGAAACAGATGCATGGCGAGACCGCTCCCGTCGTTGCACTGGAAAATGCAATCTTGTCAGTGTTGGCATCCTACACTGCCATTGACGGTGAATTGTGCCTGCCATTCGGTCACTTCAACAAACTTGGCCTGCATCGTGAGGTTCTTCGTGGATTGATGAAGAGCCTGAAAGAGCAGGGGCTCGTTGAATACTATCGAGGGCTGACCACCGAAGAGGGTGAATTCTGCGGCGCAGGGTATTCGTTGACACGCGCGGGATACTCACGCGCGCAAGAGGCCCGCAATGGATAACCTCCCCAAGCTCGCTCTGTCGATCCGCCAGCCATGGGCCCACTGCATCATGCACCTGGGCAAGGATATCGAAAACCGCAACTGGCACACAAACCTGCGCGGCCGCATCTGCCTGCATGCGGCCAAGGGCATGACGCGCGCCGAATACGACGAAGCCATGGAAATGATCCGCCATGTGCATGTCCACCGCCCCTTTGCCGAGCCGCCGATCGTGCCCGGCTACGACACCATCACGCGCGGCGGCATTATCGGCACGGTCGAGATCGCCGATTGCGTCGAGACAAGCGAAAGCCCGTGGTTCTTCGGCCGCTTCGGTTTCGTGCTGCGCAATCCTCAGCCGACGCCCTTCATTCCGGTAAAAGGCGCGCTCAAGTTCTTCGACTGGCGCCAGCAATTGGAAACGGCAGTTCAATGACCAACGCCCGCCCGTCATCAAAAGATCGCCTCGAATCCTACCGCGCGCTGGTTGCCGCAGCGGTTGAGGTTCGGGACGTCTTCGCAGATGCGGACGGCATGCACCTTGAGATCGACGGGATGGACCCGGGCGAGCCGGAGCGCATATGCGCCCTGCCCCACGCCTGCCCGACGGCAAACCGCGAACTGATCCTGCACCATATCGACATCCCGGCCGATCTGATTGCCATGCTTGAGCGCACCGGAAAGCACCTTCAGGCAGCATGGGCGGAAAACGAACGGCTGCGCAAGGAAATCGAACGTGCCGGCGGTGCGCCGGCAAAGAACTACGCCGCCGAATGCGCCATGAAATGCGAAGAACCCGCCTTTCAGCGCTTCATGGCCGAACGCCACGATCTGAAACTGCCGACGGACAAGGACAAGACCGCCACCCGCGTCAAATTCGTTCTGGCACTGAACAGCCGCAAGGAACTGAACGAAAACGCCCCGGCCGCCGCCCGCTGGCGCAGGATAGTGCAGGACTTCGATGAGTGGAGACGCGGACGATGAGCAATCAGCCGTCCGATATTCCGCTCTACGTTGCCGTCGAAGATATCGAAAAGGCGCTGGACCGGCTTGCCGAAGAAGTCGTAGCACGCGGCGATAAGGCCGTGCCTCTACTGGACCTTTATGCCTGGGTAGAAGGCCAACTGGAAAAGCGCCGGCAGAATCGGTCTATCTTCGAGGCCGCGCGGGCACGGGTAGCCTGCGCGCAAGCAGAACACAGCCTTAATTAAATAACAAGATCACTTAGGGGCCTCCCCATCTTTAAGCCAAACCAAGGCTTCTACTAAGCCTCGACAACTTAACTCCATGGCCACCCAACAGTCAGATCAGACTACCTACTCTTTTAGAAAGCCCTTTTAATGGGATTACGAATCTGCTGTGTTACACTTTTATGGTGCGGAGTGGCAGATGCGCGTTTTTCTTTTTCGTTTTTCGTTAAAGCAGCGGCAACAAAGGGAACTGTTCGAACGAACAGACAGTCAGGGGCAGGAATACACCCGCGAAACATGGCTGCGCGAAAAATTCTCCAAAGAATTCAAATTCGTGCACAGAAGCAATGAGTTCTTTTTTGTTCCAGAAGCATCAGAGATAACGGGTATCCCCACTAGGTTAATTGTGGGGTGGGTAGCACGGAATCGGGCGATGAAAGAAAGGACAGCTCCTTGGGATGGCCTTGATCCAACAGAACACGAATCGTGGCAAGCTGCTTTGATTATGATCGACCCCACAGATCATGCGGACGGACAAAAAGTGGCCATGGAATCCAGGCCAGAGGTGGGAAATAAACCTGAAGCCATTTTGGCATCGCTTGCCAAGCACATTTCCGACGAAAGCCCTAACGGGCCTTTTGCAGTCTCCGCATTCCCAATCACAATTGCTCGATCTTTCATGAGTTTTGTCGAAGAAAACAAAGACAAAATTTCTTCTATCACTTATGATGTAGCTGTACCAAATATGTTTAACGGTACAGATGACTTCTCTGAAGAAATGCGTAACTTGCGAGACAATGCAAATATTTCTAGGGTAAAAACAAATCTTTCAAGTGAAGGCGTCATCACAACCGAAGGAACACATTTGGCAGAAATAGCAGTCCATGCCGAGCAGGGAGGTGGTAATATCAAAGCCCGCACAATTGATGACAAAACATACAACTCAGATGACTACGCGGCCAGCGAAGATGTAGATATGGAAGGCACTGAACCAGAAACTCCATCATATTGGAAAAAAATCCGCTCCTTCATAGATAAGATATTCTAATGAACCGGACAATTGGCTACACTGTTCTGATCTGCTTATTAGCTTCTCTGATTACTATTTCAGTAGTCCGTCCTGAATTACTTTCAGATAAAAATGACTTCCTAAGAAACTTCGTAAACCAAGAATTACTCAATATTCTTGGCGTCATTCTCGCCATTACACTGGCCTCTGTTGCCAATATTCACCTCGCGTTCAACCGAATCGAAGAACGGTTCGAACAGCCAGGAGCCCTAACAAAATCTCGAAACAATCTCCGGAAAGCTGCTTACTGGCTTATAGGTCTTTTCATATTCGGAATATTTATTGTAGTATTGAAACCGATAGCATGCCACTCAGAAACATCAATCGCAGTGGTTAACTCACTGGCTTTATTTTCTCTAGTTTGGCAAGTTTTAATATTAATCTCTTTAACAGAGCTCGTATTCAAAATCGGACCGAATTTTCCGAATAAAAAGTAAAAATAACTAATTCATAAACAATCGTTTATAGATTTTAACATTACTTTCCTCAAAGCGTCCTGTTTCCACGACAGCGACCCGCCCGAGCCATATTGAGGCCGGTCGATCGTGTGGCCCATTATCATCATCCTGAGCTCCGTATCGATTCCGGCTACCTTCATGCGATCTTCGAAGGAATGCCGGAAGGAATAGATCTTGTGCCGGGATGACGGGAAGAGCTTGTGCTCCCGAAAATATTTGTTAAGCGCCGCAGAGAGACTATTTTCCTTGTTCTTGTAGCGCGGAAAGCCTTCAGGGTGCTCCCTCATGGACGCCAGCGCCACGCCAACAAGCGGAACAGCGCGAATGGATGACGCCGTCTTGATCTCGCGCCGATCATCGGGGTCGGAGCGCGGCTCGATCAAGATATGCGGCACGGCGTCATCCAGCCGAACCATATCAGCCGTTAGGTTGCAGATCTCCGAAGGCCGTGCCCCGGTCTCGATCAGCGTCAGCACAATCGCGCGGGCCTGATCATTAAGCCCGGAGAGCGCACCAGGTGCGAGTATCCGCTTGACGATCCAGTCTGTTGGGAAAGGCGGACGCGATATTTTGATCTTCTGCGAGAAGGAAAGCCCGGCAAACGGGTTCTTCACATCATCGATGCCGCGATAGCGGTGGTATTCGGAAAACAGCTTGCGCAGATTGCCGATATCGCGATTACCCGATGAGGCCGTGTGCGTCGCCTTGCCACTTTTCGGCGCTATACGGGCCAGCCAGTAATTGTAAAACGTCGTTGCGTCCTGCCGGCTGATTTCATCGATATATTTGTCACCCACCACGGCAACAAAATTGTTGAGTGCGCGGCGCTTCACCTTCAGCCAGGAGAATTTCTGAAAGTCGCTCTTACCGGTAAGCTCCGGCGCCGCGATCTCATCCGTATAAACGGTAAAAGCTTCCGATATTCGCACGCGCGGATGTTTCTCAAGCCCGGTCACGGCGGCCGCCTCAGGCCCGCCGACGGGTAATTTCGAAAGCGTCAGCAGTCGGTCATAGATCATCGCGCCCGACTCGCTCGCAAGGATTTCCGCAGTCGTGCGATAGGAAAATCCGAGTGCATGCGCACGAGCCACAGCTGCCTTGTAGCGAGCATCGGCTTGCGCCCGATCGCCCCCGGCCAGCATTGAGGCCCAAAGCGCATTATCTGCCTCTTCGTGGATATCCCTTTTAGCACGGGCTTCGGAAAGGTCCCTTGTACCCAAAGAGACCCGCACGGCAGGTTCGCGATCATCGAGCCCGACAAGCCGCTTTGGCACTCGACGCACATAAGCATAGATGCCGGCGCGCAAATGCAAATACCTGTCCGGGTCCTCGCCCTTCCTAACCGCCATTTCGGCACCCTGTAGCACGTTTTGATACAGGATTTGTTACACAGAAATTGCGATTTCAGCAATCCCGTCAAGGCATAGATAATATTATTGAAATAATATCAACTAGATAACAAATTCCAGTCGATCAATTTTTGGTGCGCGTGGAG
>NZ_JBEPLY010000026.1:0-2500 GCF_040545495.1 Martelella mangrovi
TGGTTGCGGGGGCAGGATTTGAACCTGCGGCCTTCAGGTTATGAGCCTGACGAGCTACCGGGCTGCTCCACCCCGCGTTATATTTTTGAGGCAACAAAAAAGCCGCCTTATCGGCGGCTTGTTATCGGCAGTCGCCGTTTTTGAATGAGAAGATATCATGTTGCATTTGGCAGACCTGGCAGCGACTTACTCTCCCGTGCCTTAAGACAAAGTACCATCAGCGCTGGGGCATTTCACGGCCGTGTTCGGAATGGGAACGGGTGTTAAGGACCCCGCCATAACCACCAGGTCAGCCAAATGCAGCATGTTTTTTTTTCGAGAAGCTGGTTGTTGAAGCGCTTTTGCAAAGCACCATAGCAGTGACTATCAGGGAACTACCCCGTAGCACGCTAGTGCGTCGCGTGAGCGCGCCCGCGCAGGGTCAGCGCATCGTCAGATGCGCGGTGCGACCCGTGAGCGATAAAGATCGTGTTCATCAGCTTTGCTGATGAACATGAACAATGAGAACGATCAAGCCGATCGAGCGATTAGTACCGGTAAGCTTCACACATTGCTGCGCTTCCACACCCGGCCTATCAACGTTGTCGTCTACAACGGCTCTGATAGGGAACACTCGTTTTCAGGTTGGTTTCCCGCTTAGATGCCTTCAGCGGTTATCCATTCCGTATATAGCTACCCTGCTATGCGGCTGGCGCCACAACAGGTCCACCAGAGATACGTCCATCCCGGTCCTCTCGTACTAGGGACAGATCCTGTCAATATTCCTACACCCACGGCAGATAGGGACCGAACTGTCTCACGACGTTCTGAACCCAGCTCACGTACCGCTTTAATTGGCGAACAGCCAAACCCTTGGGACCTGCTCCAGCCCCAGGATGCGATGAGCCGACATCGAGGTGCCAAACAACCCCGTCGATATGGACTCTTGGGGGTCATCAGCCTGTTATCCCCGGCGTACCTTTTATCCGTTGAGCGATGGCCCTTCCACGCGGGACCACCGGATCACTATGACCGACTTTCGTCTCTGCTCGACTTGTCAGTCTCGCAGTCAGGCGGGCTTATGCCATTGCACTCAGCGAACGATTTCCGACCGTTCTGAGCCCACCATCGCGCGCCTCCGTTACTCTTTAGGAGGCGACCGCCCCAGTCAAACTACCCACCATACACTGTCCCGGATCCGGATAACGGATCGCGGTTAGACATCCACGAAGATAAGGGTGGTATTTCAAGGATGGCTCCACGCAAACTGGCGTCCGCGCTTCAAAGCCTACCACCTATCCTACACATGTCTTGGTAAATGCCAGTGTAAAGCTATAGTAAAGGTGCACGGGGTCTTTCCGTCTGACCGCAGGAACCCCGCATCTTCACGGGGAATTCAATTTCACTGAGTCTGCGTTGGAGACAGCGGGGAAGTCGTTACGCCATTCGTGCAGGTCGGAACTTACCCGACAAGGAATTTCGCTACCTTAGGACCGTTATAGTTACGGCCGCCGTTTACTGGGGCTTCGATTCAATGCTTGCACATCTCCTCTTAACCTTCCAGCACCGGGCAGGCGTCAGACCCTATACGTCGTCTTAAAGACTTCGCAGAGCCCTGTGTTTTTGATAAACAGTCGCTACCCCCTGGTCTGTGCCACCTCTCAATACTTGCGTACTAAGAGGTCACGCTTCTTCCGAAGTTACGCGTGCAATTTGCCGAGTTCCTTCAACGCAGTTCTCTCAAGCGCCTTGGTATACTCTACCTGACCACCTGTGTCGGTTTCGGGTACGGTCTCACGACGGGGCTATTTCCTGGAACCGCTCCACCGCAAAATCAATCCAATAAGATCTTACGATTTGTGCAATCCGTCACCACCGCCTGGCCCACGAATATTAACGTGGTTCCCATCGACTACGCGTTTCCGCCTCGTCTTAGGGGCCGGCTAACCCTGCTCAGATTAACTTTAAGCAGGAACCCTTGGTCTTTCGGCGAGAGGGTCTCTCACCCTCTTTATCGTTACTCATGTCAACATTCGCACTTCCGATACCTCCAGGAGCCCTCACGGGTCTCCCTTCATCAGTCTACGGAACGCTCCGCTACCACGTGGATAAATCCACATCCTCAGCTTCGGTGCATGGCTTGAGCCCCGGTACATTTTCGGCGCAAAGACCCTTATTTAGACCAGTGAGCTGTTACGCTTTCTTTAAATGATGGCTGCTTCTAAGCCAACATCCTGGTTGTTTTGGGATCCTCACATCCTTTCCCACTTAGCCATGACTTGGGGACCTTAGCTGGAGGTCAGGGTTGTTGCCCTTTTCACGACGGACGTTAGCACCCGCCGTGTGTCTGCTGAACAGTACTCTTCGGTATTCGCAGTTTGGTTAGGATCAGTAAGACGGTGAGTCCCCATAGCCCATCCAGTGCTCTACCCCCGAAGGTATTCATTCAACGCTCTACCTAAATAGATTTCGCGGAGAACCAGCTATCTCCGAGTTTGATTGGCCTTTCACCCCTAGCCAC
>NZ_JBEPLY010000027.1:0-6233 GCF_040545495.1 Martelella mangrovi
AGGATCCGGTCTGATTGTTCGGCGGTGATTTTCGTCTTGCCGGGAATGAGTTTTGTAATGCCGAGCTTTGCGAATTCGCGTTTGCAGTAGGCGGAATTCATGGTGAAGCCGGTCCCGATCGTCGGCGTGCCGGTCGGATCGAGATAGGCGGTCAGCGGATTGCCTTCATGAAGACGCACGAAAGCGCGCCCCCGGCTGGATACCGTGGTGATTGTCATGATCGATTTTCCTTGAGTTGTCGCCGCTCGCTAAGCGGCTAGGTCAGCGATTATGCGGATGGTGGCATCCAGTCGTCAGTCACATCAGCGAAGGCATCGACGATAGCGCCCATGTCGGAAACGGAACCGTCTGCGATCGCGGCAAGTACCGCCGCCCGGCGATCGAAGGTTGATTGCACGAACTCGCCGACGGCCGTTTGCCTCATGCGGCCCGGCAGCGGGCGGCGCGACGGTAACGGCATCGGCGGGAATAAGGAAGCGGCCCTCCTCCAGCGGATCGGAATCGGCCGTTCCTGACCCAAGATACTCGTTCTGCCGAAACGCTAGATTGTCAAACGAAAATTGGCGTGGCGCGGGATAGACCGCTGTTCGCAAAGAATTTCGAGCGCTTCTCAGCAACAAGCCTCACCTTCATACAGACCGCGTTGATCAAGCTCACGACAGAAGGCTCGCCCGCTGTCTGCTTTATTGAACAGACTCTAAGGCAAGGGGATCAGAGGACATAAATAGTCCGATCCTTAGAACAAAGGTTCAGTTGAAATTATGAATGTATTTATGAAATTTTCTGCCTCATCAGAAATTTACCTATTTCTCGAGAGATAAAAAGCGCGGGCCGCTCAGTGATCGGATAAACCACACCAGCAGCGATCAATGAGACAATCAACGTCACTGCGATTGAAATCAAGGATGCCATGTCACTGGGGCCATTTTTCACCAAAAACAAATAAACCCAGGCCCCCAAGGTCGACAATACAACAAAATGGACAAGATAGAGCGGAAAAGAGACTTTCCCCAGCCATTTAAGAGCTGAAATTTCTAATGGACGACGCAATTCATTGCACCCCATCAAGGCAATGATAACCAAAGACGCACCAATCATGTTAATGAAATCGGAGAGGTGTTTGTTATCCACCCGACCAACCAATGATGTAAGCCAGTCGCTTCGCCCCGTGTGGCTGAGTAGAATAAGACCCAAAAACAATACCCCAAACCCATAATACATCTTAAAACCGCGCCAAACCTTTCCATTTAAAAAGCAGTCGCTTATAATAACTCCAAAAACAAAACCAACATAAAAAGTATCCCACATCAATACAATTAACGCACAATACGCAATAACCCTTGTCCGGCTTCTACCGAAGATCGCCAATACAGAAAATACAATGAAAGAGCCATAGAGCTCTATCTTCATCGTCCAGGCTGGAGGAACATAGGAAGTTGTTGGTTTATAACTAAAAAATACATCGTAAAAACCAAACTTAATTGAATCAATAAATTTTTGGTCAAAATTATAATACCTAACAAGCCACTTTGAATTTGTAATATTAGCAACATCTATACTGTTTATTAATTGAAATTTCATGATAAAATATGAAATAATAGTAGTGATAAGTATCGGAACAACCAACCTAGGATATCTACGTATAGCTGATATCTCAATGTAATAATCATTTCTTGACGAAGAAAAATATCCTGCGCTTAAAACAACACCGCTTAATACAAAGAAAATGCAAACCGCAGAACTTCCATTCCATATAAGACTTAAAGGAGATGAGCTGAACATATTGAAGTATTGGTTTCGGCCAATACCCGGCCAAAATGCAAGAATACTATGCCCAAGAACGACAGCGACCGCCGCGCCGCCACGCACGGAATCCAAATAGGCCATCCTATGAGACATTACCACCTTTAATCCCTTCTCATTCAAAACGCTTACTCTCGGGAGCACCAATTGCTGATTGAAGCAATTTTTACAAGAATGAATCGCAATATTTCCAAGGCAGCAATCTGTCCAGTGGCAGCAGCAAGTGGCGCTAACGTTGTTGCATTCGTCGGTATCTAGTAATTTCCGGCATTCAATGGATCAGCGTCTGCTTCCCCATGTCCAAGGATTTCACCGCTTTTAGAGTCATAGTGATATGATTTTCATGAATGCTCCGTCAGTGTTTGATGCAGGCAAGCAGTGCGATGTTGCGCGGGCGGTTTTCCGGGCCCGTGGGGACGACGGCCGATGCATCGAAGTTCGCGTATCGATAGCGCGTAAGTGCATTTGGTGATCCCGAGACAATACTCCCATCAGCGGCAGGCGTATCCACGCTGAATGCGCCGTCCCCCGAGCCAAGAATACTCTGCAGGCTTCCGGTTGCGTATGTGCCAAGCTGACCGGTGATATTACGGATCGCATCGGACTGCACGCTGCCCAGAGCGCGGCTTCCATCGACGCCACGCCCATCATCCCAGCCGCGCAGAAACTCACCGCGAAGATCCGGTAATGCGAAAGTGGTCGATCCATCGCCTGCTCCGAACCGCGTCCCTATGGCGGCAAACAAGCCGGCGTAAGCCGTGCGCGACAATAATACGCCATCGGCCTTCAACCAGCCGGAGGGAGCCGACGGCGTGGCAAACATCGCCACCTTCCCAGGCGTTTCAGGAGCAGCGCCAATAGTCTTCCGGACAGCGGCCTCATCGGTGGCGGCAAGCAGAGTGCGCGCAAAAGCGGTTAGCATCGTCAGATCAGCAGAACCGCTCCCATTGAAGTACGGGAGCCTATCGGCTGCTGGCGTCAGCCCGGCAATGGCTGAAAGTGCCGGGTTATCGAGTTGCGCGATGTAGCGCGCAAGCGCCTCGGCGTTGGCATAGGTCTGGTTTGCATCGTCCTGCCGCTGGAGCGCATAGGCATAGGTGCCGGTGGCGCCGACCCATTCGGTTGCGGCCGTAATGGCGGTATTGCTGTCGACGCTTGCGATCGGCAGCGGGTTTCCGGCCGCCTGCGGATAAATGACGCCGCCGGCGATCAGCGCCGTCTGCCAGCCCGTGCCCGTCCCTGTCACGGCTGCCGAACCATTTGTAAGGGTGATTGTGCCTGTCGTGTAATTCATGGCTGCGGTATCCCGAAAATGTAATAGCGGATGCCCTGGATTGGCGCTTCGTCGTACCAATAAGACAGGCGGCGATTGTCGTAGTCTTCAAAATCCGCATAGAACATGCGAACCGGATTGCCACGGTAGGTGTAAAACCGGGCCTCCGAGGACGAGAGGCGGCAATAGGTTGTGTCGCCCGCCGCACCGCCCGCCGATCCGGGCCTGTTTGTGTAGAGCCGCTTGACGTAAGGCTCCCGGATCATCGCGGACCAGTTTTCGCCGCGGTCGTCATAGTGGCTTCCATGCACGGTCATGTATTTTACGAACGGCCACGCCCCGCCGGCATCGAAAGACACAGACCATTCCTGATAACCGTCGGCGGTGATTGGTATGTAGCCTTGTTTTACGATCCTGAGTGCCGGCCAGCGGGTATCGAGAATGATGTCCGCGAAGCTCGGATCAGCACCGGCGCCGGGCCGCAGGAACTGGACGACATCACGCGTTCCATCATTGAATTGCCGTAGGACATCATTATCGCCATAGGTCGGACCGGTATTGTTGCTGGCATAGACCATGTAACGCGCACGACATTCGCCATAGCTGTTGTCAAAATGAAGCTGCCCCCCGGACAACCAGTATTCCGCGCCGATCGAGGGGTCGGACGCCCCGAGAAACGGAGAGACCGGATAGTAGATATTGGAACCGCTGTAGAAATGCACATCCACCAGACAATCATCCGGTATGGCGCCGACCGGCACACTTGAAACGCCAGACGGAACGGCAACATCGTTTGCCGCGACAACCTTGATCGGCAAAACCGAACTGTCGAAAGCAAGCTCACTTTCGCTTGCCGTATTGGCATCATAGCCGGGCTTGGCAACGCGACAGGTCGTGCTGTCTATGATTACCGATGTCTGGCCGCTGACGGGATCCAGCGGCGGGTCGCGGATGGGCTCCGCATTGCCCGGCAGGTTCCAGACCTGCAAGACGAGATTGCCTGAAGGATTGGCGCTGTTGTCATAGTCCGGCCATGCGCGCGTTCCGTTTCCGATATTTTCCGTGCCATTGTAGTATCCGGAATACCAGCCCGGCTGCCATGCGCCGGTGGATGCCAGATATCCGCTCCGCCCCTCGTAGCCAAAATATTGACGCACGATACGGCCCGAAAAACGCCCCGACAACGATACGATTTTTTTCGAAAAAATCGGCATCGAATAATAGAGACCATCGAACCACGTGTTCCGGAAATTGTAGTACGTCAGCACATAGTTTGTGATTTTAAGCTGATAGTCACTCTCGCCCGTTCCGACCGGGAAATACTGCACATCGGGCGCGCCACCCGCATCGGCGATGAGTTCAGCCCCGCAATACCGGATCGGGTCGAATTTGGAGTTATAGAGCCAGGCGCCATAGGTCGTGTCTGGCGTTGTCGCCGGATCATAGGCGTCGGTCGAGACCTTGACCGAGGCTACGCCAGCATAATCGAGGCCGATCAGCGTGCGGGTCATGAGCGGATAATGATCCTCCCGGCGTTCAAATCGACAATCATCTTGTTGTTGAGGCTTTCCATGTACCCTGCGCGCACCGTACCGATGTCGGCGACGTTGAGTTTCAGGGTCCCACCTTCGAAGACAAGCGGCCGCTGGCCATTGTTCAGTACGACGAACTGGTCGGCATTGACCGCAAAGCGCGATCGCTGGATGCCGCCTTCGGTATAGACCTCAAGATAGAAGCCGCTTTCCCGGAAGGCGCCGCCGGTTCCGGCCCGGATCAGAACGGAAAAGCGTGCGTCAACGCCACTCTGGTCGGCAGCCACGGAAAATCTCACCTGTCCCGCAGCAAACGCATCGCCAAGCTGGGCTGTCAGCGTGTTGGTCTGCTCGGCAAGCGCTTCATCTACCGTTGCCCGAGCGATCTGCTCCTGCGCTAGCGCAGCTGTGGCATCATCCAGTTCAGCGCCCAGAAGCAAGGTCCGCTGTGCCAGCGCCTCGTCTTCCGTCGCGCGAACGAGCCGTTCCTCGATAATCTGCGCCAACGCTTCACCGGCCTGCTGCCGCAACTCCTGCCGGTCCAGCAGGCCGACAGAACCTTGCAGCGAGACCGAAGCGGCAAGATCGGCGAGCCGCTTGAAGGCGCCGTCCAAGCCGGCATAAAGCCCTTCAAGCGTCTGGCGCACATCCTCGCCGACGGTATCGAGCGTCACATCGAGGTCGGTGGCGACATCCGGCGTCGTGACGGAAAGCCACGAAGACCATTCCGTCGGCCGCCGCGAAATCGGTATATAACGCCCCCTCACCTCATAGTCCGTATTGTGCCGGAAAACGGGCTGCAAAAGCGCGTAATACGGGCTGGCATAGCGCATGCTGTCGCTGTCGAAGACGACATCGCCATTTGCCGCCAGGCGCACCTGCACCCAGACCCGCTCGACATCATCCAGGCCGCCGGCCCAGCCAACCCGGATCGTCGGGCGCCAGGCATTGCCCTCGGCATCGTGAAGCGTGGCAGGCTGAACATTCCAGCCAGTCATCACCTGTGCCGGCACACCGATCTTGCCAAGCCAGCCGACTGCGGTCGGCAACGCATCGGCCGCCGACCAGTCATAATCGGAGGGGTCGATTTCCTTCAGCGAGACGGCGGCATTGACGCCGGGCGTCGTGCTGATGCCGACCACCAGAAACTTCTTGTTGTCATAACCGTTGCGGTCACTGGTCCAGCTGACAACGTCATTGGGCTCCAGCGGCCAGGCGTCGGGCGGCAGAAAAAACTGATGCGTGCGAAACCGGCGCGCGTCCTTCAGCATCGCCTGCATAAGCCGCTGCACCTGGCCGCCGTATGGGCAGGCCTCAAAGCTGAAGCTTTCCGGCAGGCGGCGGTTGCCATCGGCCAGTTCCAGTGCGCTGTCATAGCGCGCAGGCGCGTCCTTCATCGTCCACTTTTCGGCAGGCTCGGGATAGGTCGCCTCCACGGCATTCGTCGTATCATCCAGCGTGCCGTGCGGCGCAAGGCTCTGGCCTTTGGTAATGATGATATCGTCGTCCGTAAACGCATAGACCGCGCTGCCCGGAGCGCCGACCTGCACCTTGAAGATGCCGCCGACCTCGGCCAGAAGCGCATTGCAGGCCAGCCTCAACTCTTCGAGCGCATCCAGCGGCCG
>NZ_JBEPLY010000028.1:0-5027 GCF_040545495.1 Martelella mangrovi
AGGATCCGGTCTGATTGTTCGGCGGTGATTTTCGTCTTGCCGGGAATGAGTTTTGTAATGCCGAGCTTTGCGAATTCGCGTTTGCAGTAGGCGGATTTCATGGTGAAGCCGGTCCCGATCGTCGGCGTGCCTGTCGGATCGAGATACGCCGTCAGCGGATTGCCTTCATGAAGACGCACGAAAGCGCGCCCCCGGCTGGATACCGTGGTGATTTCCATGTTCGATTGTCCTTGGAGTTTGCGCCGCTCGCCACGCGGCTGGATCAGCGATTATGCGGATGGCGGCATCCAGTCGTCAGTCACGTCAGCAAAGGCGTCGTTAATCTCGGTCGTGGTGGAAACGGAACCAACCGCAATCGCGGAAAGCACCGCCGCCCGCCGATCAAAGGTTGATTGCACGAATTCGCCGACAGCCGTCGCCAGAGCGATCGCGTCGGTTGCCGTCAGGATCACCATCCCGTCGCGGGCATCGAAGTTGAAGGTCCGGGCCTCGTCCCGCTGGGCGAGCGCAGCCATGCCGTTGATCAACGCGATCGCGCCGTCGTCGCACTTCACTCTGAAGCCGTTGATGTCGACGCCTGCAACCCGGGCGCGCCATGACAGGTCGCGGGCATCGGCGGCAAGCGCATCACCGGTCGGCGCCTGCGTCGGAGCCGCCGGTTTATCCGCGAGCAATCCAAGTCCAGCCGGATCGCCCAAGTTCGCCACCTCGACCGCGTTGCCGTCCTGATCGAACCAAGTCTGCCCGCGATAATCAGGAACAAGGCTCCATCGCCCTTCGGCAAATACACTTGCCTCATACGGCCCTGCAGTAGGCGGCGCGACGGTAACGGCATTAGCGGGAATAAGGAAGCGGCCTTCTACCAGCGGGTCAGGGTCAGCCTTCCTTTTGCCCAGATACTCACCGGTCTCAACGCTGAAATGATAGATATCCATGATCAACTCCGTCAGTATTTGATGCAGGCAAGCAGTGCGATGTTGCGCGGGCGGTTTTCCGAGGCCGTGGGGACAACGGCCGATGCGTCGAAGTTCACGTATCGATAGCGCGTAAGTGCATTTGGCGATCCCGAGACAATACTCCCATCAGCGGCAGGCGTATCCACGCTGAATGCGCCGTCCCCCGAGCCAAAAATGCTTTGCAGGCTTCCGGTTGTATATGCGCCAAGTTGACCTGTGATATTACGGATCGCATCGGACTGCGCGCTGCCCAGAGCGCGGCTTCCATCGACGCCACGACCATCATCCCAGCCGCGCAGAAACTCACCGCGAAGATCCGGTAATGCGAAAGTGGTCGATCCATCGCCCGCTCCGAAACGTGTCCCTATGGCGGCAAACAAGCCGGCGTAAGCCGTGCGCGACAATAATACGCCATCGGCCTTCAACCAGCCGGACGGAGCCGACGGCGTGGCAAACATCGCCACCTTCCCAGGCGTTTCAGGAGCAGCGCCAATAGTCTTCCGGACAGCGGCCTCATCGGTGGCGGCAAGCAGGGTGCGCGCAAAAGCGGTTAGCATCGTCAGATCAGCAGAGCCGCTCCCATTGAAGTACGGGAGCCTATCGGCGGCTGGCGTCAGTCCCGCAATGGCTGAAAGTGTCGGGTTATCAAGTTGCGCGATGTAGCGCGCAAGCGCCTCTGCGTTGGCATAGGTCTGGTTTGCGTCGTCCTGCCGCTGGATCGCATAGGCGTAGGTGCCGGTTGCGCCGACCCATTCCGTTGCTGCCGTGATTTCGGTATTGCTGTCGACGCTTGCAATCGGCAACGGGTTTCCGGCTGTCTGCGGATAAATGACGCCGCCTGCGATCAGCGCAGTCTGCCAACCCGTACCGGTCCCGGTCACGGCCGCCGAACCATTTGTAAGCGTGATTGTGCCAGTCGTGTAATTCATGGCTGCGGTATCCCGAAAATGTAATAGCGGATGCCCTGGATTGGCGCTTCGTCGTATCGATAAGACAGGCGGCGATTGTCGTAGTCTTCAAAATCCGCATAGAACATGCGAACCGGATTGCCGCGATAGGTGTAGAAACGCGCTTCCGTCGAAGACAGGCGACAATAGGTCGTGTCGCCCGCCGCACCGCCCGCCGATCCGGGCGTGTTTGTGTAGAGCCGCTTAACGTAAGGCTCCCGGATCATCGCAGACCAATTTTCGCCGGAAGACGAATAACCGCCGTGAACCGTCATGTATTTGATGAAGGGCCACGCCCCCCCTGCATCGAAAGATACGGCCCACTCCTGATAGCCGTCGGCGGTAATCGGTATATAGCCTTGCTTTACAATCCTGAGTGCCGGCCAGCGGGTATCGAGAATGATGTCCGCAAAGTTCGGATCAGCACCGGCGCCCGGCCGCAGGAACTGGACCACATCCCGCGCTCCATCGTTGAACTGCCGTATGACACCATTATCGCCATAGGTCGGACCAGCATTGTTGCTGGCATAGACCATGTAGCGCGCGCGGCAAGCGCCATAGCTGTTGTCAAAATGAAGCTGCCCACCGGAAAGCCAGTATTCCGCGCCGATCGATGGGTCATTGGCGCCGAGAAACGGAGAGACAGGATAATAGATGTCTGCGCCGTTGTAGAAATGGACATCGACCAGACAATCGTCTGGGACCGATCCGACCGGCACACTTGAGACACCGGATGGAACGGCAACATCGTTTGCCGCGACAACCTTGATCGGCAAAACCGAACTGTCGAAGGCAAGCTGACTTTCGCTTGCCGTATTGGCATCATAGCCAGGCTTCGCAACACGACAGGTCGTGCTGTCTATGATCACCGATGTCTGACCCGCAACAGGATCGAGCGGTGGATCGAGGATGGGCTCCACGTTCCCCGGAAGGTTCCAGACCTGAATAACTAAGTTTGACGATGGGTTTCCGTTCTCGTCGTAATCTGGATAGCTCCACGTTCCGTCGCCAAATGGAGGGGTAAGTATGCCGTTATTGTAGTATCCTTGATACCATCCCGGAGACCAAGCACCGGTGGATGCCAGATAACCGCTCCGTCCCTCGTAGCCAAAATATTGACGCACGATACGACCCGAAAAACGCCCTGAGAACGATACGATTTTTTTCGAGAAAACAGGCATCGAATAATAGAGACCATCGAACCAGCTATTGCGAAAATAGTAATAGGTCAGTGCGTAATTCGTGATCAGGAGTTGATAATTGCTGCCATTTGACCCTGCCGGAAAATACTGCTCATCCGGCGCTCCACCTGCATCTGTAATAGTCGTGGCGCCCCAATACCGGACCGGGTCGAATTTGGAATTATAGAGCCAGGCGCCATAGGTCGTGTCTGGCGTTGTCGCCGGATCATAGGCGTCGGTCGAGACCTTGACCGAGGCTACGCCAGCATAATCGAGGCCGATCAGCGTGCGGGTCATGAGCGGATAATGATCCTCCCGGCGTTCAAATCGACAATCATCTTGTTGTTGAGGCTTTCCATGTACCCTGCGCGCACCGTACCGATGTCGGCGACGTTGAGTTTCAGGGTCCCACCTTCGAAGACAAGCGGCCGCTGGCCATTGTTCAGTACGACGAACTGGTCGGCATTGACCGCAAAGCGCGATCGCTGGATGCCGCCTTCGGTATAGACCTCAAGATAGAAGCCGCTTTCCCGGAAGGCGCCGCCGGTTCCGGCCCGGATCAGAACGGAAAAGCGTGCGTCAACGCCACTCTGGTCGGCAGCCACGGAAAATTTCACCTGTCCCGCAGCAAACGCATCGCCAAGCTGGGCTGTCAGTGTGTTGGTCTGCTCTGCCAGCGCCGCATCGGCTGTTGCCCGAGCGATCTGCTCCTGCACAAGCGCCGCTGTGGCATCATCCAGTTCAGCGCCCAGAAGCAAGGTCCGCTGGGCCAGCGCCTCGTCTTCCGTCGCGCGAACGAGCCGTTCCTCGATAATCTGCGCCAACGCCTCGCCGGCCTGTTGGCGCAGTTCAAGCCGGTCCAGCAGGCCGACAGAGCCCTGCAACGAGACCGAGGCGGCAAGATCGGCAAGCCGCATCTGCGCAAGATTAAAATCAGCCTGTAATTCTTCAAATCGCTTGCGGACGTCCTCGCCGACGGTATCGAGCGTCACATCGAGGTCGGTCGCGACATCCGGCGTCGTGACGGAAAGCCATGCCGACCATTCCGTCGGTCGCCGCGAAATCGGGATATAACGCCCGCGCACCTCATAGTCCGTATTGTGCCGGAAAACGGGCTGCAAAAGCGCGTAATACGGGCTGGCATAGCGCATGCTGTCGCTGTCGAAGACCACATCGCCATTCGCCGCCTGCCGCACCTGTACCCACACCCGCTCAACATCATCCAGGCCGCCGGCCCAACCGACGCGAATCGTCGGGCGCCAGGCATTGCCCTCGGCATCGTGAAGCGTGGCAGGCTGAACATTCCAGCCGGTCATCACCTGTGCCGGCACACCGATCTTGCCAAGCCAGCCGACTGCGGTCGGCAACGCATCGGCCGCCGACCAGTCATAATCGGAGGGGTCGATTTCCTTCAGCGAGACGGCAGCATTGACGCCCGGCGTCGTGCTGATGCCGACCACCAGAAACTTCTTGTTGTCATAACCGTTGCGGGCACTGGTCCAGCTGACAACGTCATTCGGCTCCAGCGGCCAGGCGTCGGGCGGCAGAAAAAACTGATGCGTGCGAAACCGGCGTGCGTCCTTCAGCATCGCCTGCATAAGCCGCTGCACCTGGCCGCCGTATGGGCAGGCCTCAAAGCTGAAGCTTTCCGGCAGGCGGCGGTTGCCGTCGGCCAGTTCCAGCGCGCTGTCATAGCGCGCGGGCGCGTCCTTCATCGTCCACTTTTCGGCAGGCTCTGGATATGTCGCCTCCACCGCATTCGTCGTATCATCCAGCGTGCCGTGCGGCGCAAGGCTCTGGCCTTTGGTGATGATGATATCGTCGTCCGTAAACGCGTATACCGCGCTACCCGGAGCGCCGACCTGCACCTTGAAGATGCCGCCGACCTCGGCCAGAAGCGCATTGCAGGCCAGCCTCAACTCTTCGAGCGCATCCAGCGGCCG
>NZ_JBEPLY010000029.1:0-2263 GCF_040545495.1 Martelella mangrovi
TGAGAACGGCGGTGCAAAAGTCGGCCACGGAAGCGGCGGAATAGACCGTCCGCGGGCGGAGTAAAATCCGTCCACCTATCTTCCTTCTGCAATGAGCGCAGGAGGGACAGAGGATTTATACCGTGGATCTTTATCTGAAGGTTCGTCTGGCCGTCTCGGAAGGGATGAGCCGACGTGAGGCAGCCAAACACTTCAACATCTCGCGCGACAGCGTAGCGAAGATGCTGTCGTATTCGACACCTCCTGGCTATCGGCGACAATCACCAGTCCGGCGGCCGAAGCTGGACGCGTTTGTTTCGACGATCGACCACTGGTTGGATGAAGACGCGAAGGTACCGCGCAAACAGCGCCATACGGCCAGGCGTGTGTTTGACCGGCTTCGTGATGAGTGCGGGTTCACTGGCGGCTATACGATTATCAAGGACTATATCCGGGAGCGGGAACAACGCCGTCAGGAAGTGTTCGTGCCGCTTTCTCATCCGCCCGGCCATGCGCAGGCCGATTTCGGCGAGGCGACGGTGGTGATCGGGGGTGTCGAGCAGAAAGCCCGTTTCTTCGTGCTCGATCTTCCGCATAGTGACAGCTGCTACGTGCGGGCTTATCCGGCGGCGGTAGCCGAGGCCTGGGTCGATGGCCACGTCCATGCGTTTGCGTTTTTCGGGGCCGTGCCGCAATCGATCGTCTATGACAATGACCGCTGCCTTGTGGCGAGGATCCTGCCTGATGGCACGCGCAAGCGGGCGACGCTGTTCAGCGGGTTCCTGTCCCACTACCTGATCCGGGATCGCTATGGCCGCCCCGGTAAGGGCAATGACAAGGGCAATGTCGAGGGCCTCGTGGGCTATGCCCGGCGTAACTTCATGGTCCCCATCCCGCAGTTTGCGACCTGGGATACGTTCAATGCCTTTCTGGAAGAACAGTGCCGCAAGCGCCAGCGCGACAGGTTGCGCGGTGAGAGCGAGACGATCGGTGAACGGCTGCAGCGCGATCTGGCTGCCATGCAGTCCTTGCCGGTGTCGCCCTTTGACGCCTGCGATCAGGCCAGCGCCAGGGTCACGGCACAGTCTCTCGTTCGCTACAAGACGAACGATTATTCCGTACCCGTCGCCTACGGTCATCAAGACGTTTGGATCCGAGGCTATGTCGATAAGGTCGTGATCGGTTGCCGCGGTGAGATCATCGCCCGCCATCCCCGAAGCTGGGATCGGGAAGATGTCATCTTCGACCCGGTGCATTACCTGCCGCTGATCGAGCAGAAGATCAATGCGCTGGATCAGGCAGCCCCTTTGCAGGGCTGGGATCTGCCGGAGGAGTTCGCCACACTGTGCCGCCTGATGGAAGGCCGCCAAATTGACAAGATGGCAAAACATGGCAGGCGGGAATACGTGCAGGTTCTTCGTCTGCTGGAAAGCTTCGATATGGCCGACCTGCATGCGGCGGTGAAGCAGGCCATTCATCTCGGCGCGATCGGCTTCGATGCCATCAAACATCTGATTCTTTGCCGGGTGGAGCGCCGGCCGCCTCGACTGGATCTGTCGATCTATCCCTACCTGCCGAGAGCAACCGTCGAGACGACATCGGCGAAGGCGTATATGGGCCTCCTGTCATCGGGGAAGGGAGAAGCGGCATGAGCGCCGAAGCACCCGAGATCCTGCTTGCCCATTACCTCAAGAGCCTGAAGCTGCCGACCTTCCAGCGGGAGTATCAGAAACTGGCCCGGCTTTGCGCCACCGAAGGCGTCGATCATATCGGGTACCTCACCCGGCTTGCCGAGCGGGAGATGATCGAACGGGATCGTCGCAAGGTCGAGCGTCGTATCAAGGCAGCCAGATTCCCGGTCGTCAAAAGCCTCGACAGTTTCGATTTTGCCGCCATCCCGAAGCTCAACAAGATGCAGGTCTTGGAGCTGGCCCGCTGCGAATGGATCGAGCGTCGCGAGAACGTCATCGCTCTCGGCCCCAGCGGAACCGGCAAGACCCACATAGCGCTCGCCCTTGGCCTTTCCGCCTGCCAGAAGGGCCTGTCCGTTGGTTTCACCACAGCAGCTGCCATGGTCAGTGAGATGATGGAGGCCCGTGACGAGCGGCGTCTCTTGCGTTTCCAAAAGCAGATGGCAGCCTACAAACTGCTGATCATTGACGAACTCGGCTTCGTGCCGCTCTCCAGGACCGGCGCGGAACTGCTGTTCGAGTTGATCTCGCAACGCTATGAGCGGGGTGCCACCCTGATCACCAGTAATCTGCCCTTTGACGAATGGACCGAA
>NZ_JBEPLY010000030.1:0-2085 GCF_040545495.1 Martelella mangrovi
GGGAAATCAGGCGGAAAATTAGGTTTCAATCAGCGCCGGAAGTGCCCGGCGCGATCGAGAACTAGGGAGGCCACAATGGCCGCAGGCAGGAGAAACGATGCAAACGGGTGCGGCGGGCGCGCGGGAGGAGGAAACGCCCCCGCCGCTGATCCGGCAGCGCCACAGGAAGGATCGCGCCGCCGGATAGAACAAAAGACCCCGCCCCAGCCAACGCAGAACCTGCGGCCGGAAGCGAGGCAAGGTGCATGCGCGCGAAACACTCAAAACGCGCATGAGGGGATGAAAAAGCCGTCATCATCGTCCGTCCCCCCGAAATCCCTCGAAGGACGGCCAGTGACCGGTGACAAGCTGAAACACAGCCCAGGACAGACCGACCGGCCCGAACACCACCGCAACCAGTTGAAACGGAAGCAGTGCCAGAGCGATGGCAAGAGCAAGGAAATACCACTCCATCAAGACGCCTCCGCCTGCTGGCGGGACATGCCGCCTGCAACGGACACCAGCTCGGCCAGTCGCTCATACTCGACGCCGTCAATGCCCCGAAGCCGCGCGGCCTCAACCGCACGCTTCCAATATTGGGCCGGGATGTTGCCGCGCCGACGCATCGCCTTTGCCGCTTCATACGGCACGCCGATATCACGCCCGAATTCGGCGATCGAAGGCCATCTGAGAATGAGGTCTGTGTGTGTCATGCCAAAATAGGTGTCATTCACACCCATTTTTGTCAAGCGCAAATAGGTGTTACCCGCACCCACATTAGTAGGTACAATCTGCACCTATCCAATCTACAGGACATGAGCTTATGGAAAGCCGGCAGGAGCAAGCCGAGAAGAGAGGTCGCGCCGAGCGCCTTAAACAGGCGCGCAAGCAGGCCGGAAAAGGCAGCTACCGCAAGCTGGCGACCAATTACGGCTGGAATGAAAACACCTATAAGTCTCATGAGAGCGGCGCCAACGGCTTTACGGTCACAGACGCTCGCCGATATGCCAAGGTGTTCAAAGTCTCATTCGAATGGCTCTATTTCGGCACGGGGGAAATGCACGACACAGACACCGCACCGCCGAAAGTTGATGATATACCATTGATTTCGTTCGTCAGCGCCGGACAACTGACTGACCAGACGGAGGTAACAGACCTCGACCACTACCCGACCGTGGCAGCTATCGATCTTCCACAGGGAAAATGGATTGCACTGCGGGTCGAAGGTGATTCCATGAACAAGATTTCACCGCCTGATAGCGTTATTTTTGTGAACCTTTCGGATCGCCGCCTAGTACCGAACGCCTGCTATGTTGTGGCCGATGAACGCGGCGCGGCGACCTACAAGCGCTACAGGCCGAATGACGATCCTCCGTTTCAACCGGCTTCCTATCACGATGTGCCCCCGCCAGCGATGAATGGGACGGTCAGAGTTATCGGGCGTGTGCGCCGCACGGTGCTGGATGTTTAGAACTGAGCGGACCCGCGCATCAGACCGCCCTCGAGAAGCGTCTCATTGCTTTAGCTTCAGAAAATCCAGCCCAGCTTCACCATCCGGTCCGAATGCCGCCTCCGCGAAGTCGCATATCTGCGCTTCCGTCAACGCCCCACCTGTGTAGTAAGCGGTTTCGTCCATCGTCAATCGCCCCAGCGTTTCGGCGTCCTCCCCTTCATCGGCGAGCGAAACATTCCATTCCTCCGCAAATCGCTTGATCGCTTTTTCATTTACGGTCGCACGTGAGCAACTGCCCGCATAGGCTCTGGCGAGAGCAATGCGATACACGGCGCCAGCTTTGTTATGAGGCGGTCGATCCCCCCATTCACCGAGATCCCGAAACGTCTCGAAGGCGTGCCAATCCATGCCACGAGGCCTACTTGGCCGGACACCATCTATGGGGGCTGAAACAGACGCATCCGTCAAGCAGAAACTAGCCATTTTTTGCGCGGCGATCGTTGAGCCTGAAACAGGTAGTCGGATGGTTTCCGTCACATCAGACACCTTAATGTAAAGTGCCTTTCTGGCCTTGACCAGTTCATCCAGAAAACGACGTGCGCCCTCGCCCTCAAACGCAGCATCGAAACCGATATTGCCGTTTCCCAGCATTA
>NZ_JBEPLY010000031.1:0-1224 GCF_040545495.1 Martelella mangrovi
TGACCTGAGACCCGACTTCCCTCCATTTTTCGGGAGAGTCTTGGGTTTTTAATCTGGCCTCAAGCGGCCTGTTTTTCCAGTGCCATTTTCATTGCGAACTCGTTGGGCGTGATATTGCCCAGCGATGAGTGCGGTCTGTTTGCGTTGTAGTCCTCCTTCCATGTGGAGATGGCTGCGCGCGCTTGCGCGGGCGACGAGAACAGCGTCTCGTTGAGGCACTCATCGCGGAAGCTGCCATTGAAGCTTTCTATAAAGCCGTTCTGCATCGGCTTGCCGGGAGCGATGTAGTGCCATTCGACATGGGTCTCCTGGCACCATTTGAGGATCGCCATACTGGTCATCTCCGTGCCGTTATCGGAGACAATTGTCCTTGGCTTGCCTCGCCTGTCGATGAGGGTGTCCAGCTCCCGGGCAAGGCGAACGCCAGACAGCGATGTGTCCGCGACGAGACACAAGCATTCGCGGGTGAAGTCATCCACGACAGCCAGCACCCGGAAGCGGCGGCCATCTGTGAAGGCATCACTGATGAAATCCAGGCTCCAGCGCTCGTTGGGGCGTGAGGGCAAGGCCAATGGTCGCCTTGTTCCCAAAGCCCTCTTGCGGCCGCCGCGCTTGCGCACGGTCAGCTTCTCTTCCCGGTAAAGCCGTCGGAGTTTCTTCAGGTTCATAACGATCCCCTGCCGACCCAGCATGACATGGATCCGGCGGTAGCCGAAGCGCCGGCGCTCGGAGGCCACCTTCTTCATCGCCTCACGAATGGAGGCATCGTCGGGGCGAACACTGCGATAGCGCACGCTCGACCGATCCACCGAAAGAACTTCGCACGCCCGACGCTGGCTCACCCCATGCTGCGCACAGATTTGAGCCACCGCATCCCGCTTCACATCGGGCGTCACCATTTTTTTGAAGCGACATCCTTCAGGATCGCGTTGTCCAGCATCGCCTCCGCGAGCAGCTTCTTCAGCCGGGCATTCTCGTCCTCAAGCGCCTTGAGCTTACGCGCATCGGAGACATCCATGCCGCCATACTTCGCCTTGTATTTGTAGAAGGTCGCATCTGAAATGCCGTGCTTGCGGCAAACATCCGCCGTCTTCGCACCCGCTTCCTGCTCCTTCAAGATCCCGATGATCTGTTCTTCCGTGAACCGTGAACGCTTCATGCCGTCCGTCTCCGTGTCGTGACAGACTCTACCAGAATCTGGAGGAAGTTCAGGGGCTCAGGTCA
>NZ_JBEPLY010000032.1:0-1224 GCF_040545495.1 Martelella mangrovi
CCCGGAGCGCCGACCTGCACCTTGAAGATGCCGCCGACCTCGGCCAGAAGCGCATTGCAGGCCAGCCTCAACTCTTCGAGCGCATCCAGCGGCCGTTCATTGCCGATGAATTCATAACCGCCGCGAAAGGCCGGAACCATCTCGCCATTGCCATCATCGACAAGAGCGTCGGCCTCGTTCATCGCCGCCATCCAGTTGGCGATCGGCTGGCGATAAGCCGAAAGGTTCTGACCGCCATAAATCCACTGGTCGCCGTAATATATGCCGCGCTCGACATTATACATGATGACAAAGAGATTGTTCGACGGCTCCCACGTGGCGGGATTATCCCAGCGATGCGCGCCGCTGCCGCCGACCGAACTATCCTTGCGCGGATCATAAAGCGGGATCGATCCCAGCTCAAACAGCATGCTCGGCGCGCTGGAAAACAGATCGCGGTTATACCGGCAGGTCACGATGGTATAGGCGCAGCCGAGCCCAATCATAGCGGCATGCCAGGGCCGCTCCGCATCCGACCCGAACCGGTCGACAAGATAGCCGTCCGCCGCCGTCTGGTTGCCATCGTGGAACTTGACCCACATGTGATCCGTACCGTTTTCGCGGTATTCGGACACCGGAAAACCGAATTCGCCATGTGCCTCATCGGTCAGAAGCGTCACCTTCTGATCATCCACCCACACGCCGTTCAGACCGGACTGCGGCAGGTTCGAAAGTTCGATCACATCGACGAAATAGGCGTTCGGCGTGCCGCCCTCACTGCCCCACACGCCCGCATATTTCCGCCGCCCCGCGGTGGCATAGTCACCGGCAATAAAGGTAATCGGCTGGTTGTCGCCCATCCGAAGCGACAGGCTGACGCCTGGGTCGCGCGCTTCCGGCCGCTTTTGCTTGCCAGCTATGGCGCGCTGGATCAGGCTGGCGCCGACGCTGAGGCCGATGCCAATGATCGTTTGGCCGATGACACCGACAGAGCCGATGAAACTGGCAACGGCACCAATAGCGCCAACGATGAAACCGGCATGCGCCATCGTCGCCGCGCTGAGAAACGCGACCAGCGTATAAAACAGAAGTCTGATCATGTTACCCGATGGAAAAAGCCCGGCTTGCCGCCAGAAGGTCAACCGTGCCAAAGCCTTCCGGCCGCAGCACGAAAATGCGCTCGCCATTGACAATGCCGAGGGTAAAACCGAAACCGTCGTTGGACGGGATCGCCGCGACATCGCC
>NZ_JBEPLY010000033.1:0-1041 GCF_040545495.1 Martelella mangrovi
GCCTCAAAAATATAACGCGGGGTGGAGCAGCCCGGTAGCTCGTCAGGCTCATAACCTGAAGGCCGCAGGTTCAAATCCTGCCCCCGCAACCAAAAACGTTTTATCAGCAATATCAAAGCCCTCGCATAACCGTGGGGGCTTTTGGCGTTTTGGCATCCGTACACCACTAGCGAGGTGCAGCAAATCCGCAATCGCACCATAGAGGTCGATATCGAGGCCCGCTTCCTCTTCGAATGGCGTCAGTTGTCTCTCATGAGGTCCTTCGCACGCCAATGTCGAGCATCGTATCGGACAGAAGCCACTTCTGCGTGGCTTCTCGTCTTCCAAAGTTTTGAGCCGGGCAGCCTCGGAAACCTTCATACCACCATAAGCGGTAAACCTTGGACGTTGGAAGATCGGCCTCCTGTTCCTTGATCGTCCCAATAAACTGCGCCTCGGTGAATTGGCTCTTTCGCTTAAATCTGCTCCATATGATTGTGCAAATTCTACATCAAAACGCAGGACCATGCGGGGAGCAGGCCAACATCATCCCTACCGAAACGATAGTCGGTAGACCAACCGGACTGATTGAGCGGAATATCTCCGGCTTGCCGCAGTGCCTGATCGCTTTGGAAAGCGGGCGGCTATTTTCGTAGCCCGCCGGGAGCACCGACCGAGCCGCGGCTGCCGCCGCTCATATCCATGCGAACCTTGTCGAGTTCCTCGGCATAGCGGCGCAGAACATAACTTTCGCTCAAAAGCCCGATGACACGGTTCGAAATGCGGTCGCTGACGACGACAAGCGCATCGGATGACTGTTCCTCGAACTGCTGTGCGGCCTGCCGCGCATTCATGTCCGGCGTTAGAACACAGGTCTTCAGCGCCAGAAAACGGTCCAGCGGCTGGTCGAGCATATCGGCATCGAGAGCGTGGATTTCCGGCATGAGGGCGATGCCGGCATAGCCACCTGAGAACGGCGGTGCAAAAGTCGGCCACGGAAGCGGCGGAATAGACCGTCCGCGGGCGGAGTAAAATCCGTCCACCTATCTTCCTTCTGCAATG